>VBAE01000093.1 GCA_005882415.1 Alphaproteobacteria bacterium | reverse complement strand
CCTTCCGCGACAACCAGCGCGTGGAAGAAAGAGCCATGGATTCCAACGACTTGGAGAAGGAGCGGGGGATCACCATCCTCGCCAAATGCACCTCGGTCGAGTGGGAGCATGACGGCGTCACCACGCACATCAACATCGTCGACACCCCCGGCCACGCCGATTTCGGCGCCGAGGTGGAGCGCATCCTCTCGATGGTCGACGGCGTCATCCTGCTCGTCGACGCGGCCGAAGGCCCGATGCCGCAGACCAAGTTCGTCACCGGCAAGGCTCTGGGCCTCGGCCTTCGCCCGATCGTCGTCGTCAACAAGATCGACCGCCCCGACGCCCGCCCGGCCGAAGTGCTCGACGAATGCTTCGAGCTGTTCCTCAGCCTCGACGCCTCGGACGAGCAGCTCGATTTCCCCGTCCTCTACGCCTCGGGCCGCGCCGGCTATGCGGGCCTCACCGACGACGTCCGCTCGGGCGACCTGACGCCGATGTTCGAGACCATCCTGAACCACATCCCGGCCCCGGGCCTCGACACCGAGGGCGAGTTCAAGATGCTCGCCACCCTGCTCGACCGCGATCCCTTCCTCGGCCGGATCCTCACCGGCCGGATCGAGAGCGGCCGCCTCGACGTCAACATGCCGATCAAGGCGCTCGACGTCGACGGCAAGGAAGTCGAAGCCGGCCGCGCCACCAAGGTCTTCGCCTTCCGCGGCCTCGACCGGGTGCCCGTCGACAGCGCCCAGGCGGGCGACATCGTCGCCATCGCCGGCCTCACCAATGCGACCGTGTCCAACACCATCGCCGCCCCGGCCGTCACCGTGCCGGTCGCCGCCCGCCCGATCGACCCGCCGACGCTCGCCATGAGCTTCGCGGTCAACGACAGCCCCTATGCCGGCCGCGACGGCGACAAGGTGCAGAGCCGGGTGATCCGCGACCGCCTCGAACGGGAAGCCGAATCGAACGTCTCGATCCGCCTCACCGAGAGCCAGGAGAAGGACGCGTTCGAAGTCGCCGGCCGCGGCGAGCTCCAGCTCGGCGTGCTCATCGAGACGATGCGCCGCGAAGGCTTCGAGCTCTCCATCTCCCGCCCCCGGGTCCTCTTCCGCGACGGAGAGAACGGCTCGCGCGAGGAGCCCTATGAGACGGTCGTCATCGACGTCGACGACGAGCATTCGGGCACCGTCGTCGAGAAAATGGCGCTGAGGAAAGCCGAGATGACCGACATGCGCCCCTCGGGCGGCGGCAAGACGCGCCTCACGTTCAGCGCGCCCAGCCGCGGCCTGATCGGCTATCATGGCGAGTTCCTTAGCGACACCCGCGGCACCGGCATCATGAACCGCCTGTTCGAGAAATACGGCCCCTATAAGGGCCCGATCCAGGGCCGCCAGAACGGCGTCCTCATCTCGATGGAGCAGGGCGAGGCCGTCGCCTACGCCCTGAACTCGATCGAAGTCCGCGGAGTCCTCTTCATCGCGCCGGGCGACAAGTTGTACGAAGGCATGATAATCGGCGAAAACGCCAAGCCGCAGGATCTGGAGGTGAACCCGTTGAAATCCAAGCAGCTCACCAACTTCCGGGCGAGCGGGCCGAAGGATGAGAGCATCCGGTTGACTCCGCCGAAGCGGATGACGCTGGAGCAGGCGATTGCCTACATCCAGGACGATGAGCTGGTGGAGGTTACGCCCAAGGCTATCCGGTTGAGGAAGCGGCATCTCGATCCTCACGAGCGCAAGCGTCAAAGCCGCCGCAGCGAAGCCGCCTGAAGCTCCTCCCCGGAACGGGGAGGGGGACCACCCGCAATGGTCAGGTCGCCCTGTCCCCCGGACAGGGCTGAACAGTCCGGCGGACTGTTCACCTGACCATGGTGGAGGGGGCCCCGCGAGGCTGCCGGGGCTTCCGCGTGAGCCGGGGGCGGTTTGGGTTCGCGCGGAGACGCGGAGGCGCGGAGGAAGCGGGCAACTCTCCCATGCGCTATCACTTCGTGCTTGCACTCCCCCAAGCGCTAGCGCAAAACGCTAGCATGAACTCGAAGCAGCGTCAGACGCTGGCGGACCTTTTCGCGGATCCGGTTTCCGGGACGATCCGCTGGTCCGCGCTCGAAAGCCTGCTGAAGGCGGTCGGCTGCCGGGTCATCGACGGACGCGGCTCGCGGGTGAAGTTCGAGAGGAACGGGGTGATCGCCTCGTTTCACCGGCCCCACCCGGAGCCGAATGCGAAGCATTATCAGGTCCGGGACGCTCGGGCCTTCCTTGCCAGGCTGGGAGTGAAGCCATGAACCTGCTGACCTACAAGGGCTATAACGCCGCCGTCGAGTTCGACGCCGACGATCTGCTGCTGGTCGGCCGGATCGCCGGGATCAACGATGTCGTCGGCTTTCACGGCGCCGACGCCCGGGAGATCGTCGCCGCGTTCCACGAAGCGGTCGACGACTATCTCGAGACCTGCGCCGAGATCGGAAAGACGCCGGAGAGGGCCTATTCGGGCAAATTGATGATCCGCACCGACCCCGCCGTCCACGCCCAGGCCGCCCTCGCCGCGACGATCGAAGGGGTGAGCCTCAACCAGTTCGCCGAGCGGGCACTCAAGGATTGCGCGGAGGAGACGGTAAGGCGGAAGGCGCCGGGGGTGGCGTAGGGGCCGAGCGGAAGACCGCCGGCGGGAACCGCCGCCGAGGCTTCCGCGAGAGACGGCGAAGCCCGGCCGACAGGTCGCGAAGCGAGCCTGATCGACGTCACGAATTCAGTTCGTGACGGCGCTCAACGATCGTGCGGTTGCTCGGAGACGCGGTGGGGCCGAGCCTATCGTGGATGGCAGAACTATGCGGTGGCGGGGGGAGGCTGGATTCCTTAGTGCGAGGCACCTCGAACTCTAGCGGTTCTCACAGCAGACAATCATCTTCCACCGGATTTCGCCTTCTGCCGGAGAATGTTGACTATGATTTTGGGTTGGAAGCTTTACGCCTTTGTTCGACGCAATCTCGTCGCCGCAGCCTTGGCATTCGTAGATGCCGTTGTCCGGCGGCGTCTCTCCCGGCTTCCAGATTTTATCGAAGTTTGCGTCGTCGATTTTTTCAAGTTTGGTGCCGTCCTTATACCAAGCCATGAGCCGCGCTCCTCCCGTAACATAAGTGCTGAGAGTAATTAAGCGGCATCCAAGAGTCGAGTGTCGGCAGTGCTAGGCACCGAGGTTACCCTTCGACTAGACTGGAGCTTGTGCCAGACACCGCGTGAAAGTCTTTGATGTCAGCACCGAAGCCCACGAAAGCCCTGGCGGCAGTTACGAGAATCCGTCCACTTCTTAGCTTTTCGGTCCCTCTAGAACCCTGAACCAGTCGCGAATCGCAAGCTTGAGACGGTCCACCTCATCCTCCGCTAGAACACCACAATGGGCGATGGTGCCCCGGAGCATGTTGAGCGCTGCCATCACCCGCGACACCGCCGACTGATTGCTTAGCATTCCTGCGAAATCGGACCAGTTCGCCCGTATGATGTCACCAAGTTGGCCAAACGTCGTGTAGTCGATGTCGTCCTCAGACCGCACCGAGACTGCGGCCTGCGCTTCGCGCTCGCGGTTCTTCCGCACCTCCTCAAGGACGCCCGGTGGGACTTGGGAGTCCCACCACGCCTGACCGTGCGCTGCTTCCATCGTCTCGACAATGAGGCGGCGTATGTCATTTTCTAAAAGGTAGAATATCTCGTAGTAGCGCGCCATGTGGGCCGCATTCTTGCGGTTCGCGAGATCATACTGCTTGATAAATGGCTCCAGTTGCTCGTCGTCAGCTTTGCTGAGGGCACCTGAATTTCCGGTATCGAACTCCGCCAATGTAGTCCTCAAGCCGGACTCGATGACAGCGCACTTCAAGACGAACAGTTCCACTGTATGATCGCTCACGTTAATAGGTTCGCCTTCAAGCTCTTAAAGATGGCGTTGTATACCTCGACATTCGTCGTTTCAGGAAGGACCACGTTGATGTTGTAGGCGAGTTGGAGCCGACCGGCGCCATTGTCACTTCGGTCAAGGAGTGGCAGAGGTGAAGCATCGTGCGAGTGGCTTGCATCGATGTGCTCATCGGCCTTGGCATCCTCGCGTGCCAGCTTCGCGTATTCTTGGAATGCTTGAAACGTAGTGAGGATATAACGGACGATCCCCTCTTTTTTCGGGAGGCCCGTGATCGCTACTATGACGTCGATGAGAGCGGCTTCTTCCGCCTTGTGGGCGTATTGATTCCGGCGGAATATTTCTCCGAAGCCATTTCGCAGAGCCTGAAGGGCGGCGGTAGGACGACCTGCATCAGTCTGGAATTGTGCGTAGAGTTCTGAGGGCGCTCCCGTCTGATTGAGGAGGCCAGTCGCCTTCAGGATGGGAATGATTGGCCGGGCGGCTCCTCCTCTCGCTTCCATGACTGTGCCGAGGAAGTCGTTGGTGAAGGTGGCCGGCTTCTCCGACGTAGGTATCTTTTCCAAGACCCGCCTCAGAACCCCCGGACTTGACGTATAAGGCAGCCCTCCTGGGATCTTGCGGCGAACGGTCTTTTCCGGAGCGGCAGGCGTGGCCGTTGCTTCTTTCTCAGTTGCCAAGTCGATGTCCCCCTGCTTGCGTGATCCTGTCTCAGATCAATGGGAATGGCAACTAGAGGCTCTTCTGGCGGGGAGGCGCCGCAGCGCCGTCCTAGGTACAAGAATCTGGGGGCGTCCTCAAAACGCTCCTCCCTACAAATCGGGTATTATATCCCGCAGACTTGCGCTATTCGATGAGCCGTGGATGCGAAGCGGGGGAGTGGGGGGCGGACCTTTCTTGAGGAGCTGAGCCGGGAGCTTGGCTCGGTGTCGGAGCGGATTTCCAGCTATTCGGAACTGGACGCGCTTCGGCGGAAGGGGCGTGCGCGGGAGCGGATCACTGTGTCTCAGCTGCAGGCGGTGCAGGTGGCCAGGCAGTCCCGGTCCGACGCGTTCGGGATCGACCTTGCCAATCCCGGCTGGAGCCTGCTGCTGGAGCTGTTCCGGTGCTATCTTGAGAAGCGGCCTGTGCGGCTGGCGCGGCTGACGGAGAATGCGCGGGTTGCAACCACGACTGCGCTGCGCTGGCTGGACGTGCTGGCCGAGCGCGGGCTTGTCGAGCGCCAGCCTGATCCGGCGCGGCAAGGGGCGTCCCTGCTTGCCCTCACCGAGGCAGCCAGCGACGCTATGGAGGATTATTTCATTGCGGTGCAGCTTGCCTGGGATGGGACGGACGCTCCATTTCGGAGGGAGCAAAGCTCCGACTGAGAGTCATACCCCGTGGAACTATAGTCCTCATTTCGCCGACAAGGCGGGATGGACGCGGCCGAAAAGGACGAAGTGAAGCTCCGCTTCGGAGCGCGTCTCCGTAAGCTCCGCAAGGCAGCCAAGCTCTCTCAGGAGAAAGTCGCGCTGAAGGCTGGGATCGACCGGTCCTATTATGGGGGCATCGAGCGCGGTGAGAACAATGTCAGCCTGATCAATATCGCCCGGATTGCGGGAGCGCTTGGGGTCGGCGTGGCGGAGCTGTTTCCCGACTGACTTGCGCCGTAGCCGTTACGGAACTGAATTTCGTGAGGTCAGTCCTTGCTCCCGCCCCTCGCGTACACTAACATGTACACATGCTCCACGTCAGCTTCTCCGAGCTTCGCCGCCGTCTCGCCCACTTCATGGACCGGGCGGTGGACGATCGGGCGCCGGTGCTGGTGACCCGCCAAGGGCATGAGCCGGTCGTGATGCTCGCCCAGTCCGATTATGATTCCATGGTCGAGACGCTGCATCTCAAATCGACCCCCGCCAATGCGCGGCAGCTGGACGAAGCCGTCGCCGACGCCGATGCGGGGCGCAACATGGTCGAGGTCGAGTGGGATGAGCAGGCGCAATCCTACCGCGCCGTGTGAAGATCAGTTTCCACCTCCGCGCCTGGGAGGATTATCGCTTCTGGCAGGCGACTGACCCGAAGAGGCTGGCGCGGGTGGATGCGCTGATCGGCGACACTTTGCGCTCGCCCTTCAAGGGGATCGGAAAGCCGGAACCGCTTCGGGAAAACCTCTCCGGCTGGTGGTCGCGCCGGATCGATGGCGAGCATCGGCTGGTGTATCGCGTGGTCGGCAGGGGAGACGAGCAGGTGCTCGAAATCCTTCAGTGCCGGTTTCATTATTGAGCGTGGGGCAGCTTAGGCGGCGGTGCGCCTCAATTCGGAAGCCGTAGCCGTCACGGAACTGAATTCCGTGACGTCAGTCCTGTCGCCTTCGGCGCAGGCTGGCCGGCTCGTGTTCTCTCTTCGCGCTGCTTCGGCGGCTGCTGCGCAGCCGGCGGCGCTGCGCTCGGGAACACAGCGCGAACATTTCATTTTCCTACACCCCCTCTCTTGAGTCATAAACTGGTCGATTGGCCCGCGACTCGGGCCTTTGGCGAGGGAGTGGGAATGATGCGGAAGAAGGGTAGGGCGCTTCGGAAGGAGCAGGAGAGACTGGGTTCGGACGGCGCGGAGGCGCGGGCGTCGGCGGCGGGGAAGGGCGCGCGGGAGGCGCCTCCGCTCGACTTCGCGCCCGTGCCTCGGCGGTTTCGGCATGATGGGTGGACGCCGGAGCGGCAGAAGGCGTTTATCGAGGCGCTGGCCGATACCGGCTGCGTCACCCGGGCGGCGGCGATGGTCAATATGTCGCAGCAGAATTGCTACACGCTGCGGCGGTCGGCGGGGGCGGAGAGCTTTCGGCGGGCTTGGGACGCGGCTCTGGATTTCGGGCTGAAGCGGCTGAAGGACATCGCCTTCGAGCGGGCGATCGAGGGAGTGTCAGGTCAACCGTGCCCCACACGGTTGAGGATCGTCCGGGGGACGATCCGACCTGAACACTCTGGTCCCCGTCTTCGTCGGCGGCAAGCTGATGGGATTCCGGCGCAAGCATAACGACGCGCTGCTGATGTTCTGCCTGCGCCACTACGGCCAGGACGAGAATGGCAGGCGGACGACGATCAATTATTTCTCGACGCGGGCCAGCGCGGGGGCGGGGGCGGCCTCTCGCCAGGATGAGCGGGTGGAGGGAGCGGGGGCCATGGCTTCGGCGACGACGGTGCGGACGGTGATCAATTCGCGGGGCGGGGCCAACGACAATGGGGCGGAGGCGCTCGATTGCTCGGCGGCGGTGCTGGACGGGTTCGAAGGGGTGGCGCTCGACGCCGAGGCCGAGGCGGCGATCGCAGCCGCGCTGGAGGCGTGCGCGGCGCGGGCGCGGGCTTCGGATGCCGCCTACGACCGAGGCGGCGAGGCGGCGATCGAGGCGGGGCTCGACGATCCGGGGGAGAGCTTCGTCCGGGTCGGGCCGAACGCGATGCCTTATCTTGGCCCGCTGGAATCGGGGGTGGTTCTGGAGGAGGCGGAGGGATTTCACGAAGGGGAGGATTATTGGCGGTTTGCGGGGATGGAGATGGACCCGGAGCTGGCTCGGATAAGGGGGGAACTGGAGGCTCGGGAGGCTGGGGAAGCTCGGACGCCGTAGACGTCACGGACTGAATCCGTGACGTCAGTCCTGTCGCCCTCTGCGGGGCGCAGGCTGGCCGGCTTGGTACCTCTCTTCGCGCTGCTCCGGCGGCGGCTTTGCCGCCGGCGTCGCTGCGCTCGGGGCACCGGCGCTGGAACCTCCCCCTGCCCCTATCCATTCTGCACACGGCCCTCGCCGGGATGGAGCGGGCGGTGCCGAGGGGCTCGTTGTAGGAGATACCTCATGCGTAAATTGTTACCGACCCTGTTGCTTGCCACGTCGGCGGCGCTGTCGCTCGGCGCCTGCAATACCGTGCGCGGCGCGGGCGAGGACGTGGAGTCCGTCGCCAACGCCCTCACCTACGATCCCGCCCGCACCTACGCCGCCTGCGGCACCTACGGGGCGATGGACCGCAACAATGACGGGCGGATCTCGAACGCCGAATATAACGACTATCGCACCGGCGCCTATGCGATGTGGGACGCCAATCATGACGGCCGGATCAGCCGGGCCGAATATGCCAATTGCTGGTATGGCGGCGGCTTCTACCCGACCTACCGCCAGGCCCAGTACGAGCCGAGCTGGACCGCCTTCGATACCAATCACGACGGCTATCTGAGCAACGACGAATATTGGAACGCCCGCTACTGGTCGAACCTCGACAAGAATGGCGACGGCGTCGTCGACAATTCGGAATGGCCCTGGTGAGTTGAGGATGGGCCGCCCCGGCGGGGAGCTGGGGCGGCCGTCCTTCTTGGGCTGGCGAAGCCGTCACGGAACTGAATTCCGTGACGTCAGTCCTGTCGCCTTCCGGCGCAGGCTGGCCGGCTTCCGCGCTCTCTTCGCGCTGCTCCGGCGGCGTTTCACGCCGGCGTCGCTGCGCTCGGGCGCTACAGCCCATTCGCGAGATTGGTGTCCGCGTCGTGGGTGGTCGCGTCCTGGTTCATCAGGTCCTGGGTGTTGGCATCCACCGTGCCGTTGGTGGTGCCCATCATCGCGCCGTTCTGATCGACGGTCATCGACGGGTCCATCGCCGTCATATTGGCGTCCATCCCATTGTCGGCGGCCGTGGTCGGCCAGCAAAATCATTCGCATCGAAACTTCCTCTCTTATACGCCGCTTTGCGCGGCTGAAGCGCGGGTAACGGTCCAGGGGCTCAGATGTTGCTCTGGTCGGGAGGCACGCCGGGCGGGAGAGTAGCGGCGCCTTCGGCTTCCTCGCAGGTCAGGCCGACGTCACCGAGCCCGTAGCAGGCCATCGAGATCGAGCCCATCGCATGGCCGCGGACCAAAGGCGCGAGCGGCTGCCCTTCGGCGGCCGCCATGCAGGCGAGGTAGAGGAGGGGGATGAAATGGTCGGGGGTCGGGACTGCGGCGGCATAGTCGGGATGCTCGGCGAGCTTAAGCACGTCCCCGGGGGCCTCCGCGAGCTGGCGGGCGGCGGCGTCGTCGAAGCGTTCCGCCCAGTCATAGGCGAGGTCGGGCTGGTTCCATTGCAGGCGGCCGAGATTGTGGACGATGTTGCCGCTCGCCAGCACCAGGATGCCGCGCTTCCGCAGCGGGGCGAGCCGGGCGCCGAGCTCGACATGGTAATCGAGCGGCTTCAGCGCGTTGATCGAGAGCTGGACGACGGGCACGTCGGCGTCCGGATAGAGGTGGGCGAGCACGCTCCAGGTGCCGTGGTCGAGGCCCCATTGGTCCTGGTCGAGCCCGCACCAGACCGGCTTCACCGCCTCGACCACCTCGGCGGCGACGTCGGGGGCGCCCGGCGCGGGATAGTCGAAGTCGAACAGCGGCTGGGGGAAGCCGTAGAAATCGTGGATGGTGCGGGGGTTCGGCATCGCCGTCACCGCGGTCGCCCCGAAATACCAATGGGCGGAGACGCACAGCACCGCCCGGGGGCGCGGCATCCGCCGGCCGAGCGTCCGCCACGCGTCGGTGAAGCCGTTGCGCTCGAGCGTGTTCATCGGACTGCCATGGCCGATGAAGAGGGCTGGCATGTCGGTCATCGCTTTGCTCCCGAGCGGCGGCGGTTGAAGGCCTGGAGGCTGTGGAGCAGGCTCGGCTCGCCCGGGGCGGCGAGGTCGGCGATGCGCCAGCCGGAGCGGGTGCGGGCGAGGCGGAGGGTGATCGGGGTGGCGTCCTTGCCGAAGCGGAGGGTGACGCGGGCGGTGGCGGCGGCTGGGCCGGCCGCGGTCACTGCGCCGATCTCGGCCTTGAGCCCCGCCGGGTCCTGGCACTGGCAGAGCGGGTCGGCGTCCATGAAGCCGACTTCGTCGTGCGACAGGCGGACGTCCTCGGCGATGGCGGCAACCAGGGCCGGGGCGAAGATCCGGGCGGGGCGGGCGAGGGGGCTGTAATCCGGGTCTCGATAGCCGGCGTAGAGGCGCTCGATGAAATGGCGCGCGCTCTCGGCCTGCGGGGTGGCGGCGAGGAGCGCCGCGGCGAGCACGATCATGGCCCTTCCTCCCCAAGCGCGAGGATCGCCGCCCATTCCTCGTCGCGCACCGGGCTCACCGACAGGCGCGACTGGCGGAGCATCTCGAGGGCGGCGAGGTCGGGCTCGGCCTTGATCGTCTTGAGCGCGACCGGGCGGGGGAGGGGGCGGACGGGCTCGACCCGCACCGAGACCCAGTCCGCATCCTTCGGGTCCGGCGCGGCTTCGCGGGCGATGCGCATGACGCCGACCACCGCCTTGTCGGCGCCGCTATGGTAGAAGAACGCCTCGTCGCCCGCCTTCATCGCTCGCAGGTGGAGCCGGGCGGCGGGGTTTCTCACCCCATCCCATTCGGTGCCGCCGTCGCGGACGAGGTCGTCCCAGGAATAGTTTCCGGGTTCGGATTTCATCAGCCAATGGGCCATGGCGGCGACTCCTTGACCGAGATCGTAGATTTTTCCGCGCGCCCGCGCCACAAGGGCGACATGCGGCGCGCGTCATTGCCCTTCGGGTTTCTCCTTAGCCTGGCCCTCGCCTCCTGCGGGGATCCCGTTCCCTATAGCGAATCGGCCAACAATGCGGCCGCCGGAGACGACGCGCCGACCGCGCTCACGCCCGGAACGCGGCCTGTCAGGATCGGCGAGTTCGGCCCCGCCTTCGCCGCCTGCGCCGCCGCCGGCACCACCCGCAAGCTCGAGCAAGCGCAGGACCTCCCCGTCCGGGCGGCGCCGTTCGACAATGGCGCCGCCGTGGGGAAGATCGCATCGGGGGGGCGCTTCTTCATCTGCAGCCGCTCGCTGGACCAAAAATGGTTCGGCGTCGTCTATGACCAAGGCGGTTCGCTGGCCCAAAGCTGCGGGGTGTCGGATCCGGTCAATGCGGCCGCGGCCTATGCCGGGCCGTGCAAGTCGGGCTGGGTCGAAGGCGCCTATGTGAAGTTCATCGCCGGCAACGACCTTCCGACCCCGCCCGCCGACGGAAACCAGGCGGCGGCGCCAAGCGGCTGATCCTGCTGGGTTTTTCGATTTTTCGTAGCGCCGGAGCCACAAAATCGGGAAAAGTTCCAAGCGGAATCGAATTTATTTTCGCTGTGTCTCCTGCATCACACGGTTCATCGCTTCGCCGCCCTCAGCCCATTGCTGCGGAGCGGGCGATAAGTCATTGGCCCCTCAGCACTTAGCGAGAGCGAATCGCCGCAGCCACTGAGGCTGCCGCGACGCGAGACGGGGGGGCGATCAGGATGCGGTTCTCGCATCCGGGGGATCGGCTGCCGCACAGACAAGAGAGTCGATGATCAGGATCGTTCGCGCCGCGGGCTTGACCGCGGCTGCGCTGGCGCTTGTCGCCGGTGCAAGCCTTTCCGCGCCTTCCGAGGCTCACGAGCGCGGCACCTCCGGCTCCGCGGTTCAGTCGCAGGAGTCGGGCCTCCTCTCCGGCTTCGTCGACCGTGTCGTCTCCGCCTTCACGCCGGAGGGTGCGCCCGCTGCTGCCGCCGAGGCCGCCGCGCCGGCCGATCCCAAGCTCGAGGCGCTGGTCGCCGCCAACGCCGCCGACGCGACGTCGGACGCCGAGCAGGAATGCCTCGCCCGCGCCGTCTATTTCGAGAGCCGCGGCGAGCCGATCGACGGCCAGCTCGCGGTCGCCGACGTCGTGCTGAACCGGGTCGTCTCGCGCCGCTATCCGGACACGATCTGCGCCGTCGTCACCCAGCACGCCCAATTCTCGTTCATCCAGAACGGCCGCTTCCCGACCCCGGACAAGGCGACCGAGGCCTGGCGCAAGGCCGTCGCCATCGCGAAGATCGCCACCGCCGATATCGTCGACGCGGTCCCCGCCGACGTGATGTGGTACCACGCCGACTATGTCGCGCCGGCATGGGGCAAGCAGCTCAACCGCGAGTCGAAGATCGGGTTGCACATTTTCTACAGCTGAGGAGGCAAGCGCCTTCTCAGTCGCCCATATCGCCCGGGCAGGTCCCCGTGTGCCCCCAGGCAACGCCCGGGCTGTCCTTGATCTCGGCCTGGCGGCGCTGGTCCATCGAGCGGAAGAAGTTGAGGCCGGTCTCCGTCTCGATGTCGGTGATCCGGACGACATAGTCCTGCAGGTTGATCCGCGATCCGATCCTGGTGTTGGGGAGGACGAAGCCCACCGCGAGGTCGCGGACGGGATCGTAGACGATCTTGTAATAGGCCCTCGGCACCGCAATCGGCGGGTCGCCGATGGTCGCCGGGTTGCCGGCCAGCGTGCCGTAGATCGGGCCGGTGATGACGTAGAGGTCCGGGTGGCCGCCGCAGAGCACCCAGGAGCGGGTGGTCTCCTCCAGAAATTTCCACGCGCCGCGGTTCATGCCGATGCCGCGCTGGGGCGACATGTTGGTGAAGTAGAAGGATTCGTCCATGATCGTCTGGTCGAACTTCGAATCCCCGGCCGGCGCCTGGTGACCCTTGTCGAAGCCGGTCTTCAGGAAGTCGGGATTGTCGGCGTCGATCCCGGCCGGGAGCGCGGGATCGTGGAGGAAGCGGTTGCCGCGGCTTGCGGTGCCCCGGAGCTCGGAGGGCTCGAGCCGCTCGACCACCCAGTCCGGGCTGCGCGTATCGACGTTGTAGGAGAGGATGTAGCCGCGCCTGCAGATGATCGTCTGCCGCCGCCCGACATCGTCGCCGCGATGCTTGGGCAGGTCGATTGCGAATTGGGTGAGGCATTGCGGGATGACGGAATTGGGCGGCGGCGGCGCGAGGTCGCCATCGGCGGCGAGAATGGGCGGCGGGCCGGCCGGGGCAGCGGGCGGGGCGGGCTGCGACGCTAGAGCGGCGGTCGCTGGACGCTGGTCGCCGATCATTCCGACCGCGGCGACTGCGAGCGGCGCTGCTGCGGCGAGGACTGCGATAATCCCCGGCGCCCGGCCGGGCTTCGACCGTGGATGAAGCACCGGCCGGAGCGGCGGTGCGAGCGGCGCATCCACCGTGGTGCGGCGCCGGCGCGGCGGCGGGGGGGTGCCGGGCGGGGGGCTAGCCATTGGCTCGCGCCGCCGCGTCGGCATGGCGCTGGCTGGTGTCGGCGGCGGCCTTGATGCCCTTGGACGCCGCGTAGCTGGTGCCGCTCACCCCGAGCAGCAGGATGACATTCTGCGGAATCTCGACGAACCGCCCCGATTCCAGGCAGAGGATCAGATAGACTCCGGCGATGACGAAGGTGAAGATCAGGAACTGGAAGCGCGACACGCTTGCCTTGGGTTCGCCCGGCGGCTCGTTCGGGTCGGTGCCGGGCGGCGGCGCGCCGGCGGGTTCGGCGAGCAGGTAGCGAAGGTCGATCTTGTTGGTCGCGAGCTTCCACGCGACGACGAGGGCGAAGGTGACGATCACCGTCGCAAGCGCGATCGCCACGATGGCGGAAATCCAGCCCCAGATATTGGTCGGCATTATCTTTCCCTCCCCATGCGCGCCCGAAGCGCGGTATATTTGACCCCGAGATAGGCGCCGTGGCTCCCCAGAAGGATGAGCAGAAGCGGCGCCGGAATGTCGGGCAGATTGTCGCCCGGCCCGCGTGCGAGGGCGGCGACGAGGTAGCCGCCGGCGAAGAAGAGAGTAACGAAGACGAGCTGGATTCGGTCGAAGCCGAACGGCGCGCGCGCCTCGAGCTTGAGCAGGCCGGTCAGGCTGATCGAGCCGCCGATCATCCGAAGCACGACCAGGCCCATGACCAGGAGCAGCCAGCCGCCGATCAGCCAGGCAATGATGCTTCCCAGCAAGGCCAATGATTGTCCCCCCTGCGGCCCGGATCCCCGCCCGGCCGCACCGGCGCTCACACGCCGAAGACGATGCATAACTCTGATCCAGATCGGAGTCAGCAGCGATTATGTCGTTTCTTCAGCGTTTCATTCGGACAGCAGGTCGAGGAGGTCGAGCGCGTTTGCGGTGGCGGCGGAGGAGGCGGTGTTGTCGAAGATGCACCAGGCTTCATCCTTGTTCCGCATCGCCTCCGCATAGGCCTGGAGCGCGGCCGGGGCATAGGAGGAGCGGTACATCACCGGCGAGCCGTGCAGGCGCCAGTAAGCGAGGCCCCGCCACCCGCCGGGCTCCGCGGCCGCGGGCACCCGTGCCGGGTCGGCGGCGACGCGGGCCACCCTCAGGCGATCGAGCAGGGCGTCGGCAGCGGGCTCGAACCAGCTCGGGTGGCGCGGCTCGCAGGCCAGGCGGGCAGGGGTCCGGGCGGCGAGGCCGGCGAGGAAATCCTCGGCCAGGCCCCCATCGAAGGCGAAGCTCGGCGGAAGCTGGAGGAGGAGGATGGCGAGCTTGTCGCCCAGCTCTCCCGCTTCGGCTAGGAAGCGATCCACTTCCTCACCGCAATCGACCAGCCGCTTGGTGTGGCTGATCGCCTTGGGGAGCTTTACCGAGAAGCGGAAATCTTGCCGAACGCTGTCGGCCCATCGCCGCCAGGTCGAGGCGCGGTGGGGGCGGTGGAAGGAGGAGTTGATCTCCGCGCCTTTGAACCGCGCCGAATAGCGCTCCAGCGACGACCCCTCCGCCGGAAAGCGCTCCGCCGCCTCCCGCGAAATGGTCCATCCTGCCGTGCCGATGACGATGCCCATTTGGGTCCCAACGCACGGCTGACACAATTGAAACACTTCTCCTCCCTGCGCGGCATGAGGCTGTGACAGTGGCGCCCTATTCGCTGTGCTCCCCAAACCGGAGCAAGTCCGATGAAGTTCGCATTGTTTAGCTTCGCAGCCACCGCGCTGCTCCTCGTCACCCACCTCGCGCCGTCGACCGAGGCGCTGCGCAGCCCGGCTGCAGCCGCCGACATCGATTTCGCCGTGCGCCACGCGCAGGAGCAGGCGGATACGGTCGAAGCCGAGCTCGGCCTCGAGCATCACGCGCGCTAGGCGCGCGGCCCTCGCGCCGTCCTCAGCAGCCCGAGCCCGATCAGGATCGCCGCCGAGGCCGAGGACACCCAGAACAGGCCCAGCCGCACCCCCTCGTCCCAGCCGGGCCACAGCAAGGCCGCGGTCGCCGCAGCCCATAGGATTGCCAGCGCAGGGAGCCAATTCCCGTAATCCCGCACCCTGAACGGGTGGACGAAGTGCACCGGCGCGAAGGTCATGACCGCGAGCAGGGCGACGATCGCAGCTCCGTAAGCAGGGGCGATGCCCGCGACGAAGAGATAGAGCGCAACCACGTTCCACAGCGCCGGGAAGCCGCGGAAATAATTGTCGGCGGTCTTCATGTCGCGCCGCGCGAAGCAATAGAGGGCGGAGACGAGGATCGCCGCCACCAGCCACAGGCCGAACTCCGGCGGCACCAGCCCGGCGCGCCAGATGAACAGGGCCGGCACGAAGACGTAGCTCAGATAGTCGATGATGAGATCGAGCGCGTCGCCGTCGATCCGCCCGGCCCGCTCCTTCACCTTGGCCGCACGTGCGAAGCTTCCGTCCACCCCGTCGACGATCAAGGCCACGCCGAGCCACGCCAGGGCCGCGGTCCACGCCCCCCGCTCGACCGCGAGCAGCGCCAGCATCGCCAGCACCACGCCGCTGCCGGTGAAGGCGTGCACCGCCCACGCCGCCGCCCGCACCATCAGGCTCGCCGGCAGCGGCGCCTCGCTCATCGGCTCTTGCTCCATTAGCGCCTCCGGGAGGACGAACCCCCCGGCCAGCCTAGCCGTTCCCGCCAGCGGTCTCCATGGGCGCGGTCCCGACCCCGCTCCAGCCGCCGCCCATCGCCTGATAGAGTGCGACCAGCGCGTTCAACTGGTCCGCCTCGGCCTGGACGAGGGTCAGCTCGGCGTTGAACAGGTTTCGCTGGGCGTCGAGCTGCTCGAGATAGGGCGAGTAACCGGCCTAGTAGCGGTTGCGGGCGTGGCGAAGTGCGCCGGCGAGGGCGACACGCTGGCGCTCCAGGCTCGCGCGCTGCTCGCGCAGGCGCTGGACCGCGGCGAGATTGTCCTCGACCTCGCGGAAGGCGGTGAGCGCGGTCCGGCGATAGGCGAAGGCGGCCTGGTCGCGGCGGGCGGCGGCGGTGTCGACCTGCGCCCTGATCCGCCCGCCGTTGAAGATCGGCGCGAGGATGCTCCCGCCGATCGACCACAGAGCGATCGGATCGCCGAGCGCGCTCGACACTAGGGTCCCCGCACTCCCGGTCAGTCGCACCTGGGGCAGGAATTGCGCGCGGGCCGCGGCGAGCGTGCGGTCGGAGGCGGCGAGGGTGAATTCGGCCTGGGCGATGTCGGGGCGGCGGCGAAGCAGGTCGGAGGGGAGGGCGTCCGGGATCGGCGGCGCCCGCAGCGCCCCCAGCGGCACGCCCCGCTCGATCGCCCGCGGCGCCTCGCCGGCGAGCAGGCTCAGCGCATCCTCCTGCCGGGAGATGGCGAGCTGGACCTGGGGGACGATCTGCGCCGTCGCCTCATATTCCGCCTCCGCCTGGCGAAGCTCCAACTCAGAGGTATAGCCGACCCGGGCGCGGTCGCGGGCGATGCGCAGCGCCTCGGCGCGGGATTCGAGAGTCGCCCGGACGATGTCGAGCCGGGCGTCGAGCGCGCGAAGCGTGATGTAGCCGCTCGCCGTCGCCGCCGCGACCGCAAGCGCCGCCGCGTCCCGCCCGGCCTCGCTGGCGAGCGTTCCCTGCCGCGCCGCCTCGACCTGGGTTCCGACCCGGCCGAACAGGTCGAGCTCATAAGCGGCCTGGAAGACCGGCTGGATCGATTCCGAGGTGGTCGGAGTGCCGAGCGGGCTGATCGTGCGGGCGATCACCGGGCCGGCGCCGATGTCGAGCGAGGGGAAGAGCTGTGAGCGTGCAAGCGCCTCCTGCGCCCGCGCCTCGCGCACCCGGGCGGCGGCGATGGCGATGTCGGTGTTGCGGGCGAGGGCGGCGTCGACCAGCCGGGAGAGGGCAGGGTCGCCGAAGCGCTGCCACCACATCCGCTCGCTCGGCGCGGTCGGCCCGGGCGAGGTGCGCCAGCCCGCGGGCGGCACCACCGCGGCCTCGGGAGGGACACGCGGTGTCGGCCCGGCGCAGGCGGCGAGGGCGAGCGCCGCGGCCGCCGCGGCCGCCTTCCTCACCGCCCGGCGCTTTCGGTGTCGACCCGTGCCTCGACCGACATGCCCGGCCTCAGCCGCGCCGCCATCGCTTGGTTGGGATCGATCGCGATCCTGACCGCGATGCGCTGCGGCACCTTGACGAAATTGCCGGTCGCATTGTCTGGACGGATCACCGCGAATTCGCTCCCCGCAGCCGGAGCGAGCTGCTGGACCCGTCCGGTCAGCTCGGCCCCGCCCAATGCGTCGACGCGGACCGTCGCGCGCTGCCCGGCGGCCATCTTCGCGGTCTGCGCTTCCTTGAAATTGGCCACTACCCACACCGTCTTCGGCACCAGGAAGAGGAGCTGCGAGCCGGCGGTGACATATTGGCCGAGGCGGACCCCCAATTCGCCCACCTGGCCCGCCTGCGGCGCCCGGATGATCGTGTTGGAAAGATCGATCTCGGCCAGCCGGAGCGCGGCCCGGGCATTTTCCACCCCGGCTTCGAGGCCGCCCCGACCGACCGTCACCGTCCGCACCTGCTCCTGCGCGATCGCGCGCTGCGCCTCCGCCTGGCGAACGCCGGCCTGGGCCTGGCGAAGCGCCGCCAGCGTCTGATCGCGCTCGCGGAGCGACACCGAGCCCAGGGAGACCAATTCCGCCACCCGGCGCATGTCCGCCTGCGCCCGGGCGAGCTGCGCCCGCGCATTCTCCACCGCCGCATTCTGCCCCGCGACCGAGGCCTGGCTGGAGCGCTGGCTCTGCTGGGAATTGTTGAGGCTTGCCACCTGGGCGGCAAGGTTCGCCTGCGCCTGCTGGACCCGCTGGCGGTAGATGCGGTCGTCGATCCGGACCAGCGGCTGGCCGGCCTGGACCTGCTGGAAATCCTGCACCGGCACGGCGACGACATAGCCATTGACCTGCGGCGCGATCACCGTCGTCTGGCCGCGGACATAGGCGTTGTCGGTGGTCTGCACGGTGGTGCGGAACGGCGGCAGGCCCCAGGCGTAAAGCGCGATCAGGGCGCCTGCGAGGAGGATGGCGACGAACAGGATCGTCATCCTGATCCCGCTCCTCGGCGGCGCCCAGCCGCGGGCGGCCGGGGCCTCGGCTTCGGCGGCGACCTCGACCGGATCGTGGAGCCGCTCGTGCGGCTGCGGAGACGGTGGAGCCGCTGCCGGCGTGGCATCGGCCGCGGGTGGGGGCGCCATCCTCGTGTCGCTCATTGCCTGTTCGCCAACATCTGCTGAAGCGCGGCCAATTCCTGGCCGAGCGGATTGATCTTGCGGGCGCGCAGATAGACCCAACGTCCGCCCAGCCACATTAACGCAAGTAAGGCCAGGCTGCCGATCAGCAGGAAGATATCGTTGAAGGCGAGGATGTTCGCCTCCCGGCTCACCTGCTGACCGAGCAGGACCGTCCCTTCCGCCTGGCGAAGCGCGGGATCGCCGAGCACCCGGCCGTAAGCGCCGCCGAGCGCCTGGAGCCGGGCGGCGACCTGCGGGTCGGTGGCGACGATCGACTGGACCAGCTCGTGCGAATGATATTTCTCGCGAACCACCTGCAGGCTTCCAAGCAGGGCCGCTCCGCCGAGGCCGCCCATCGTCTGGGCGATCCCGAACACGGCGGAGAAGCTCACCATATGGCTCGGCCCCTTGGCCAGCGCCCGAAGTACGCCCGCCATCATCGTCGGCCCGAGGAAATAGACCGCCGCGAAGGCGATCATCGCCTGCGTGAGATAGAGGTTGGCGAGTCGGGTGAGGTTGCTGGCATGGGCGTCGATGAACGCCGCCACCGCGATCAGCGCCACCGAGATAACGATCGGGCGCAAGAGATCCTGCGGGTCGAGGGTGGCGATGCTCGCGACCAGCCCGGCCAGCGTCGCGGCGGTGACGACCATGTAGAAGGTGACGAGCTGGTCCTGCCCCATGCCGACGGTGGCGAGCAGCCCGGCCGATCCGAAATTCTGCTCGGAAAGCAGGATGCGCACCGTCGCCGCGACGAGCGCGAAGCGGATCACGCCGCGGGTGCGCATCCAGCGCGTGTTGAGCATCGGGTTGGCCCGGTTGTGCTCGATCAGCATCGCCGCGCCGATCAGCAGGATCGAGGCGGCGAGCGCATAGCCGAGCCAGGGCGTCGACCACCAGACGATCCGCCCCTGGACGAGCAAGGCGGTGAGCAGGGCAAGCCCCGGCGCGAACAAAGCGAAGGTCAGGAAGTCGAGCCTCTCGAACACGTCGGCGGTCTCGCTCGGCGGCAGCCGGAGCAGGGCCATCGAGCCGAGGCAGAACAGGCTCAGCCCGAATTCGAACAGATAGAGGTTCTGGATGTCGCCATGGGCCAGCAGCAAAGGGGAGATCACCCGCGCCAGCGGAAGCGCCACCTGCGACAGGCCGACGCCGATGATCATCCCGCCCATCCGCGCCTTCGCCGGCATCGCCTGCATGATGTAGAAGAAACCGAGCGGGGTGAATCCGCTGGCGATCACCCCCGCCGCCGCGCGCATGGCGAGCTCCGAGCCGTAGCTGTGGACGAACACCTGCAGCGCGCTCAGCAGGACGAAGCCGAGCAGGAAGACGCGGGTGATCCGCTGAAGCCCGAATTGCTGGCGGAACTTGATCAAGAGGAAACTGGTGCAGACGTTGGTCATCGAATAGGCGGCGGTCAGCCAGCCGCCCTGAACGCTGGTCAGGCCGAGCGCGCCCTGGATCTGCGGGAGGTTGCCGACCAGCAGCCCGTTGCTGAGGCCGGCGGTGAGCGCGACCAGGGCACCGATCGCGGCATAGCCGATCCGCCGGGGCATCGGATGCTCCGGGGTCGCCGGAGAGCCCGGCATGAGCGGCCGCTCATGGGGCCTGAAGACATGGAGCTGATCGCCCGCCGGCACCGGACGCCCTTCGTTGAGACGGAGCGGACAAAGCCGCGGCACGGGCTTTGGTTGCACAGCCTGTGCGCCGATCCTTCAAATTCGCGGTGGACAGCCGCCGCAGCTTCGACGCAACATCGCGGCTTCCCTTCCGGAGACCCCGATGAACCCGATCCGCCTTGCAGCAGCCCTTCTCCTCGCCGGAACCGCCGCACCCGCACTCGCCCATACGCCAGACGAAGCCGCCTTCCGCGACACGTACAAGGAGCTGGTCGAGACCAACACGACGCTTTCGGCCGGGAGCTGCACGCTTGCCGCCGAGCGGATGGCCGCGCGGCTCAAGGCGGCCGGCTATCGCGACGAGGATCTGCACCTGATCGTCGAGCCCTCCCACCCGAAGGAAGGGAACCTCGTCGCAGTCCTCCAGGGGACCGACCCGAAGCTCAAGCCGCTGCTCCTCCTGGCCCATATCGACGTCGTCGAGGCGAACCGTGCGGATTGGGAGCGCGATCCCTTCACCCTGGTCGAGGAGAATGGCTATTTCTACGCCCGCGGCTCGTCGGACGACAAAGCCCAGGCGTCGGTCTGGGTCGACACCCTCGCCCGCTTCAAGCGCGAGGGGTATAAGCCCAAGCGCACCGTCAAGATGGCGCTGACCTGTGGCGAGGAGACCGCGGGCGCATTCAACGGCGCCGACTATCTCGCCAAGCATGAGCGGCAGCTGATCGACGCCGAATTCGCCCTCAACGAAGGCGCCGGCGGCCTCCTCGACGAGGCCGGCAAGCCGGTCATCCTCAACATCCAGGCCGGCGAGAAATTCCCGCAGAACTATAGGCTGGAGGTCACCAACCCCGGCGGCCACAGCTCGCGTCCGGTGAAGGAGAATGCGATCTACCGCCTCTCCGACGCGCTGGTGAAGCTCCGCGGCTACGACTTCCCGTTCGAATCGAACGAGGCGACCCGCGGCTATTTCGCGGCGATGGCCAAGCTCACCCCCGGCGCCGCCGGCCAGGCGATGGCGGCGTTCGCGGCCAATCCCAGGGACGAGGCCGCCGCAAATGCGGTCGCGGCCGCCAATCCGAGCTGGAACGGAATCCTCCACACCACCTGCGTCGCGACCATGCTGGAGGGCGGCCACGCCACCAACGCGCTTCCGCAGCGGGCCCGTGCCAACGTCAATTGCCGGATCTTCCCCGGCACGTCCGTGGAGCAAATCCGCCAGGCGCTGGAGACGATCGTCGCCGACCCGCAGGTCAAGATCACCACGCTGGAAACAAGGAGCGAAATCTCGCCGCCGCCGCCGCTGACCGAGAAGGTCGTCGCCCCGGCGCGCAAGATCGCCGCCGAGATGTGGCCCGGCACGCCCTTCGTTCCTTTGATGGCTGCAGGCGGCACCGACGGCGCCTTCCTCACCCCGGCGGGAATTCCGACCTACGGACTCTCCGGTTTCTTCGCCGACGCGGAAGGGAGCCACGCCCATGGGCTCAACGAGCGCATGCGGGTCAAGTCGCTGATGGAAGGGCGGACTTTCCTCTACCGGCTGGTGAAAGCCTACACTTCGAAATAGGCGCTGGTCCGGGCCGGGGGCGGTATTAACCATTCTCGGCCCGTCGCTCCCGCGGCACGGCCCACCGTTGATTCCGGGTCCGTAAGAAGCCGACCTGCTCCGGCGGTCGTTCTAGCCGCGACATGAAACAGAAACCCGCCCCCCATCGCCTGGCGCTCGGCCTGCTTCTCGCGGCCTCCGCCATCCCCTTCACCGCACTTTCCGCGCAGGACACGACGGCCCCCGCCGCCGAGCCGCCCGCGGCGGTCGAGACCGCTCCGCCGCCCGTGGCAGAGCCGGCGCCGACGACGCCGCGGATCGAGGTCCCGCCGGTCCAGGCCGAGCCCGTCGCGGAAACGCCCGCAGCACCCGAAGCCGCTCCGCCGGTCCGCCGCACCACCACGGTCCGCCAGACCCGCACGGTCCGGACTCCGGTCCGCGCACCGGTCGCAGTCGTGACGCCCGCCCCGGTTGCAGCGGCTCCGGTCGCCGTAGCTCCGCCCGCGGCAGCCCCTGTCGACACCATCGCCGCCGACCCCGGCGCGCTTCCGCCCGAGACGATCGACGCAGCCCCCGCAGCGCCGGTCGATACCGTCGCCCCGGCACCGGCCCCGCAGCAGACCCAGAGCCGCACCTCCATCCTTCCCTTCGTCCTGATCGGGGCGCTCCTCCTCGGCGCACTCGCCTTCCTCGCCCTTCGCCGCCGGCGCCGCGCGGACGTGGTCTATGACGAGGTCTACGACACGCCCGCCCCGGTCGAGCCGATCGCCGCGGCCCCGCTCGCCGCAGCGCCCATCGTGGCGGAGACCGGCCGCCCGGAGATCGCCCTCCAGATGAACCCGGTTCGCGCCGGAGTCGCCGGCAACGAGGCGATCGTCGAGTTCGAGCTGGTCGTCGACAATCAGGGCTCGGGCCCGGCCCGCGACGTCCGCGTTACCACCTGGATGTTCGCGTCCGGCGAGAGCGAGATGGAGCGCGAGCTGATCCAGGGCGACGGCGCCAGCTTCCCCGAAGTGACGATCGGTGCCGGCGACGTGGTCGTCGCCGACGCCCAATACCGCCTGCCCGACGGCAGCGAAGGCCACAGCACCGCCCGCTTTGCGGTGGGCGTCCCCGACGGCGCCGACCTGGCTTACTTCTCGGTCGACAACCCCTCGGGCCTCCACGACACGGTGGAAGCGAGGAAGCGGTAATAAGAGAAGCCGCAACTCTGCCTCCCCATCGTGAGATGGGGAGGGGGACCAGCGAAGCTGGTGGAGGGGTGACAAGGCGCGGAGACTGGTAGGTTCCAGCGAGAACCTCGTACACCCAGCCAAGTCACCCCTCCACCACATTGCATGTGGTCCCCCTCCCCGCCGCTTCGCGTCAGGGAGGCAGCCAGGCCGCCACTCCCCCCGGCAAACCCGATATTAACCATAGCGGCGGCATCATGGCGCCGTGTCGGCATCTTCCCTCCCGCGCCCCTCGCGGCGGCATGCGGCCCTGTTCGGGTTCGCATGCCTCGCTTTGTCCGCGCCGGCCCAGGCCGCGCCGTCCGACCTCTTCGCCCCCGAGACCGCCTCCGCCCTCGTCGACCTGCGCCTGACCGCAGCCGACGGCGAGGGATCCTGGACCGACGGCGGCTTCGGCAAGGCCCGCTTCGGCGGCGACGCGGACGAGAACTTACGCGTCCGCCCAATCCCCGCCGAAGCCGACATCATCTGGCAGCCGCGCTTCGCCTGGGACCTCGCCGGCACCGTCTCCGTTGCAGCCCAACAGGGCCAGGCGGACCCGGTCGACATGATCGAGGCCTTCGTCACCTGGAAGCCCGTCCCGCGCGGCGCCACCCGCTTCAGCGCCCGCGCGGGCCTGTTCTGGCCGCCCGTCTCGCTCGAGCATGAAGGCGCCGCCTGGTCGGTCGCCGACATGGTCACCCCTTCCGCGATCAACAGCTGGATCGGCGAGGAAGTGAAGGTCGCCGGCGTCGAAGCCACAGCGGCCCATGAAGGGCAGGGGGGCCGCATCGCCGCAACGCTCGCGATCTTCGGCTTGAACGACACGGCCGGAACCCTGCTCGCCTTCCGCGGCTGGGCGATGCACGATGTGAAGGCCGGCGCCTTCGGCCACCAGCGCCTGCCGCCGCTCAACGCCTTCCTCACCGGCGGAGTCCAGGCCCCGACGACCCGCCCGGCGATCGAGATAGACAACCGCCCCGGCTTCTACGCCAAGCTCTCCTGGCGCCCCGCCGAGGCGCCGTTGCTGCTCGAAGCCTTCTACTATCGCAATGGCGGCGACCCCGAAGCGGTGACCCCGCGCCTGCAATGGGGCTGGGACACGCAATTCTGGAATGTGGCCGCCCGCCTGGACCTCAGCGAGAACACCCGGATCATCGCCCAGGCGCTGACCGGCTCCACCGAAATGGGCTATGAGGAAGCCGGCCATTACTGGGTCGAAACCCGCTTCCGCTCCGCTTTCTTGCGCTTCTCCACCGACCGCGGCCCGGTTACCCTGAGCGGCCGCGTCGACCTGTTCGGAACGCGCGAGCATGGTTCTGAAATGGGGAGCGTCGAAAGCGAGGATGGCTGGGCCTTGACCGGCGCCGCGGCTTGGACGCTCTCCCACAAGGCAAAGCTGATCGTAGAAGCGCTACACACCGCCAGCGACCGCGGGTCACGGGTGCGCGTGGGGGAGGACCCCCGACAAACCCAGACGGTATTCCAGACCTCTCTGCGGCTGACCCTCTGAAAGTCGTCATGCCGGACTTGATCCGGCATCCATGAACACGGATCGCGTCCAGTCGTCACAAACCTGTGTTCATGGATCCCGGGTCAAGCCCGGGATGACGAAGAGAGGGCACGCCGGCCGTGCGTAGACCTCGTCATGCCGGACTTGATCCGGCATCCATGAACACAGGTCGGCGAGAACTGGACCCGAACCGTGTTCATGGATCCCGGGTCGAGCCCGGGATGACGAGGGAGAGGCGATGCCGCCCGTACGTAGACCTCGTCATGCCGGACTTGATCCGGCATCCATGAACACAGGTCGGCGAGAACTGGACCCGAACCGTATTCATGGATCCCGGGTCGAGCCCGGGATGACGGTTCCCCCACTCTTACCGCTTTTTTCACCGTTCCGGGCGCATGGAAGGGGCGATGCGCTTCGCCCTTCTTCTCCTGCTTGCCGTAGCGGCAGCGCCGGCCGCTGCGGCGGAGCTTGTCGTCACCGTCCGCACCGCCGCCGGCGTGCCGGTGCCGAACGCAGTCGTCAGCCTCTACCCCGGCGGCCGCGCAGCCCCGCTCGGCCCGACCCAAGGCGCCTATCGCGTCGCGCAGCAGAACACCCAGTTCAACCCCTTCGTCCTCGTCGTTCCCGTCGGCGCGTCGGTGGCATTCCCGAACCTCGACGCCTTCCGCCACCATGTCTACTCCTTCTCCCCCGCCAAGCGCTTCGAGCTCAAGCTCTACGCCAAGGAGCAGAACCGCACCGTTCGCTTCGAGAGAGCCGGCGTCGTGCCGCTGGGCTGCAACATCCACGACCAGATGACCGCCTTCCTCAAGGTCAGCGACACCGGCCTGGCAATCCGCACAGATGCGCAGGGGAGGGCCACCTTCGCCGACGTCCCAACGGGCGCCCTGGTCGCGCAGATCTGGCACCCCTGGCTCCGCGCCCCCGCTAACCAGGTCGAGGCGCGCTGGGCGGTGAAGCCCGGGCGCCAGGGTCAGGCCGTCACCGTCAACCTGCGGCCCCCGCCGCGGGTCGCCCCCTCCTACTGAGGCGGCGGGGGTGTTCCGGCGGATCCAGACTCGGCTCGCGATCCTCTATGGCGGCCTGTTCGCGCTTGCGCTCGCCTTCGTCGCGGTCGCCCTCTACGCGGTCCTCGGCGCCACCGCCGAGCGGCAGGTGCGAAGCGAGCTGGTCGCGAGCAGCACCGTCTTCGACCGCCTGTGGACTTTGCGCTCCCGCGAGCTCGGCAACGCCGCCGGGGTCCTGTCGCGCGATTTCGGCTTCCGCGAGGCGGTAGCCACCGGCGATCCCCGAACCGTCGAATCCGCCCTCGATAATCTGAAATCCCGGCTCGGCCTCAAGGTCGGCTTCATCGTCAATTTCGACGGCAGCGTCTCGGGCGTTCGCGACCCCCGCCTCAAGCGCGACGCCGCCCGCCTCTGGACCCCGCTCGACGCCGGCGAGACTTCGGGCGTCGCAAGCCTCGGCGGAGTCCCCCACCAGCTCGTCGCCGCCCCGATCCTGAGCCCGACGCTGACCGGCTGGGTGGTCTTCGCCACCGCTTTGGGCCCGGCCGAGATGGGCTCCTTCGAGCGCCTCTCGGCAGTCCCGATCAGCGCTCGCGTCCTGCAGCAGGGCAAAGACGGCCGTTGGGCGGGGAGCCGCGAGGACGCCTTAATCGCCGCCCGCTCCGGCGCGGCCGAGCCGGCCAAGCTCAAGGGTTCGGACGGAGTCTCGGCCGCCCTCGTCAAGCCGCTCCGGAGCATCGGCGGCGAGGCGCCCGCGGTGCTGCTGCTGCGCTACCCGATGGCGCTCGCCATGGCGCCCTACCACCCGCTCCAGATCGCGATGGCGCTGACCGGCCTCGCCGGGCTCCTCCTCCTCCTGTTCGGCTCCTGGCGCCTGTCGCTGTCGATCACCCGGCCGATCTCCGCGCTCGACCAGGCGGCGCAGGCGATGGAGCAGGGCATGCAGGTCGAGGTCGCGGTCGAGACCGGCGACGAGATCGGCCGCCTCGCCACAAGCTTCAACCGGATGGCCGCCGGAATCGCCGAGCGCGAGCGGCGGATCACCGAGCTCGCCTTCAACGACGGCCTGACCGGTCTCCCCAACCGCGCCTTCTTCCGCCAGCACCTCGCCCTCGAGCTCGCCCAGGCCGCCCACCGCGACGGGCAGGTGGCGCTGCTCTGCCTCGACATCGACAATTTCAAATCGGTCAACGACACGCTCGGCCACCCGCAGGGGGACGAGCTCCTCCGACTGATCGCCGGGCGCCTCCGGGCAAGCGCCGGCGACGCGCTCGTCGCACGCCTCGGCGCCGACGAATTCGCGATGATCCTGTGCCGCGGCGCCGGCTCGACCGACCCCGGCGCCACGGCCCGCCGGCTGATCTCGCTCGTCTCCGAACCGCTGGAGCTGCGCGGCCAGCGCGTCGCGGTCAGCGCCAGCGTCGGGATCGCGATCGCCGCCGCCACGTCGGACGCGGACACTCTGCTCAAGCACGCCGAGCTCGCCCTCGCGCAGGCCAAGGGGGAGGGCCGGGGCGCCTGCAGCTTCTTCGAGGCGGAGATGAACGCCCGCGCCCAGGCCCGCCACCGGCTCGAGACCGACCTCCGGCGCGCGATCTCCGAAGGGGAGTGCGAGCGTCACTGCCAACCCTTGCTCGATCTCGCCACCGACAGCATCGGCTCGTTCGAGGCGCTGCTGCGCTGGAACCACCCGACCCGCGGCCAGGGCTCGCCCGTCGAGTTCATCCCGGTCGCCGAGGAGAGCGGCCTGATCCTGCCGATCGGCCAGTGGGTGCTCCAGGAGGCCTGCCGCCAGGCCACCGCCTGGCCGGAGTCGGTGCGGGTGGCGGTCAACGTCTCCTCGGTCCAGTTCCGCCGCCCGGGCCTCGAGAACGCCGTCATCCAGGCGCTTGCGATGAGCGGCCTCGATCCGCGCCGGCTGGAGATCGAGATTACGGAGTCGATCTTCCTCGAAAGCTCCGAGGCGACGCTGGCCATGCTCCACAAATTGCGCTCGCTCGGGATTCGCATCGCGCTCGACGATTTCGGCACCGGCTATTCGAGCCTCAGCTATTTGCAGAGCTTCCCGTTCGACAAGATCAAGATCGACCGCTCCTTCATCGAGCAATTGATGACCCGCCACGGCTCCTCCGCGATCGTCCACGCCGTCATCGGCCTCGCCCGCACCCTCGGCATGGAGACCACCGCCGAAGGCGTCGAAGACCCCGCCCAACTCGAGGAACTCCGCCGCCACGGCTGCTCCTCGGTCCAGGGGTTTTTGCTGGGTCGGCCGGTAGAAGCGCGGGCCGCGCTGGCGCTGGTGGCAAACACAAAGAGCGCCGCCGCCTAGCCCCGTCATTGGGAGCGAAGCGAAGCAATCCAGTGCGGCCTCCGAGGCCCATGGATTGCCGCGTCGCTTCGCTCCTCGCAATGACGGCCTCACCCACACGAAAAAGGGGCGGCTCCCGCCTGGGAACCGCCCCTCTTCCTTCGACCCGGGTTCGTCCTCGACGAACCCGATCCGATTACTTCAGCTCGACGGTGCCGCCGGCTTCCTCGATGCGCTTCTTGAGCTCCTCGGCTTCGGCCTTGGAGATGCCCTCCTTGACCGCCTTCGGGGCGCCCTCGACCAGGGCCTTGGCTTCGCCGAGGCCGAGACCGGTGATCGCGCGCACTTCCTTGATCACGTTGATCTTCTTGCCGCCGTCGCCGGTGAGGATGACGTCGAACTCGGTCTTCTCTTCCTCGGCGGGAGCAGCGGCGGCGCCGCCGCCGGCGGGGGCCGCAACCGCGGCCGCGGCCGAGACGCCCCAACGCTCTTCGAGCGCCTTGGCGAGGTCGGCGGCTTCAAGGACGGTCAGCTCGCTGAGCTGGTCGACGAGGGAATTGATGTCTGCCATGTTAAGTCTCCGTTGGTTCGTTGGTGCACCCGCACTGGGCGGGTGCCGTTAAGTCGTCTTAAGCGTCTTCTTTCGCCGCATAGGCGCCGATCACTCGGGCCAGCATTGCGCCCGGCTCGTTGATGGTCCGCGCGATCTTCGATGCAGGGGCCTGGATGAGGCCGATGATCTTGGCACGCAGTTCATCGAGAGACGGAAGCTCGGCGAGGGCGCGCACGCCGTTCACGTCGAGGAGGGTATCGCCCATCGCTCCGCCCACGATCTCGAAGCGATCGGTGGTCTTTGCGAAATCGACTGCAACCTTGGCGGCGGCAACCGGATCGGGCGAAGTGGCGAGCGCCGTCGGCCCCGTCAGCATGTCGCCGATCGGTGCGTAGGTCGTTCCCTCGAGGGCGATGAGCGTGAGCGTGTTCTTGGCCACTTTGTAGCTGGCGCCGGCGTCGCGCATCCGGTTCCGCAGGGCGGTGGACTGGGCCACCGTCATGCCGAGATTGCGGGTGACGACCACCACGCTCGTCTCGTCGAACGTCTGCTTGAGCGCTGCGACCTGCTCGGACTTTTGAGCTCGATCCATGCCTCTTCCTTCACTTACGCGCGCCGGACCATCCGGCGCGCGGGTACTGGCGCCACACGGCTTGAAGCCGCGCGGCGCTTAACATCCGAAGGGGAGGGGTCTGCCGGAGACTTCCGGCAAGGCACGCCTGCGCTTGGAGCGCGTGGCGAGCGGTTAACTCTTCCCCGTCTAGGCGGGAGATTAAGCCCCGAGGGGGCACCCGCTGTCTCGGACGGACACGCGAGCGGGAGCGATGCTCCAGCCGCGATGGAAGCGCCTATACAGATTTACGGCCGCCGATCAAGCACCGGCGGCCGAAGGAGCAAGCGTGGTTAGACCCCGCGGCCGCGAACGAAGTTCACGATGACGACGATCACCGCGATGATCAGCAGCGCGTGGATGAGGCCGCCGGCCACATGGAAGGCGAAGAAGCCCAGTGCCCACAGGATGAGCAGGATGACCGCGATGGTGAGAAGCATGAGTGACCCCTTGGTACCGCCGGCCCGCGTGATGCATGCCGTGCCGGAAGCGTAACGGCATCGGCGGCGTCCGGTTCCCAACTTCTCCCTCTCCCCGGCGGGCGGCGGTGGGCAGGGAAGGCAGAATCGTCATGCCGGACGGAGGGACCCCATCAAAGTAGTACTTTGATGGGAACCCCGATCCGGCATCCATGAACACAGGTCGGCGAGAACTGACTCGATCCGTGTTCATGGACCCCGGATCAAGTCCGGGGTGACGGGTGGTGCGGGCGCCATCGTCCCTTCCGTCGTCATCCCGGGCTTTGACCCGGGATCCATGAACACAGGTTGTCGAGAACTGGACACGAACCGTGTTCATGGATGCCGGATCAGGGTTCCCATCAAAGTAGTACTTTGATGGGGTCCCTCCGTCCCGCATGACGGCTGAGAGGCACCCCCGCTACGGCCGGACCGCGGAATACCAGTCCTTGGCCGGGTTGCGCTCGCGGGTGGCGACCTGCTCGCCGCACAATTTGTTGGTCACTTCCTCGAACGTGCCCTCCACCGCGACCTTCACGTCGCCGAAGAAGACGTCGACGAAATTGCCCGGCCCCGAGCGCAGATGGGTGACCTGCTCCGGGTTGATCGCCACCTTGCCCGGTTCGCCCGCCTTCTTGATCACCACCAGCCGCACGCACGTCCTCCAATGATCCGCCACCAAGCACGAAAATGGTTAAGCAAGTGTGGAGGCGGGGGTCCCGCGGACAAGGAAAGGGCCGGGTAGCATCGCTGCCCCGGCCCTTCCTTTTCGATTCAAAATCGTCATTGCGAGCGAAGCGAAGCAATCCAGTGCAGCCTCGGAGGCCCGCTGGATTGCCGCGTCGCTTCGCTCCTCGCAATGACGATCAGACGCTGGCGACTTCCGTCGTGTCGACCTTGAGGCCAGGCCCCATGGACGAGCTCAGCGACACCTTCTTGACGTACTTGCCCTTGGCGCCGGTCGGCTTGGCGCGGACGATGGCGTCGACGAACGCGTCGAAGTTGCGGCGAAGATCCTCGTTCGAGAAGCTCGCTTTGCCGATCCCGGAATGGATGATCCCGGCCTTCTCGACCCGGAACTCGACCTGGCCGCCCTTGGCCGCCTTGACGGCTTCGGTGACGTTCGGGGTGACGGTGCCGAGCTTCGGGTTCGGCATCAGGCCCTTGGGACCGAGAACCTTGCCGAGGCGGCCGACGATGCCCATCATGTCCGGGGTCGCGATCACGCGGTCGAAGTCGATCGTGCCGCCCTGGATGGTCTCCATCAGGTCCTCGGCGCCGACGATGTCGGCCCCGGCGGCGGTCGCTTCCTCGGCCTTGGCGCCGCGCGCGAACACCGCCACGCGGACGTCCTTGCCGGTGCCGGCGGGAAGCGTGACGACTCCGCGGACCATCTGGTCGGCGTGGCGCGGATCGACGCCCAGGTTCAGCGCGACTTCGATCGTCTCGTCGAACTTGGCGGTGGAATTGGCCTTCAGAGTCTCGATCGCCTCATTGACCGGATAGAACCGGTTGCGGTCGACGGCGGCTTCGAGGGCCTTCTGCTTCTTGGTCTGCTTGGCCATCGGATCAGCCCTCCACCACTTCGAGGCCCATCGCGCGGGCGGAGCCTTCGATGATCTTCGCCGCGGCGTCGAGGTCGTTGGCGTTCAAATCCTTCATCTTCACTTCGGCGATCTCGCGAAGCTGCGAGCGCTTGACGCGGCCCGCAATCGCCTTGCCCGGCTCCTTCGAACCCGACTTCAGCCCCGCCGCCTTCTTCAGGAGGAAGGTCGCCGGCGGAGTCTTGGTCTCGAACGAGAAGGAACGGTCCGCATAGACGGTGATCACAGTCGGGATCGGCATGCCCTTCTCGAGCTCGCCGGTCGCCGCGTTGAACGACTTGCAGAATTCCATGATGTTGACGCCCCGCTGACCCAGCGCCGGCCCGATCGGCGGCGACGGATTGGCGGCGCCCGCAGGCACCTGGAGCTTGATATAGCCCGTGATTTTCTTAGCCATGTGTCCCACTCTGTAGGTCGGCCGCGCGCGAGGCGCACGGCCGGGTTCAAGTTTAGCGGTTCAAGCGAGGCGCCGAGGCGTCTCTCCCGCACTCTTCCTTCACAGCCTCATCGGGTTCCCGTCGAAGTACCACTTCGATGGGGTCGATCCGCTGCTGCTGCGTTGGAAGGCGGGGCCTTTAGCGGAACTGGACGTCCAGCGCAAATCCTGCAGAGAGGTTTAAGCCGCCTTCGAGCGACTCAGCTCGTAGGGCCGCACCAGGATTTCGGCGGGCAGGCCGAGATTCTCCTGCAGGCGCCGGATCATAGTGAGGGTCAGCGGGCGCTTGCGGGCCATGACCTCCGAGACGCGCCCGCGATCCCCGATCATCGGCTGGAGTGCTGCGCGGTCGAGGCCTCTCTGCTCCATCACGAACTGAAGCAGCGAAATCGGGTCCGGCGCCTCGATCGCATGGTGCTCCGCCTCATACGCCTGAACCAGCGTGACCAGCACGTCGAGCCTGTCCCCCTCCGACGTGCCGGGCGCGGCCGCCATCAGCCCTTCGATCTCGGCCAGCGCCGCTTCGTAATCGCGCTCGGTGCGGATGGGATTGACCTCGACCATGTTTCAAACGTCCTCGATGCTGAGCTCGTCATATTCCGCGTGGGTGCCGACGAAGCGGACGTAGACGGTGTAGAAGGCGCAATTGATGTAGGCGACCAGCCGGTATTTGTTGCCGGCGACGTTGAACACGACCCTGTCTCCCACGGCGCTGGCGCTGCCGAACTGCGCCTTCACATCGGCGAAATGCCGCCACGAAGCCTCACGGACGATCGCATACCACGCCTTCAGCGGCTGCTCGCTATCCCCGCAGCCCGGCCTCTCCCAATGCTCCCGCAGCCGCTTCAGCGCGATCACCCGCATAGAGGCTGCTTACTATGTTCCCAATTTGGGATCAAGCCGGCAAGCTCGGCAAAGGGTGGTCGGTTCGCGCCTTCAGCCTCAGCAGCGGATTCGCTCTGGATACGCGCGGCTTGCTTGTCGAACCACCCGAGGGCCTATACCCCTGATGCAAGGGTCGGAGGCGTGATGACGAACAAGCTGTTTTACGGGGACAATCTCGATGTGCTGCCGGAGCAGCACGGAGAGGGTTACCCCGACCTAAGCTGCGGGAGCCGCGGTGCGCTTAGGTTTCTAGCCTCCCAGAGAACGCGATGACCCTATCGGCAGATCTTGCTCGCGCTCGTTCCGAAGAGGACGTCAAGGACGCCTATCTCAAAGCCCTGGGCCTTAGTCCCAAAGACTACTCCAAGGGGCTCGTCGATATTCAGACCGACGCGGTTTGGTTCGAGGCGAAGGGCTCACCTGCTGCACCGCTCCTCATGTTCGCGCAGCTGCTGGTTTACGTCCGCAGCGCCCGACTTCGAGGCGAGCCGGTTCCGGCGTTTCTCGCCGTTATCGATCCTGAAAAAGGCGCAATCTTGCAGACCGAAGTAGCACTGCCGGTGCTGGAAGATGCGAACATCGCCTGGCCCGCTTCAGGTTCGGCGGCGGGCAAGGAACTGGCCGCGCAGATTGCGCCGTACGTCAGCGCACATTTCACCACCTATGCAAGATGGGTCGCGATGATCGGCAGCGAGCTGGGCATAGCCAACGCGGCCGACCACGCCACGCTGTTCTTTGCCGACATCATGCACGATGGTGAGCGGTCCGCCTATGCTTCGGTCGGTGCCCAGCTCGGTACCTTCGACGGCAGGCCAGCGTTCACGCTGCGCGGCGCGAGCGGATTTTTGCCGGTCACGAACCTGCGTGCCTACAACGACTTCTGGGCAATATATCTACGTCCTCCCGAGGTAAAGCATCGCCGGTGGCTGCTCGAACGGCGCGACAGCCTGCTGCCCATCGACGAGCAGAAATTCAAAGGTGCCTTTTACACACCGCTGCACATTGTCGACAAAGCCTATGAGCAGCTGCTCGCGACGCTTGGGGAGGGGTGGCAGGACCGCTATATCGTCTGGGACATGTGCTGCGGTGTTGGCAATCTGGAGGTCAAGCACAGCAACTATCGCAACGTCTTCATGTCGACCTTGGATCAGGTCGATATTGACATCATGCGCGCGAACAACATCTGCCTGGGCGCTGAGATGTTTCAGTACGACTATCTCAATGACGATGTAACGGACTTTGGGCAGATCGACTACAGCCTGACGAATAAGGTGCCAACGGCGCTGCGCCAGGCGATTGCGGATGCCAAGGCAGGGGTCGAGGGTGCGAAGCCGATCCTGGTGCTCATCAATCCGCCATATGCGGAAAGCGGCTCCGGCATTGCCAAGGGAGATGAAAACAAGATCGGCGTGGAGAAGACGCGCATCAATGGCGCGATGCACGAATTGAACCTTGGTTACGCAAGCAAGGAGTTGTTCGCGCAGTTCCTAATTCGCATTCGGCAGGAGTTGCCAAACTCGACGCTCGCGATGTTCAGCACGTTAAAGTACGTCAATGCACCAAATTTCGAACCATTCCGCCGGGTTTGGCGAGGGAAGTATCTCGACGGCTTTGTTGTTCACAGTCGGGCCTTCGATGGTCTCAATGGCGACTTTCCTATCGGATTTCTGATCTGGGATCAGTCTCAGCACGAGGTGATTGGTGACATCTCGACGCGCGCACTTGATCGAACCGGTGCGTTGATTGGCGAAAAGACGTATGTGGTGCGCCCGACAACCTCGCTCCTGAACGCTTGGATATCTCCTCCCCAAGCTCGTGGCGAACTAGCTTTACCATTGTCAAACGCTCTTACAGTCTCACGAAATCCACGAAAAAAGCTCTCCTGTGCCGGAAGCGTGGGTTATCTGTTCGCAGGCAACAACGATTTGCAGAACGCCGCGACGGGGACCTGCCTTACGTCCTCTATTTATACTGGCAGAAATGGCGGCGGATCATACGTTCTCCCCGACAATCTGTGCCATTCGGCCGTCATATTCGCCGTCCGTCGCCTCATCAGGCCGACATGGCTCAATGACCGCGACCAGTTTCTCCAGCCGTCAAAGCCGCTGAGCGATGAGTGGAAGTCCGACTGCCTCGTGTGGATGCTCTTCAACGGCAGCAACCTGACCGCAGGCGCTGACGGGCTGCGCTGGAACGACCGCGAATGGTCGCTGATCAACCACTTCATCCCGTTCACTGAGGCCCATGTCGGGGCAAAGGGGCGGTTCGAGAGCGACTTCCTGGTCCGCTACATGGAGAATATGGCCTTTTCGTCCGAAGCGCAGGCCGTACTCGATGAGGGGCGCAAGCTCTGGGCGCGGTTTCACGCGACGGACTTCCCGCGCACGATTCGAGATGAGCTCAAGCTCGGCCGCCCCGACGCGGGCTGGTACCAGATTCGCCGGGCACTCCAAGCTTATGGGGATCCAGAACTGACAGACTTCGACCCATTCAGCACGGTCTATGCTGCACTCTCAGCAAAGCTGCGCCCGATGGTCTACGACCTCGGCTTCCTCCCGGAATGACGGAGCTGAGCAGTGAGTGACCTGAAACTTTTCCGCACCGCCAACGACACCGTCGCCGAGCTCTCCGGCGGCGCCGTTGCGCTCGAACGCTCGCTCCAGCTCCTGTTCGAGAAGAACCTCGATGCTCTGCTCGGGGTCCGCTTTCTCGCCTCAGAGCTCGTCTGCGAGGGCGGACGGATGGATACGATCGGGATCGACGAGAACCGCAGCCCGGTGATCATCGAATATAAGCGGGCGACCAACGAGAACGTCATCAACCAGGGGCTGTTCTACCTCAACTGGCTGATGGGGCACCGCAAGGATTTCGAGTGGCTGGTGTTGCAGCGCTTCGGAATGGAGGAGGCGCAGAAGGTCGACTGGAGCGGGCCGCGGCTGATCTGCATCGCCGGCGACTTCACCAAATATGACGAGCATGCGGTGCGCCAGATGGACCGCAACATCGACCTCATCCGCTACAGGAAGTTCGAGGGCGACCTGCTGCTGCTGGAGCAGCTGACGGCCACGACGGCCCGGAGCACGGGGTCCGGCCCCTCGACTGGCAACCCGACCGGCGCGGGTGCCCCGGCCGGAGCGAAGGCGAAGTACAAGACGGTGACCATGCACATCGACGCGGCACCGCCCGTGCTGCGCGATCGCTATGAGGCGCTGGCCAGCCATCTCTCCAGCCTCGGCGACGACGTGACAGTGAAGGTGACCGACTTCTACGTCGCGTTCCGCCGGATCAAGAATTTCGCCTGCGTCGAGCTGCGCAACCAGTTGGGGAAGATCCTGGTGTTCGTGAAGGTCGATCCGGACACAGTCGATCTCCAGCCCGGCTTCACCCGCGACGTCCGCAAGATCGGACATTTCGGGACCGGCGACCTCGAAATCACCATTGCCAGCGATTCCGACCTGGAGAAGGCGAAGCCGCTTCTCGACCGGGCCTATAACGAGAGCTGAAAGCGTAGCCCGCCGGGCGCTAGTCCACCTTCATCCGGACGAAGGCCATCGCGCCTTTGGGGTCGCCGGCGTAGAGGGCTTCGAGCTGGTGGGGGACGAAGTTCAGCGAGACCAGCGCGCCGGCGCCGAGCTTCACATGTTCCGCCGCCGCCCCCCGCCCCCCCGCTTCCAGCAACGAGCTCGTCATTCTCCGCATATTCCGCGCGCCCGAACAAAGTCCACGCCCCCAGCCCAAGCGCCCCCTCCAGCGCCGCCGCGTCCAGCTGCCCGTGCTCCGCGCTCCGCCGCCCCCAGGCCAAAGTCGTCGACCACCACCGTTCCCCCCCCAGCCGCTTGGTATAGATCGCGCTCGCCGACCAGCGAGTCTGGTTGCGCTCCGGCTCGAGCTGCTCGGGGCTCTTGAGCCGCGCCCAGCTCGCCTGCAGCGCCCATTCCGGCGCCGGGTTGAACGACACCCTGACCGCCGTCGAATCCAGCGGCCCCGTCTCGATGTCCCACCGGTGCTGGTCCGGCTCCCGCCCGTGGAACCTCGACGCCTCGATCTTCGCCCGCCCGACGACCAACCCCGCCGTCGCCACCCCGAACACGATGTGCGTGGAATCGAGCCAATGGTGGGTGATCGGCGCCTCGGGCGAATCCAGGATCGAGAGGCGGTGCATGAAGGCCGGCGGCCCGAACGCAGGCTCGCCCGGAAGCCCGGCATAGACGAACAGGCTCGCCCCCTCCGCCACCGGCACGGAGAAGCTCGCCGACAGCTCCATGAAGAAGTCGTGCGGGTGCTGGCGGTCGATGAGCGGATCCGCCCCGTTCGCAGTCTCCCCCGAAGCCAGCAGCAAAGGATAGCCCCTTTTCCCCATCAGCGGATCCGGGCTGACCATCGCCTTGAACTGGAGCACGCTGCCGTCCCCGAACCCCCGCTGCGCCATCCCCATGACCATGCCTGACGCGAACGCCTTGTCGTCCCCCCGCGGCCCCTCCTGCGTGTCGTAGACGAGGTTCAGCACCCCATGCCCCATCAGGCTCCACCCGCCCGCCTCGCCCATCACCCCGTGGTGGGGCGAAACGTCCGGCTGCCAGGCGGTCCCCGAAGCCTCCCGCGTCGCCGGATAAGGCCCGAGCGCCGCCCGCATCCCATGCCCCGAATGACCGGACTCGGGCGGCATCGCCATCCCCTGATGGTGCTCATGCTCCTCGGCAGCGGGAGGGGCGGGCGCAGGCATAGCCCCCATGTCGTGCCCCTGATGCTGGGCGGAGGCCGGCGTCGCGGCGAGGAGGCCGAGGCCGAGCGCCCCGGCCAGCAATCTGGCTTTCATGTGACAAGAACTCCGCCGCGCACGCGTCGCGGCTTCAAAAGCTAAGGAGGGAAGGGGGCGGGGGGGTCAGCCCGCGCGAGGCGGCGGAATCTCCGCTTCCGGTCGCACATCCGTCAAGCGAGGCCGCCCCCGCCGGCAGAGCCACACAAGCGAGCACACAGCCCGCTTTATGCCCCGGCACGTTGCGATCGTCGTGCCGCTTGGTCGTCCCGCCCATCTCCGCGCAATGCCCCGCGGCCGCCGCCGGAGGAGCCACGGACATCTGGGCGGAAGCCGAAGCCCCGGCCATCCCCAGTGGCGCGATCAGCACCGCCAGCAGCACCAGCATCCGAAGGATCCACGACATGCCCGCGAGATAGGCGCCTACCCCCTCCGGCGCAAACCCCCTTGAACAATTGGATTTCGCTTGAGACCATCCCCGGCTCACCAACCCGGACCGTCCGCAACGACCCCCTTCCAACACCGCCGCGCCCGCGAGAACAGCGCCTTCCTCGCGGCCCTGGCCGAGACCGGCAACGCCCGCCTCGCCGCCCGCCGCCTCCGCGTCCACCGCTCGACCTACACAAAGCGCCGAGCCAAGGACCGCGCCTTCGCCGCCGCCTGGCAGCAGGCGCTCGCCGCCTTCCACCGCGCCCCCGCGGAAAGCCTCCCCGCTCCCGCCTTCTCGCGCGCTCCGCTCAGGACGAGCGGCGGCGAGCCCTACATCGTCCGCCTGAAATCCGGCCGCCTCCAGCTCCGCCGAGCGCTCCCCGGCCAGATGACGCAGGCCGCCCAGGCCCATTTCCTCGCGCATGTCGGCGGCACCGCCAACCTCCGCCTCGCCGCCGCGCAAGCCGGCTTCGCCCACACCAGCTTCCACCGCCGCCGCCGCCGCTGCCCCGCCTTCGCCCGCGCGGTGGAGGACAATCTCGACGTCGCCTGCGAGCGCCTCCGCTCCGCAATCCACCAAAGCTTCGACCTCCTCGCCGGCCCCCAAATCGGCGAGAGCGAGGAGGAATGGCTCGACCGCGTAGAAGACTGCCCGCTCCCCCCGATGACCGTCGAAGAAGCAATGACCCTGCTGCGCCACCACAGGAGGTAGGGAAGGGGGTGTTAGGGATCCAACCCCCAACCCCCAACAGCTACGTACCTGTCGCCCCCCTCAGCAGGCCGCCTTCGCCGCCGCCTCGATCGCGTCCGTCTCGGCGTCGGTCGGTCCGCTGATCTGCAGCTCGGTGCCGAGGATCGGCTCGTTGACGTGGGGCTCCGAAACGACCCGCCCGTCGATCCGGACCGCCAGCGGCCGGCCGACCATGCCGGAGGTCAGCTGCCCGAGCTGCGGCTGGATCGCCGGCGCGAAGCTCAGCACCAGCGCGTGGCCCAGATAAGGATCCGCGATCCTGCGCACCGCCAAAACATCGTCCCGGCACAGCCGGATCGGCCCGATCCACAGCCCGCGCTGCCCCGGCATCGGCGGCGACACCGCCGGCCGCGCGAACGGCGCCTCCTCCTCCGCCGGGACCCTATATTGTGCCGCCACCCCCGCCGCGCACCCACCGGCCGCGAAGGCCAGGACAAAGCCGAGCGAGGCAAGACTCCTTCTCATCCCCCATCTTCCCACATCGGCCGCGACAGGGACAGTGGGAGGGGACAGTCGCTAGTGACTGCCCCAATCACAGGAACCAGCACCTGTCCCCCTCACAACAATTCTCTCCGAATCCCGCACCAGCGCGTCGCTCAGCGCCGCTAGCGAGCCGCCCTCCCTCGGCCCTCCTTCGGAGGCCGCCCGCGCCCGCGTTTCGCCGGCGCCTGCCCCCGTGCCTTGCCGCGCCGATACTGACGGGGCGCGTCGAGTCGGTCGTAGAGGATCTGCGCCGGCCGCCTGACTTCGGGATTGACGTCCAGCAGGGTCCGCTCGCCCCGTACATAAGCGACGAAGGCGGCGTGGACGGGCGCTAGCCGGTCGGCCAAGCCGCTTTCCTCGAACCAAGCGATCAGACGCTCACCATGCCCCCTCTGCTCAGCGAGCCGAAGCAGCCGCTCGAGGTCGCGCACATACTCGGATACAGCCTCCGCCGGATCGTCGCCGAGCGCTGCGACCAGATGCCCAGCCGCTACTCCGGGGTCGTCGCTGGCCAGCGCCAAGCCAGCGTCGAGCAGCGCTCGTTGGGGCGCGGGCACGCCATTCAGCTCTGCCGAAACGCGGATTCGCGCGGCTTCAACCGGTCGGT
>VBAE01000205.1 GCA_005882415.1 Alphaproteobacteria bacterium | reverse complement strand
GAACCGGCCCCGCGCCGCGATGGCCTTGTTCACTCACAGGTGGACGCCATGGGCGCGGACACCCTATAGGGTGGGTGAGCGAGCGGGGCCGATTGCGGCCTTTCGATTCCACGACAAGCGAGACCTTCCACATGTCATTCTGGCGTTTCCTGAAATTCCCCTCCCACGACATGGCGATCGACCTCGGTACCGCCAATACGGTCGTCTATGTCCGCGGACGCGGCGTCGTGCTGAACGAGCCCTCGGTGGTCGCGATCGAGACGGTGAACGGGGTGAAACGGGTCAAGGCCGTCGGCGACGACGCCAAGATGATGATGGGCAAGACACCGGACCAGATCGAAGCGATCCGCCCCTTACGCGACGGCGTCATCGCCGACATCGACGTGGCCGAGCAGATGATCAAGCATTTCATCCAGAAGGTGCACGGCAAGCGCCGCTTCCCGCGCTGGCCGGAGATCGTGATCTGCGTCCCTTCGGGCTCCACCTCGGTCGAGCGCCGCGCGATCCGCGACGCGGCCTCGAACGCCGGCGCAAGCCAGGTGTGGCTGATCGAGGAGCCGATGGCGGCCGCGATCGGCGCCGACATGCCGGTCACCGAGCCGATCGGTTCGATGGTCGTCGACATCGGCGGCGGCACCACCGAAGTGGCGGTGCTGAGCTTGCGCGGCCTCGCCTACACCACCTCGGTGCGCGTCGGCGGCGACAAGATGGACGAGGCGATCTCCTCCTACGTCCGCCGCAACCACAACCTCCTGATCGGCGAAGCGACCGCCGAGCGGATCAAGAAGCAGGTCGGGATCGCAAAGCCGCCGCCCAACGGCTCGGACGGCCTCACCGTCCACATCAAGGGCCGCGACCTGGTCAACGGGGTGCCGAAGGAGATCACGATCAACCAGCGCCAGATCGCCGAGGCGCTCAGCGAGCCGGTCAACACGATCATCGAGGGCGTCCGCATCGCGCTCGAGAACACCGCGCCCGAGCTCGCCGCCGACATCGTCGACCAGGGCATCGTCCTCACCGGCGGCGGCGCTTTGCTCCAGGGTCTGGACGAGGTGCTGCGCGACGAGACGGGGCTGCCCGTCACGGTGGCGGACGATCCTTTGACCTGCGTCGCGATCGGGACCGGGCGCGCGCTGGAGGAAGAGATCTTCCGCGGCGTGCTGCAGACGGCCTGAGCCAGAGGGACGGCACCCGGTCATGGCGCCGCCATCGAACCGGCGCCCCGGATTCTCCCGACGGGCGCAATATGGACTGTTCCTCGGCTATGTCGTGGCCCTGGGCGGCGTGCTGTTCGCGGCCATGCTCCTCGTCGTCGCGATCATCGACCCGACCGGATTCAACGCGCTGAAGGGCGCCGCGCTCGACGCGACCAGCCCGATCAGCGCGGGCGGGCGGAGCGTGGTGCGCTTCTTCAGCGACATCGGCGGGAGCGTCTCCAATTATTTCGACGCGGCCTCGCAAAATGGCGAGCTGAAGAAAAAGCTCGCCGAGAATGAGAAGAAGCTGCTGCAGGCCAAGGCGACCGACTTCGAAAATGCCCGGCTTCGGCGGATGCTCTTCGATTCCGCCCACCGCTTCGCGATCCTCTCCGCCGGCAGCGGTAGCGGAGTCCGGCCCGGCCAGCCGGTGCGCTCCGCCGAAGGGCTGATCGGACGGGTGCTCGAGACCGGCCGCTTCGCCTCGCGAATCCTGATGGTCACCGACGGCGCGAGCAACGTCCCGGTCCGAATGCTCCGCGACGGCACCCCGGCGATCGCGACCGGGCGCGGCGACGGCTATATCGATTTGAAGACTCTGGAAGTCGGCAAGAACCCCTTCCGCCGCGGCGACATCCTGGTCACCTCGGGCACCGGCGGCATCTATCCGCCGGGCATCCCGGTGGCGGTGGTGATCTCGGTCCAGCGCGATTCCACCCTCGCCAGGCCGACCGCCGACCCGGCGCGGATCGACTTCGCCCTCGTCCAGGCCATCTACCAGCCCGCCGCCACCGCGCAGCCCGACGAGACGCCCGGCCAGTCCGCGACCCCGATCGACTCCCCGCCCCCGGCCACCGCGCCGTGAGCCGGATCGCCTCCTCCAACCGCGACGTCGCTCTCTCCGGGCTAAGGCGGCGCTGGTTGCCGATCGTGTCGATCCTCCTGGCCGGCCTCCTCCATCTGGTGCCGATCGTGTTCCAGGGCGCCTATCTCCCCGATTTCGCCTTCCTGGTGCTGGTCTCCTGGCGGCTCTTGAGGCCGGAGATGTGGACCGCGTCGATGGCGCTCCCGCTCGGCCTCTACAACGACCTCGTCGCCGGCCATCCGCTCGGCGAATCGATGGCGCTTTGGACCATCCTCTTCCTCCTCTTCGACCTGCTCGACACTAGGGTGTCCTGGCGAGACTATTGGATGGACTGGCTGTTCGCCTCGCTCGCCATCCTCTTCTACACCTCGGCCGACTGGCTGGTCGCCCGGGCGATGGGAAGCTCCGCCCATATCTCGACCATGGGCCCGCAGATGCTGGTCTCGGTCTTCGCCTTCCCGCTCGTCGCGCGCTTCGTCCTCGTCCTCGACAGATGGCGATTGTCACGATGAAGAAGCGGCGCACCCGGCCGATGGTGACCGAAAGCAACCAGCTCTACACCTTCACCCGCCGCGCCTTCGTGCTGGGCGGCATCCAGGGCGCGATCGCGGCGGGCCTCGGCGCGCGGATGGCCTGGATCTCGATCGCCGAGAACGAGCATTACAAGCTTCTCTCCGAATCGAACCGGGTGCAGATGCGGCTGCTTCCGCCCCGGCGCGGCTGGATCGTCGACCGCTACGGCCAGCCGATCGCGGTCAACCGCTCGGACTTCCGGGTCGATCTGATCCCCGACCGGCTTCAGGACCCGGAGCGGATCATCGCCGAGCTGACCCGCCTGCTCGACCTTCCTCCGGACGAGGTCGAGCGGATCCGGGAGGAGCTCGGCAAGGCCGCCGGCTACCAGCCGGTGCCGGTCGCCGAGAACCTCCCGTTCGACAAATATGCGGCGGTGCAGGTGAGGAAGCCCGAGCTTCCCGGGGTCGAGCCCTTGAGCACCTTCTCCCGCTTCTACCCAGCCGGCGCCGCCGTCGCCCACCTCACCGGCTATGTCGGGACGCCCAGCAAGGAGGATTATGAGGCGGAGCAGAAGAACCCGCTTCTGATCACACCAGGCTTCAAGGTCGGCAAGGACGAGCTCGAAAAGACGATGGAGCTTCGCCTCCGCGGCAAGCCGGGCGCGCAGCGGACCGAGGTCACCGCCCGCGGCAAGGTGGTGCGCGAGCTTTCCACCCTTACCGACCGGAGCGGCGGCACCCTCCCGCTCACCATCGACGTCGGCCTCCACACCTATGCGGCGCGGCGCCTCGGCGACAATTCGGGCGCGATCGTGGTGCTCGATTGCCGGACCGGCGAGATCCTGACCATGGCCTCGATGCCGGCCTACGATCCCAACAGCTTTTCCGACGGCATCAGCCACAAGGAATGGGACATGATGGCGGGCGACGAGCGCCATCCGATGATCAACAAGGTGATGCAGGGCCTCTACCCCTCCGGCTCGACGATCAAGCCGCTCATGTCCCTCGCCTTCCTCGAAAAAGGCATCGACCCCAATAAGCGCGTGCTCTGCACCGGCGGCTATCGGGTTGGAAACCACATCTTTCACTGCGACAAGGTCCACGGCTCGGTGAACATGCACGATGCCGTGGCGCGGAGCTGCGACATCTATTTCTACCACACCGCGCTCCAGGCCGGGGCGGAGGTGATCTCCTCCATGGCGCGGCGGCTGGGCTTCGGCCAGAAGTTCGAGCTTCCGCTCCCCACCCAGCGCTACGGCACCGTCCCCGATCCCGAGTGGATGGAGCGGAAGTACAAGCGCAAATGGCAGGCCTACGACACGATCAACATGTCGATCGGCCAGGGCAATGTGCTCGTGAACCCGCTCCAGCTCGCGGTGATGGCGGGGCGGATCGCGAGCGGACGGATGATCCAGCCGCTGATCCTCAAAGGCGCCGTGCCCCCGCCCCAGCCGCTCCCCGTCACCCCCGAACATCTCCAGTTCGTCCGCGAGGCGATGAAGGCGGTGGTGAACGGCGGCGGCACCGCCCCCGGCGCCAAGCTGCCCATCGACGGCGTCCTCCTCGCCGGCAAGACCGGCACGGCCCAGGTGCGGCGGATCACCATGGGCGAGCGCGCGGGCGGCGTCCGAACCAATGAAAGCCTTGCCTGGCGGATGCGCGACCACTCGCTGTTCGTCGGCTTCGCCCCCGCCGACAATCCGCGCTACGCCTGTTCGGTCATCGTCGAGCATGGCGGCTGGGGCGCCACGGTGGCCGCGCCGATGTGCCGCGACACCCTCACCTACCTCTTCGACAAGACCAAGGCGATGGCGGCGCTGACCGCGCTCGAGGAGCAATGGGGGGGCGGCATCGAGGAGCGGATGAAGCGCCGCGCCGACGCCTGGAAGCCCGAGGCGCAGCCCCAGCCCGCCGAAAAGCCCAAGCCCGCGACAAGTTCGGTCAACCCCCGCCAACCCCCCACCAAGCTATGAAGCGCCCCTCGCTCATCCCGGCGCCCATCGCGGAGCTGCCCTGGAAGATGCTGTGGCTGGTGATCGCGATCACCGGCTTCGGCCTCCTCGTCCTCTATTCGGCCGCGGGCGGCTCGCTGATGCCCTGGGCGCTCCCGCAGGCGGTGCGCTTCACCGTCTTCCTCGGCCTGGCGATCGCTCTGTCCTACGTTCATCCCGAGCGGATGAAGTTGCTCGCCTTCCCGGCTTATGTCGGGGTGCTGCTCCTGCTGATCCTGGTCGAAGCCTTGGGCTTCGTCGGCAAGGGCGCGCAGCGATGGCTGAACTTGGGCTTCATCAACCTCCAGCCGTCAGAGTTGATGAAGCCGGTGATCATCCTCGCCGTCGCGCGCTTTTACGACCTGCTCCCGGTCGGCGAGATAAGGCGGTGGAGCGCGATCTGGCCGGCGGCCGCGATCATCGGCATTCCCGTCGCACTGATCCTGATCCAGCCCGATCTCGGCACCGCGGTGATGGTCTTCGCCGGCGGGATCACGATCATGTTCCTCGCAGGCCTGCCGCTGCGCCTGTTCCTCGGCGGCCTCGGCGCTGTGGCCGTGGCGGGGCCGATCGCGTTCAGCTTCATGCACGAATATCAGCGCAAGCGGGTGCTCATCTTCATGGACCCAGAGAGCGACCCGCTGGGCGCCGGCTACCATATCGCCCAGTCGAAGATCGCGATCGGGAGCGGCGGCGTGTTCGGCAAAGGG
>VBAE01000092.1 GCA_005882415.1 Alphaproteobacteria bacterium | reverse complement strand
AGGTGCAGATCGAGGGCGAGCCCGAATCGGCGGCGCGGGCGCGCGACGTCCTCCAGGGCCTCTACAACCGCCTCGACGAGGGGCAGGACATCGATGCCGAGACGGTCGATGCGATCATCGCCATGTCCGGCCAGCCGACGCTGGAGGGGATCGTCACCGCCGACGTCGCCGAGCCGCCCAAGGTGATGATCCGCACCCGCAAGAAGACGATCGTCCCCCGCTCCAAGATGCAGGCCGTCTACATGGAGGCGCTGAACCGGGACGAGATGATCTTCGCATTGGGCCCGGCGGGCACCGGCAAGACCTACCTCGCCGTCGCCCAGGCGGTGCAGCAATTGATCAGCGGCTCGGTCGACCGCCTCATCCTGTCGCGCCCCGCGGTGGAAGCGGGCGAACGCCTCGGCTTCTTGCCCGGCGACATGAAGGAGAAGGTCGATCCCTATCTCCGCCCGCTCTACGATGCGCTCTACGACATGCTCCCCAACGAGCAGGTCGAGCGGCGGATCGCATCGGGCGAGATCGAGATCGCGCCCCTCGCCTTCATGCGCGGCCGCACGCTCGCCGACGCCTTCGTCATCCTCGACGAGGCGCAGAACACCACCGCCGCCCAGATGAAGATGTTCTTGACCCGCTTCGGCATGCGCAGCCGGATGGTGATCTGCGGCGATCCCAAGCAGGTCGACTTGCCCGAAGGCGGCAAGTCCGGCCTCGCCGACGCGGTCGGCCGCCTCGAAGGCATCCCCAAGATCGCCACCATCCGCTTCGGCGCGGGCGACGTGGTCCGCCATCCGCTCGTCGGCAAGATCGTCGAAGCCTATGAGGGGCAGGAGGCGTGATCCTCGTCGAGTCCGACGTGTCCGGAGAATGGGACAGTAGCGGCGGCTGGCCGGCCCTCGCCGAACGCGCCGTGCTTGCGGCGGTGGAAGCGAGCGACTTCCCGGGAGCGCTGGAAAGCGACCTCGCCATCGAAATCTCGATCAAGTTCACCGGCGACGAGGAAGTCCATGCCTTGAACCGCGAATGGCGGGGGAAGGACAAGCCGACCAACGTCCTCTCCTTTCCGATGGTCGAGCCGGAACTGGTCGGGCAATTGCTCGCCGCCCCCCAGGGCGAGCTGCTGCTCGGCGACATCGTCCTCGCCCGCGGCGTCTGCGCCCGGGAAGCGGAGGAGAAGGGTATCTCCGTCGAGGATCACGCGGCCCATCTCGTCGTCCACGGCACCCTCCATCTGCTCGGCTACGATCATGAGCAGGACGAGGGAGAGGCCGAACATATGGAGGCGGTCGAGCGGCGGGCGCTTGCCGGCCTCGGCATCGCCGACCCTTACGTCCTCGCCGAGGTGCAGCACTGATGGCCGCGGACGACAGCGCCCCTGAGGGCACCAGCTTCTGGCGCGGGCTTCGCACATTCCTGTTCGGCGACGAGGGCGAGGCGACCCTGCGCGAAGAAATCGAGGAGGCGATCGAGAGCCATGAGGGCGAAGTGCCCGCGGTCGGCGACCTCTCCCCGATCGAGCGGCAGATGCTCCGCAACCTCCTCCATTTCGGGGAGAGCACCGTCGCCGACATCGCGGTGCCGCGCGCCGACATCATTGCGGTGCCCTCGACCATCCCCTTCGACGGCCTGGTCGCCGCCTTTGCCGACGCCGGCCACAGCCGCCTGCCGGTCTATGAAGACAGCCTCGATAACGTCATCGGAATGGCCCATATCAAGGATGTCTACGTCCTCGAAGTGACCGGCGCCGAGCCGCCCGAGGACATCACCACTTTGCTCCGAACGCCGCTCTACGTGCCCGAATCGATGGGCGTGCTGGATTTGCTCGCCCGAATGCGCGCCGAGCGCGTCCACCTTGCCATCGTCGTCGACGAATTCGGCGGAACGGAAGGCCTGGTCACGATCGAGGATGTGGTCGAGGAGATCGTCGGGGACATCGAGGACGAGCATGACGAGGAGGTGCCGGGCAACCTCATCGCGCTTGAGAATGGGGTCTGGGACGCCGACGCCCGGACCGAGCTCGAGGAAGTCGCCGAGCTGGTCGACGCGCGGCTGGCAGTGGTCGAGGAGGATGTCGATACTTTAGGCGGCCTCGCCACCGTGCTTGCCGGCCACGTCCCGCAGCAGGGCGAGATCCTCGAACATCCGAGCGGCTGGCGGCTCGAGATCGTCGAAAGCGACGCCCGCCGAGTCGCCCGCCTCCGCCTCCACGCGCCGGAAGAGACGGCGCTGGAGGACGAGGTCGAGTAGGGGCGGTTCACGTCTGGAGCCGTCATGCCGGACTTGATCCGGCATCCATGAACACGGTTCGTGTCCAGTATTCGCCGACCTGTGTTCATGGATCCCGGGTCAAGCCCGGGATGACGCCTTAGCCCTTGTTCAAACCGCCGGCGGGGCTTCCTTGAGGAGCGGCAGGATGATCGCTTCGAACTCGGCTTCGTCGAAGGCTCCGGCCTTGGCGTAGCGGACCACGCCGGCGCGATCGATGACGTAGGAGGTCGGCACCGAATTGCCGATCGTGCCATAGCCCTTGCCCGCCATCTTGGTCGCGAGCCGCATCGACGCGTCCTTCAGATAGCGGCGGAGCAAATAGGTGGGCACCGAATCCTCGGTCGCGATGGCGAAAATCTCGAAGCCGTCTTTCCGGTGGACCCGGTGGAAGCGGTCCATCATCGGCATCTCGGCCCGGCACGGCCCGCACCAGGTCGCCCAGAAATTGAGGACGACGACCTTGCCCCTGAGGTTGTCGAGCGTCACCTTTTCCTTGGCGAAGGTGGTGAGCGTGAACGGCGGAGCTGCCCGGCCGACCTTGGCCCGACCGCCCGAAGGTTCCGCCCCCAGCGGAGCCGCGATCATGGCCAGCGCCGCCAAGCCTGTGGCGAGCGCCATCCGATTGAACATCATCCCTTTTTCCCCCTTTGCATTCGCAGCGAACCTCGCCGTCCTGCTCCCCCCTGTCAATCGCCCGTGGCGCCGCCCCTTGCCTAAACGCGCCCGCGGCCCGATGCGTGGGGCGCGGCAGGAGGGCAGCGCATGCAGTTCGATAATATAAGGCTCGAAACCAGCGCGGCGGCGGTGGCGACGATCACCATGGCGCGGCCGCAGACGCTGAACGCGCTCAACGCCGCCACCGTCGACGAGCTTCGAGCGGCGGTGGAGGAGAGTGGGCGGTCGGGCGCGCGCTGCCTGCTCATCACCGGGGAAGGCCGCGGCTTCTCCTCGGGCGCCGACCTCGCGGCCAGCGGCGGCGGCGGACTGCCGGAGGATGCGGGCGCCGCGCTCGACAAGCATTTCAACCCGCTCATCGAGGCTTTGTTCGCCCTCCCCATCCCGGTGGTGTCGGCGGTGAACGGGCCGGCGGCGGGGGCGGGGTGCAGCCTCGCGCTTGCGGCGGACGTGGTCATCGCCGGGCGCTCCGCTTACTTCCTGCAGGCCTTCGTCAATATCGGCCTGATCCCGGACGCCGGCGCAACCTGGCTCCTCCCCCGCCTGGCCGGCCGCGCCCGGGCGATGGAGATGATGATGCTGGGCGAGCGAATCCCGGCCGAGAAAGCGGCGGAATGGGGGATGATCAGCCGGGTCGTCGAGGACGAGTTCCTGGGCGAGGAAGCGGTCGCCCTCGCCACCCGCCTCGCCCAGGGCCCGACCGTGGCGCTGGGCCTGATCCGCAGGCTCGCCCACGAAGCCGCCCACCTCCCGCTCAGGGACGCCCTCGCAGCCGAACGCGGCGCCCAGCGCGATGCGGGGCGGACTGCCGACTTCGGCAATGCGGTGATGGCCTTCCTTCAGAAAAGGCAGGCGCGGTTCGAGGGGAAGTAACTGGCGGCGGGCAGATTGCCTCGCCCGGCCCGCCCGCCTAAAGCACCGGCCATGGCGACGACGATCGAAGAGCTTGAGGCGCGGCGCGAGCAGGCGCGGCTTGGGGGTGGTTTAAAGAGGATCGAGGCGCAGCACGCCAAGGGGCGGCTGACGGCGCGGGAGCGGCTCACCGTGCTGCTCGATCCCGACAGCTTCGAAGAATATGACATGTTCGTCGAGCATAATTGCGCCGATTTCGGGATGGAGACGCAGAAGTTTCCGGGCGACGGAGTGGTCACCGGATCGGGCACGATCAACGGCCGGCTGGTCTATGTCTTCGCGCAGGATTTCACCGTGTTCGGCGGCTCGCTCAGCGAACGCCACGCCCAGAAGATCTGCAAGGTCATGGACATGGCGATGAAGGTCGGGGCGCCGGTGATCGGTTTGAACGACAGCGGCGGGGCGCGGATTCAGGAGGGCGTGGCCAGCCTCGGCGGCTATGCCGAGGTGTTCCAGAGGAACGTGCTCGCGAGCGGAGTGGTGCCGCAGATCAGCCTGATCATGGGGCCGTGCGCGGGCGGCGCGGTCTATTCGCCGGCGATGACCGACTTCATCTTCATGGTGAAGGACAGCAGCTACATGTTCGTCACCGGCCCGGACGTGGTGAAGACGGTGACCAACGAGGTGGTGACCCAGGAGGAATTGGGCGGCGCCGTCACCCACACGACCAAGTCGGGCGTCGCCGACGTCGCGTTCGAGAACGACATCGACGCCCTCCTCGCCACCCGCGAATTCTTCGACTTCCTGCCGCTGTCCAACCGCCACGATCTGCCCGAGCGCGAGTGCGCCGACCCCTGGGACCGGCGCGAGGACAGCCTCGACACTTTGATCCCGGACAGCTCGAACAAGCCCTACGACATGCACGAGCTGATCCGCAAAGTGCTGGACGACGGCGATTTCTTCGAGATCCAGCCCAACCATGCGGCGAACATCCTCACCGGCTTCGGGCGGGTCGAGGGGCGCACCGTCGGGATCGTCGCCAACCAGCCGATGGTGCTCGCCGGCGTGCTCGACATCGCTTCCTCCAAGAAGGCCGGGCGGTTCGTGCGCTTCTGCGACGCGTTCGATATCCCGATCCTGACCTTCGTCGACGTCCCGGGCTTCCTCCCCGGCGTGGCGCAGGAGCATAATGGCATCATCAAGAACGGCGCCAAATTGCTCTTCGCTTATGCCGAGGCGACGGTGCCCAAGATCACCGTGATCACCCGCAAGGCCTATGGCGGCGCCTATGACGTCATGGCGTCCAAGCACCTCCGCGGCGACTTGAACTACGCCTGGCCCTCCGCCGAGATCGCGGTGATGGGCGCGAAGGGCGCGGTCGAGATCATCTTCCGCAAGGACATCGGCGACCCCGACAAGATCGCCGCCCGCACCCGCGAATATGAGGAGCGCTTCGCAAACCCCTTCGTGGCGGCGTCAAAGGGCTTCATCGACGAGGTGATCATGCCGCACTCGACGCGGCGACGGATCGCGCTGGGCCTCCGGAAGCTCAGGGACAAGCAGCTCGAGAACCCGTGGAAGAAGCATGACAACATCCCGCTCTGAGGCGCGATGAGGTTCGCTGGCGAAAATCTGGTTTTCGGGCTGATTGCGGCCTGCCTGGTACCGTGGATCTTGTGGACTCTGGAGCGGGGCGTTCGGAACGGGCGGTTGCCGGTCGGCCGGGCCTATGTCGACCGGGCGGAGCGGCCGGGGGCTTACCGCTTCCTCCTCTGCCTGTACGCGGCGGCGGCGTTCGGGGTGGGGTTCATCGCGGTGGACCTGTTGTTCAACATCAGTTCGAGGATCTGGTCATGAAGCTCGGCCGGCTGAACCATGTCGGGGTCGCCACCCCGTCCATCGAAAAATCGATCACGTTCTATCGCGACATGATGGGCGCCGAGGTGATCCGGGAGCCGTTCGACCTCCCCGCGCAGGGGGTGAAGGTCTGCTTCGTCGACACGCCCAACAGCCAGATCGAGCTGATCGAGCCTTTGGGCGAGGGGAGCCCGATCCACGGCTTTTTGGCGAAGAACCCGGCGGGGGGGCAGCACCATCTGTGCTACGAAGTGGACGACATCCACGCGGCCAAGGCCTGGTTCGAAGCCAAGGGCGCCAAAATCCTCGGCGAACCGCGGATCGGAGCGCACGGGACGCCGATTTTCTTCTTGCATCCCAAGGACATGGGGGGCGTCCTGACCGAGATCATGGAGACGCCGAAAGAGGCGCATTGACCTCCGCTTCGACGTCCGGCAGGCGCTAAGGTCTCACTAAGGTCACACCTAGAACGGTATGTCGCGCAGCGGTGAAGTTCACGAAGTTCATGGTCTCGCGCAGATTCGTGCAGGTCAGTGAAGTTCATATGTGCCGGTGCGCGTTGAACCGTCGCTGCGCATGAGAAAGAGCCGACTAGAACATTAGCAGAACAATGGCGGAAATTCAAGCGCGGACGCTGTCGGCCCAGACGTGGCAGCGGGGCAGCGGTCGTGCTAAGGTGCCGCAATGGCTGAGGAAGACCCCACCATCGCCCGCGACATCGCCTGGGTCGATGAGCAGTTGGCCGATCCCGAGGCCTCCTTCGAGACGCTGCGGTCGGAGTTTTGCTTTCTCAGGTCCGCAGCCGAGGCGCGGCGATTTCTTGAGGATATCCGCGAGGGTCTCGAAGATTTTGCGGCTGGGCGCACGGTCCCGCATGAGGTTGTCGTGCGGGAGATGGAGGAGCGTCACCGCCGCCATCGGTCGAGCGCGCTGACGTACAACATTGGGATGCCGAAGGGCCATTGATCTGGCGGCGCTGGTGCCAAGGGAGTAAAGGCGTTCCATGACCGAGAAAATCACCATCGAACTCAGCGCGGACGAGGTGCGGACCCTGCGCGAATGGGCGGACAATAGCGAACTCAGCCTTGAGGCGCTCCTCCAGGAAGCGATCGCCCGCTACATGGAGCGGACCCGAGAGTGGATCGAGGAGATCGAGGAGGCGGAGAAGGGACCCTTCTACACCCTTGAGGAGGTGCAGGCGCATCTCGCTGAGCGCAGGGCGCGCTATCGGGATCAAGCGGCAGAATAGTGGTTCTCGGATTCTCGCCCGCCGCCGAGGCGGACTTGGAGCGTATATTCGCATTCAACTCCGCGCGCACCCTCGCTTGGGCCGAGAAGGTGGAGCGCCGATTGCAGGAAAGAGCGCGTGCCTTGCTCGTTACGCCGGAACTGGGCAGAGGGACCGTCCGCTCGGGTGTGAAAAGGCTTTCCGTGCCTGACATTCAATACGTGCTGGAATATCGGGCGCATTCCGGGGGAATTCAGATCCTGCGAATCTATAGCACCAGAGAAATTCGTTGAACCGTGACAAGCCCGCACCCGCCGACTGGACCGCCGCCGCCTCTAAGGAGGTGAAGGGCAAGGACCTCACCTGGCACACGCCTGAGGGGATCGAGGTTCGGCCGCTTTATACCGGCGAAGACCTGGAGGGGGTCGACCCGGGGCTTCCCGGCTTCGCGCCGTTTACGCGCGGGCCTTATGCTTCGATGTACACCGGGCGGCCGTGGACGATCCGGCAGTACGCCGGCTTTTCGACCGCGGAGGATTCGAACGCCTTCTATCGGCGCAACCTCGCGGCGGGGCAGAAGGGACTCAGCGTCGCCTTCGACCTCGCCACCCACCGGGGCTATGACAGCGACCATCCGCGGGTGACCGGCGACGTCGGCAAGGCGGGGGTGGCGATCGACACGGTCGAGGACATGAAGATCCTGTTCGACGGGATCCCGCTCGACACGATGTCGGTGTCGATGACGATGAACGGGGCGGTGCTCCCGGTGATGGCCTTCTACATCGTCGCCGCCGAGGAGCAGGGGGTGGCGCAGGACCGGCTGTCCGGCACGATCCAGAACGACATTCTGAAAGAGTTCGCGGTCCGCAACGCCTATATCTACCCGCCCGAACCCTCGATGCGGATCGTTGCGGACATCATCGCCTACACGTCCGAGCATATGCCGCGGTTCAACTCGATCTCGATCTCGGGCTATCATATGCTCGAAGCCGGGGCGACGGCGGTCCAGGAGCTCGCCTTCACGCTCGCCGACGGGATGGAATATGTCCGCGCCGCCCAAGCCAAGGGGCTGGACGTCGACGCCTTCGCGCCCAGGCTCTCCTTCTTCTTCGGCATCGGCATGAACTTCTTCATGGAGATCGCGAAGCTGCGCGCCGCGCGGACGCTATGGCACCGGATCATGACCGAGTTCGGGGCGAAGAGCCCGAAGTCGTTGATGCTCCGCACGCATTGCCAGACGTCGGGCGTGTCGCTGACCGAGCAGGACCCGTGGAACAACATCGTCCGGACAACTGTGGAGGCGATGGCGGCGGTGCTCGGCGGCACGCAGTCGCTCCACACCAACAGCTTCGACGAGGCGATCGCGCTTCCCACCGATTTCTCCGCCCGGATCGCGCGCAATACCCAGCTGATCCTCGCCGAGGAGAGCGGGATCCCCAACGTCGCCGATCCTCTGGGCGGGTCTTATTATGTCGAGGCGTTGACGAAGGAGCTGGCCGACAAGGCCTGGGCGCTGATCGAGGAAGTCGAGGGGCTGGGCGGAATGACCGCCGCGGTGAGGGACGGGATGCCCAAGCGGCGGATCGAGGAAGCTTCGGCGGAGCGGGCGGCGAAGGTCGATCGGGGCGAGACGGTGATCGTGGGGGTGAACCGCTACCAGCTCGATACTGAGGGCGAGCTCGACATCCTGCAGATCGACAATGACAAGGTTCGGCAGGGGCAGGTCGCACGGATCGAGCGGGTTCGGGCCGGGAGGGATGAGGCTAGGTGCCGGGCGGCGCTGCAGGCGCTGACGGACGCGGCCCACGTCTCCGCGGCATCCGAGTCCGGGACCCCTCCACCGGCCTCCGGCCGGGACCCCTCCCCGTTTCGGGAAGGAGTTAACCTTCTCGCCCTTGCGGTGGAGGCGGCGCGGGCGCGGGCGACGCTGGGTGAGATCAGTGCGGCGCTGGAGGAGGCTTGGGGGCGGTACGACACAGTGCCGACGCCGGTGAAGGGGATTTACGGCGGCGCTTATGCGGGCGATCCGCGATGGAGCCAGGCGGAAGCCGGAGTTGAGGCCGTCGGCAACCGGCTGGGGCGCAAGCCCAGGATGCTGGTCGCGAAGATGGGCCAGGACGGGCACGACCGCGGCGCCAATCTTGTCGCCTCGGCCTTTGCCGATCTGGGCTTCGAAGTGGTGCCGGGGCCGCTGTTCCAGACGCCGGAGGAGAGCGCCCGCCTCGCCGTCGAACGCGACGTCGACGTGGTCGGCGCGTCGAGCCTCGCTGCCGGGCACAAGACTTTGGTGCCCGAGCTGATCGGCCATCTGCGCGACATGGGCCGGGCGGACATCAAGGTCGTGGTCGGCGGAGTGATCCCGGCGCAGGATTACGACATGCTGCGGGAGGCGGGGGTGCAGGCGATCTTCGGACCCGGTACCAATCTTGTCGACGCCGCCGGCGAGGTACTGAAGCTGCTGGGGCATAATATGCCGCCGCTCGAGGAGGCTGCGGAATGAGGTTTGCCATCGCCGCCGCCGGGGCTGCGGCCTTGCTGCTGGCGGCCGCCGCCCCTCCTGCGCGCGGCGATGCGCCGGCGGCCAAGGTGCTCAGCTTCGACGAGGCGCTGGCGACCTTCCGGACTTTGTGCGTCGAACCGCTGCCGAGCCCGGAGCGCTTCGTCGCGGCGATGAACGCGAGCGGGATCGGCTGGCGCACGGTGCGCAAATCGGAAGGCGAGGTGTTCGGCACCGGGAACAGCTGGCGCTCCGAGATTGGCCAGGTCACCTACCACAACCCGCCTTATGCCGACATCACCGGGTTCGGACCCGCGTGCCACCTCGAGTGGCGGGTGAGCGCCGACTACGACCATCGCCGCGCTGCCACCGCGCTTGCCGCCGCCTTGTCGCTGCCGCCCGGCGAAGAGACGGGCAAGGCCGCCGAGCCGCAGACGAAGTGGGAGGCGCCGCGACCCGACGGCCTCAACGTTCGATATTTTCTTTCGACCGCACAGCCGGGGCCGGAGGGACGAACGGCGCGCCTTTCGGTCGCGAGGCTGCTTCCCACCAAGAAGCGAGGCCGCCATTGAACGGCGGCGGACGGAACAGGCTGTACGAAGCGGTTGACGCGGCAGGGGAAGTGCTGAAGCTGCTGGGGCATAATATGCCGCCACTTGAGGAGGCCGCAGAGTGAATTTGGGAGAGGATAAACGGGTGGATTGGTCGCGGGACGAAATCCGGGCGCTGTTCCAGCTCCCCTTCCTCGACCTCCTGTTCGAGGCGCCTGCTCAGCATCAAGACCGGCGGCTGCCCGGAGGACTGCGGCTATTGCGCGCAGTCGGTCCATGCCGACGCGGGCGTGCCGGCCAGCAAGCTGATGGACGTGCAGGAAGTGCTGCAACGCGCAGCGGAGGCGAAGGACGCCGGCAGCCAGCGGTTCTGCATGGGCGCCGCGTGGCGCAATCCCAAGGACCGCGACATGCCCGCGGTGGTCGAGATCGTGCGCGCCGTGCGGGCGATGGGGCTCGAGACCTGCATGACGCTCGGCATGCTCGACGGCGGCCAGGCGGACCGGCTCGCGGAGGCGGGGCTCGATTATTACAACCACAATCTCGACACCTCGCCCGAACATTATGGCGCGATCATCACCACCCGAACCTATGACGAGCGGCTGGAGACGCTGGCGAACGTCCGCGCGTCGGGCATGTCGGTGTGCTGCGGCGGGATCGTCGGCATGGGTGAGAGAAGGGAGGACCGGGTCGGCTTCCTCCACGCGCTGGCGACGCTGCCCGCCCATCCGGAGAGCGTTCCGATCAACGCGCTGGTGCCGGTGAAGGGCACGGTGCTCGGCGACATGCTCGCCGGCACGCCGCTCGCCCGGATCGACGACATCGAGTTCGTCCGCACTGTGGCTGTCGCGCGCATCCTGATGCCGCAATCGATGGTGCGGCTGTCGGCCGGCCGCGAGAGCATGTCGGAGGCGACGCAGGCGCTGTGCTTCCTCGCCGGCGCGAACTCGATCTTCACGGGCGACAAGCTGCTGACCACGGGCAATGCCGGCGCAGGCGCGGACGCGGCTTTGTTCGACAAGCTGGGGCTGCGCGCGATGGAGATCCAAGAGCCGGCGCGGGTAGCCGCAGAATGAGTTCCCACCCCCGTCATGCCGGACTTGATCCGGCATCCATGAACACCGCCCTTGCCGAACTCGAAAAGCCGTGTTCATGGACCCCGGATCAAGTCCGGGGTGACGGACCGAGCCAGATGAAGAGGCCGCATGTTCTCTAAAATCCTGATCGCCAACCGGGGCGAGATTGCGTGCCGGGTGATCCGCACGGCGAAGAAGATGGGCATCAGGACGGTGGCCGTTTATTCGGACGCCGATGCGCGGGCGCCGCATGTGCGGATGGCGGATGAGAGCGTGAGGCTCGGGCCGCCGCCGGCTGCGGAATCCTATCTCGATGCCGAGCTGATCATCACCGCCTGCCGCGAGACCGGGGCTGAGGCTGTGCATCCGGGCTACGGCTTCCTGTCGGAGCGGGAGAGCTTTGCGCGGGCGCTGGAGGAGGCGGGGATCGCCTTTATCGGGCCGCCGCCCCACGCGATCGCGGCAATGGGCGACAAGATCGAATCGAAGAGGCTTGCGCGCGACGCGGGGGTGAACGTTGTCCCCGGCTTCCTCGGCGACATCGCCAGCACCGAGGATGCGGTGCGCATCGCCGGCGAGATCGGCTATCCGGTGATGATGAAGGCCTCGGCCGGCGGCGGCGGCAAGGGCATGCGCCTCGCCTGGTCCGAACAGGACGTGCGCGAGGGCTTCGAGGCGACCAAGCGCGAGGGACTGGCCAGCTTCGGCGACGACCGCGTGTTCGTCGAGAAGTTCATCGAGAGCCCGCGCCACATC
>VBAE01000204.1 GCA_005882415.1 Alphaproteobacteria bacterium | reverse complement strand
TATGCGATGATCATCTTTGGGATGATGATCTTTGCGTTCGGGTTGATCATTTTTGCTTTTACGACGGTGTTTTCGGTGATGACGACTTAGTCCTCCCCGCGCGTAAGCGGGGGGAGGGGGACCGCACGTAGTGCGGTGGAGGGGTAGGTGGCTGGGAGCTGGAGGTTCGCGCGGGATCCTCGAGGCTCGGCGCCTTTTACCCCTCCACCAGACTTCGTCTGGTCCCCCTCCCCTCGAGCTTTGCTCGCGGGGAGGACTAGACGGCCGCCAGGGCCCTTGCGTGGGCGGCGATTACGGCGCGGGTGGACGCGTCCACATCGAAGACGCCGTACCAGCCTTGGGGTTCGTGGGGGGGGTCGCCCAGGAAGTGCGGATCGCCGCGGACGAAGCGGTGGTCGGGGTGGGAGGCTCGGCCGGAGCCGTTCCAGGCCCAGAAGTTGGAGCCCACCAAAGGCCCGCCGGTGCGGGCGCTTGCGAGAACCTGATCGTAGATGAGCTGGTAGAAGCGGTCCTTGTAGGTGGTCGGCGTGCCGGGATCGAACAGGCCTTTGTCGCGGGGGAAGCCGAATTCCTCGAACACGACGGGCTTGCCCAAGCGGGTGGCGAGGGCGACGTGCTTCGCCATATAGTCGCGGACCTTGGCTTCGCCGCCGGCCCAGGTGCCGGGGAGATCGGCGCTCTCGACCCAGCTCCAGTTCAAGGGCCAGATGTGGGTGGTGAGATAGTCGATCTCGTCCATGCCATGCTCGGCGAGGACGCAGCTTTCGTCGCCCAGACAGCCCTGAAGGCCCTCGCTTCCGGTGGAGACGAGGTGGTTGGAGTCGAGCGACTTGATCAGGCCGGCGGTGCCGCGGACCCATTTCAGGAAATCGTCCATCCGCTCGCGGGCGACTTTCTCGCTTCCGGCGGGGCGCGGCTCGTTGGCGAGCTGCCACGCCATGATGGCGGGATCGTCGGCATAGGGTACGCCGGTGATGGAGTTGGTGCGGGTGACCACGGCGCGGACATAATCGTGGTACATCGCCACCGCTTCCGGGCTCGCGTAGAAGTTCGAGACCATGTCGGGGAATTCGGGCCAGGGATGGGCCGGGTCGTTCATGTCGATATAGCGGCCGCCGTTCGTCCAATAATGGTAGGTCATCATGCCGCCCGACCATTCCCAGAAATTGGTCAGGTAAAGGACGCCGCGGATGTTCCGGCGGCCCATTTCGGCGAGGGCTCGGTCGAGGCCCTTGAGGAGGGTTTCGCTGTAGTTGCGGCTCTGGTCGCGGAAGGTTGGGCGGGCGGAGTTCTTGAGCGGCGAGAGCTCGGCCGAGGCTGCGATCCTGAGGTTGGTGACGCCCATGGCGGCGAGGGCGTCGAGCTCTTTGGTGAGGCGGGCGGGGTCGCCGGCGCCGAGCCAGGCGGCGTACCACATGTTCGAGCCGGCGAAGCGGTAGGGCCGCCCGGCGAGGCGGAGCTGGGTGCCTTCTCGCGTCACGTAATCGGGCTGGGCGGAGGGACGGCGTCCCGGGCCGGCGCCGGTAGCGCAGGCGGCGAGGAGGGCGGTTCCGGTGAGGAGCGTTTCGCGGCGGGTGAGCATGGCCCTTGATCGCTCCGCGCGCGCGCTTCATCAAGCCGGTAAAAGATTAAAAGGGAGACACGGGATGATCGACAGGCGCGGATTGATCGGCGGCGCTCTGGGCGCCGGGCTTCTCGTAGCGAGCGCGGCCAAGGCGCAATGGGGCGATCCGCCGACGCCGGCGGCGGGCGATCCGAACGCGCCGCGCTGGCCCTCGCAGGAGGTGTACCGGCTTTGGCCGGGGGCGGCGCCCGGGGCGCCTGCGAGGCTGCCGGTGCTGGCGCCGACGATGAACGGGCCGAAGGGCGCGCGGGAGCTGTGGCTGCGCGGGGTGGCGGTGCCGGAGATCCATGTGTTCAGACCGGCGCGGCCGGACGGGTCTGCGCTGCTGTCGTTTCCGGGCGGGGGGTATGAATTCCTGTCGGTGCAGAATGAGGGGCTGGACGTGGCGCAGCGCTTCGTCGCCGAGCACACGACGGTGTTCGTGCTGGCCTATCGGCTGCCGGGTGAGGGGTGGGCGAACCGGTCCCTGGTGCCGCTTCAGGACGCGCAGCGGGCGATGCGGGTGATAAGGGCGCGGGCGGGGGAGTATGGGATCGACCCGGCGCGGCTTGGGATCGTCGGCTTCTCGGCCGGCGGGCATCTCGCGGCGGATCTGGCGGTGGCGCATGACGAGCGGACTTATGCGGCGGTCGATGCGGCCGACCGGCTGTCGGCGCGGCCTGCCTTTGCCGGGTTGGTGTACGCGGTGACCGGGATGCGGCCGAAGGCGAATGGGGGCTGGTCGGGCGGGCCTTTGCTCGGCGAGGGCAAGGACGAGGCGGTGATCGAGGCGCGGTCGCCGGTGCGGCATGTGCGTAGCGAAACGCCGCCCTGCTTCCTGGTCCATGCGCTCGACGATCCGGTCGTGCCGCTGGAGAACAGCACCGAGTGGATCGCCGCCTGCCGCGCCGCGAAGGTGCCGGTCGAGGCGCATCTCTTCGCCGAAGGGGGCCATGGCTTCGGGCTTCACCTGCCGAAGGAACTGCCGGGATCGCAATGGCCGGACCTGTTCGCGAGCTGGATCCGGCGCAACAAGGGGTGAATGTTAGCGCTAGCATCTGCGCGGCGGGCGGATAAGATTGCGGGAAAAGAAGAGGGGAGCTTCGTCCTTGCAGATCCTGCGTAATCTGGCCGCCGCGGCGGCCTTGTTCTGCCTGACGGCGAGTGCTTGTGCTCAGGCTGCGCCGCCCAAGGCCGGGGAGGTTGCGAACGGGCTGGCGATGACTCCGCCGATGGGGTGGAACAGCTGGAACAAGTTCGCCTGCAATATCGACGAAGCGACGGTGAAGCGGATCGCCGACACGATGGCTTCGAACGGCGTGCGCGACGCGGGCTATCAATATGTCGTGATCGACGATTGCTGGCACGGGCCGCGGGACGAGAACGGCTTCATCACCGCCGACCCGGCGAAATTCCCGTCGGGGATCAAGGCGCTGTCGGATTACGTGCACTCGAAGGGCCTGAAATTCGGCATCTATTCCGACGCCGGGCGGCTGACCTGCGGCGGGCGGCCGGGGAGCCAGGGGCATGAATTTCAGGACGCTTTGACCTATGCGCGCTGGGGCGTCGACTATCTCAAGTACGACTGGTGCAGCACCGGCACGCGCAACGCCGAGGAAGCGTACAAGCTGATGGCGGACGCTCTGCGGGCGACCGGGCGGCCGATCGTGCTGTCGATCTGCGAATGGGGGACTTCGAAGCCGTGGCTGTGGGCGGAGAAGGTCGGGAATCTGTGGCGGACGACCGGCGACATCACCGACAAATGGGAAGGGAAGTTCGACTATAGCTGGGGCGTGGTGTCGATCGCGGACATGAACGAGCCGCTCTGGCCGCATGCCGGGCCCGGCCATTGGAACGACCCGGACATGCTCGAGATCGGCAATGGCGGGCTGAGCGACGCGGAGTACCGCTCGCACTTCTCGCTCTGGGCGATGATGGCGGCGCCTTTGATGGCGGGGAACGACATCGCCAACATGACGCCCGCTACCCGCGACATCCTGCTCAACAAAGAGGTGATCGCGGTCGACCAGGACCGGCTCGGGCGGCAGGGGCGGCGGGTTTGGAAGGACGGCGACCGCGAGGTCTGGGCCCGGCCTTTGGCGGACGGGTATCCGGCGGGGCTGAAGGCGGGGGTTCGCGACCTGTGGCTGCACAAGGATGTCGGGCGCGTGGCCGGGCGCTATTCGGCGACGGTCGAGCCGCACGGGGTGGTGATGCTGAGGATCGGCGGCTGAGATGGCAGGAGGATCGAGCGTGCGTCTGAGTGTTTTCGCAATCGCGGCGGCGCTGGCCGCTGCCCCGGCCGCCGCGGCGGAGACTTCGCCGCTGCTTCTGGAAGGGCTGTTCCAGGACCATGCGATGTTCCAGCGGGGGGCGCCGATCCCGGTGTGGGGGCGGGCAAAGCCGGGCGAGGCGGTGACGCTCCGTTTCGCCGGCAAGACGGTGAAGACTGTCGCGGGGCGCGACGGGCGGTGGAGCGCGGACTTGCCGGCGACGGCGGCGGGCGGGCCTTATGAGCTGGTCGCCCTGAGCGCATCGGGCGCCAGCCAGACGGTGTCGGACGTGCTCGTCGGCGACGTCTGGCTGTGCTCGGGCCAGTCCAACATGGAGCTGGAGGTGAGCCGGGCGCTCAATAGCTGGGGCGAGGTGTCGGGCGCCAACGACCCGCAGATGCGGATCCTCACCGTCAGCCACGACACCGCGATGGTGCCGGTCGACAGCTTCAAAACGCCGGTCCGCTGGCAGTCGGTGAGCCCGGGCTCGATCGGCGATTTCTCGGCGGCCTGCTATTTCATGGGCAAGGATCTGCGGGCGTCGCAGAAGGTGCCGGTGGGGCTGATCGACGCCTCCTGGGGCGGGACGGCGATCGACGCGTGGCGAAGCGAGACGGCGATCGACAAGGCGGGAGGGCAGGCGGAGGAGCTTGCGATCCTGCGCGCCTATCGCACCGATCCGGCCGAGGCCAACCGGCGCTGGGGCGCTTTGTGGGAGCGCTGGTGGTCGAGCCGCAACCGCGGCGCACCCTGGCGCGACCCCGCCGGGCCGGAATGGAAGACGGTGCCCAATTTCCACGAGTGGGAGAGCTGGGGCGACCCGCAGCTTGCCAATTATAACGGCATGGTCTGGTACCGGACCACCGTCACCCTCACGCCTGAGCAGGCGGCGAAGCCGGCGAGCGTCGGCATCGGCTGGGCGGACGATCTCGACCAGACTTGGGTCAACGGCGTGCCGGTCGGCAATACCAGCGGCTGGGGGGTCAACCGCAATTACGCGATCCCCGCCGGCGTGCTGAAGGCCGGCGAGAATGTGGTGACGGTGAGCATCCTCGACACTTATTCGGGCGGGGGCGTGGTCGGGCCGGACGAGCAGCGCGCGTTGACCTTTGCCGACGGCAGCCGGGTGCCCTTGAGCGGCCGCTGGACCTATAAGGCGGCGCCGGAAGCGGGCTGGCCGCCGCGGGCGCCGTGGGAGACGATCGCGGGGCTTTCGCTGATCTACAACGGCATGATCGCGCCGATCGGGCGCTACGGCCTGAAGGGCGCGGCCTGGTATCAGGGCGAGTCCGATGCGGGCAATGCGAAGGGCTATTCGAAGAAGCTTGGCAGCCTGATGAACGATTGGCGGAGCCAGGTCGGGCGGCCGGATCTGCCATTCCTGGTGGTGCAGCTCGCCGATTGGGGGCCGCGCTCGGCGGTGCCGGTGGAGAGCGGCTCGGCGACGATCCGCGAGGAGCAGAGGCTTGCGGTGGCGGCCGATCCGCATGCGGGGCTGGCGGTCGCGATCGACCTTGGCGAGCCGAACGACATCCACCCGGCGAACAAGGAGGATGTCGGCCACCGCCTGGCGAGGGCCGCCCGCCATGTCGCTTATGGCGAGGCGATCGGGCCGTCGGGGCCGGAGCCGGTCGCGGCGACCCGTAGCGGCGGCGGAGTGACAGTCACTTTCCGCAATGCGGACGGCGGGCTGCAGACGTTCAGCTCGCCGACGCCGATCGGGTTCGAACTGTGCGGGACTGCGGAGGGAAGCTGCCGCTTTGCCGCTGCCACGCTGGTGGGCGACACGGTCACCCTCACCGCCCCCGCCGGCCCGGCGGACCGGGTGCGCTATTGCTGGGGGGATAGTCCGATCTGCAACCTCTACGACAAGGCCGGGCTTCCCGCCGGGCCGTTCGAACTGGCGGTGAAATGAGGCGGCTGCTCCTCGCTCTGCTCGCGCTCCTCGCCGCGGCGCCCGCGCTCGCCGCCGAGCTTCCGCGGATCGAGACGAAGGCGGGGCGGCACATGCTGGTCGTCGACGGCAAGCCCTTCCTGATGCTGGGCGCGCAGGCGAACAATTCGTCGAATTACCCGTCGATGCTGCCCAAGGTGTGGCCGGTGATCCATCGTCTCCACGCCAACACGCTCGAAATCCCGGTCGCCTGGGAGCAGGTCGAGCCGGTCGAGGGGAAGTTCGATTTCTCCTGGGTCGACACGCTTGTGAAGCAGGCGCGCGAGAATGACGTGCGCCTCGTGCTGCTCTGGTTCGGCACCTGGAAGAACACCAGTGCGAGCTATGCGCCCGTCTGGGTGAAGAGCGACGGCGCCCGATTCCCGCGGATGAAGACGGCGGACGGCAAGAGCCATTACGTCCTCTCGCCCCACGGCGCCGCGACCCTCGCCGCCGACCGTCGGGCGTTCGTGAAGCTGATGGAGCATCTGCGCGACGCGGACCCGGGCAACCAGGTGATCATGGTCCAGGTCGAGAATGAGATCGGAAGCTACGGCCTCGCCCGCGACCATTCCGCCGAGGCGGAGCGGCTGTTCAAAGGGCCCGTCCCGGCCGAGCTGACGCGAAAGCTCGGCAAGCCGGCGGGGAATTGGAGCGCGGTGTTCGGGGACTTCGCGGAGCAGGCGTTCACGAGCTGGCACATGGCGCGCTATGTCGACCAGATCGCGGCGGCGGGGAAGGCGGCGAAGGCGCTGCCGATGTACTGCAATTCGGCGATGGGCGACCCGTTCAACGCCAAGTCCGCCTCGACCTCGCCCTCCGGCGGGCCGCAGTGGAACATGATCGACGTGTGGAAGGTGGGGGCGCCCAATGTCGATTTCGTCGCACCCGACATCTACAGTCGCGAGCAGCGCGAGGCCGCCCAGATCCTCGGCTATTACGACCGGCCCGACAATGCGCTGATGGTGCCCGAGACCGGCAATTCGGTCGATCATAGCCGCTTCTTCTGGTCGGCGCTCGGCCGCGGCGCGATCGGCTATGCGCCGTTCGGAATGGATGAGACCGGCTATTCCAACTACCCGCTCGCCGCCCGCAATTTGGGGGACGCCGAGGTCGAGGCGTTCGCGTCCAAATACCGGGTGTTCGCGCCGATCGCTTCCATCTGGGCGCGGATCGCGGCGGGCTCGCCCACCTGGGGCACGGCCAAGGCCGCCGACGCCGCCGACCAGTCGACGGTCATGGGCCGCTGGCGGGTCACCGCGCAATACGAGCTGTGGCAGTTCGGCGAACGCGAATGGACCTTCCTGAAAAGCGACCCGCACCCCGCCAAGGGCCAGCCTCTGGGCGGCGTTGTGGTCGCGCAGACCGGGCCGGACGAATTCCTCGTTTCGGGCTCGGACGTCAGGTTGCGGATCGGGTTGGACAAGCCCGGGGCAGGCGAGAACGCGTCGATGATGCGGGTCGAGGAGGGCACGTTTGGCCCCGACGGAGCCTGGCACATGACGCGCGTCTGGAACGGCG
>VBAE01000091.1 GCA_005882415.1 Alphaproteobacteria bacterium | reverse complement strand
CAGAGCCAGATTCGTTCTGGCGAGGCATGCTGGCGCTCTATGGGTACCTTACCTTCGCCGATCTGCCTTATTTGTCACCTCGTATCATCAGCAGTCCCGACTGGGCGCACCCCAATATTTACGACTTCAGCTTTCTTCGCATCGCTATCGTTTCGGCGAGTCTTTTGCAGAACTGTCGCACCGGCCACTCTCTGCACGGGAGTGCCGATGGTTCATCCGAACGGGATGAAGATCCGGCGTTTGCTCGCTGGAAGCACCTCTGGATTGCCGAATGCAGGAAGCCGATTCGGGGCCCCCTGCGTGCAATTTGCGAACTGATGAGATTGTTAGACCGCGCACTCCCCGTAGGCAGGCACGCGCGCGCGTCGCTCGATTGGTTGCTCAGCCACCAGGAGAGCGATGGGTCCTTCTTCTCATCTGTTCATATGACCTCGATCGCGATCGTGACGCTGCACCGACTCGATCCTTCAAGATATAAGGAGGCGGTAGAATCTGGGTTAGCCGCCATGCGTCGGTGGCAGCGATCAGACGGGGGGATGCGGTGGCAGCAATTCACCGACTCGACGACATGGGACACGATCTTGTTCCTGGACTTGCTGCGATCCCACGGCCTGTCGTCGGATCACCCACAACTAGAAAAGGCTCGGAGCTTCGTTGTGTCCAATCAAGTCACGCATTGCGGCGACTGGAGCCATCGGACGCGCAAAGTCTCTGGGGGCGGATGGGCATTCCAGCGGGTGGGGAAATGGTATCCGGACAACGACGATACCGCGATGGCTGTCGGCGCGCTGTTGAACCTCGAACGGACCGGCCCGCCCGACGTGGTCAGAAGAGGCATTCGATGGCTCCTAGCGATGCAGAGCTCGACCGGGGGATGGGCCAGTTGGGATCGCAACGATCGTGCCTGGATGCAAATCCCTGGTGGGGGACCTTGGTTCGCCCGAGATCTCGACTGTGCAGAGATTACGGCGCGCATAGTCACCTTGTTCTCGCGCGTCGCTAGAAGGGAGTATTGCGGACTCGACGATCTCGTCCCGGCCGTGCAGCACGCTCTACGGCGCGGCATGAAATGGCTGGAGCGGAATAGCGATGATGGAATCTGGTTCGGCAGATGGTTCACCCACTATCTCTACGGCACCAGCCAAGTGCTCGAGGCTTACCGCGAGATGGGGTACGGCACCGATCGCCGGGAAGTCCAAACCGCGCTGAGCTGGGTAATCTCAACTGCCAATGAGGATGGCGGCTTCGGCGAGGAGTCGAGTTCAGGACGTCGTGGGAGGTTCGTAAGTGCTCCTTCAACTCCATTTCATACCGCGTGCGGCTTAATCGCTTTGATCCATGCCGGCGCGTCGCACCAGCCGACCACGGAACGCGCAGCAAACTGGCTCTTGGATAATCAGGATGGTAGGGGGAGATGGACAAACACCGATTTCTTTGCGGCCGGCGTTCCGGGTCTGTGGTACGCCAACTTTGAGCTTACACCGACCTATTTTGCTGCAAAGAGCCTACTGATGCTAAAGCAGAACCTGCACGCCTAGCACTTATCGAGGAGTCGTGATGGCCGAGCACCCGCGCCGAGGAAATCTAACCACCATTGCGCTGTGGGTGTGTGTCGCTCTCATCGTTTGCAGTATCACTGCAGGTGTAGCCGTCCTTGGAGTAATTTTCACCGATCTTGCGGCGTTCCGGCTCGTTGTCGCACAGCATTTTATAGCTGTACTCGGCCTTCCAGCGGCCGCTGCGGCGGCGTTCATCATCGTTACGTTGTTCCGGCAAGGCGAAGAGCCAATCAAGATCAGAGGTCTAGGATTCGAAATACATGGTCCGGCCGGGCAGGTTGTTTTATGGGTTCTTTGCTTCCTAGCGCTTTGCGGAGGCATTAAGTTGCTTTGGTGAAGAGCGCTCTCTAATCCGGGCATCAAACGCAAATGCCATCGTGATTGGAAAGCCCGTACAGAAACTCACGACCCATATATACTCATCTACCGGAATCCCCAGAAATTTTCCTCCGAGAAGCTCTGTTCCACTCCACATATCCATGAAACCGGGCATCATCAAACGCCATACTCCAAGGAGCAGGAAGTAATACGCCAAGAACAAGATCGCGCCGGGCATAAGCAGCCTACCGTAGGCTGGCGTCACGATTAATATTGCGGCAGTTGATAGAGTTTGCGTTGCGAGAAACGCGGCAAGCACCGTGAAACCGCTTACGAGAAATCCCAAGAGAGCCATGGCCGCAAGTACCGAAACGACCGCCAAACGCCGTACCGTAACACCTACGCGCGGAGAGAATCGAAATCTGCTCTCCCACGGAGCGAATGCGCAAAGCCAACTGATGGCGCCCGCATGGAAGCAAAACATGGCGTCTTCAACCCCCCAGCTCCCACCAAAGACGCGCGAAGGTGCCCAGTAAACCCCTTCATACAAAGCCGACACGGGAGGGCTATACAAGACCAGCGTGATTCCGCAGATGATCGCAGTACGGCGTAAGCGCCACGCTAGTGACAACGCGGCCATGAGGGGGACCAAGCCGAGGATGTTCGCAATAAGATATTTATATTCAACCATCCTAAGCCGGACTTCTGGGCCAGAACTGCTCGACGATATACGACGCTACAAACTTCCCAACCTGAGCGTTCATGAGTCCAAGAATGTTCTCGTCCGTAACGTTCTCTACTGCTGCGTGGTAGACTTCCGGAACAGCGAAATGGGGATCTCCGCACACAACGGCCACAATCTCAATCATGAGTTTCGTGCTGAATCCGTACACCGAGGCCGCCTTGTAGATGGCGGCTGCGAAGTGAAACCCCTCGTCTTCAAAGTGGTCAGTCAGTGCCTGACGCAGTCCTATTTCATCTAGGAGGCTGAGCAGGGCCCCGCGGTCGAGTTTAGCGTCTGTTGCACCGAAGAAAGCGGCGAGGCGGCGACGTTGATCACGGGCCAACTCTTCCGGAATGTTGCGCCGGGAGACGGGGCGTAGCGTGACGTCCTCTGCGACGCAGAGGTGGGCCATCACGGTACACATCGAGTGGATACCGGCGGCGAAGTCGATAAAGAGGTCTTGCAGATCGTCTGTGGCGGCACCCAGCACGCCCCAGAAGCCGAAAAGCTCGTCGAGCGCCCTCGACAGACCGTGCTCGACAGAACCATATCCCGCCAGAAGAGCCGCCAATTCTGTTGCGCGCAGGAAATAGGTATGCGCCCGATGACGTGCGAACGCGTCGACGCGGTGCAGTGACAGTCCGTCAACCAAAATTGGGGCCAATCCGGAGGCGGTTGGTTTGCCTTCAAGTGCGTGACCGAGCCCGGCACGGTCCAGAAGAATTGGGAAAGACGCCTCTCTCAGCGCTCGCACCAAGGCGCCCATAATTTCCATCGCGAGGGGATGCCGTCCCGACGCAGGCGGCGGATCACCGACAGTGACAACTGGCCATCGATTCAGCGTCTCGTGCATGGCCGTCACGCCGGAAAGCAGAAGATTGATACCGTCGACTGCTCGCGTGTCGGGGTTGGTCACAAACCTCGTCGGCTTTCCGTGCCGGGCGAGTGTCACGTCGGCCTCGTCATCCGCGTGCGCAAGGGCGAGAAATGCAAAATCGTAGGCGGCCGCAGCCTCGTAGACTGCTGCCATCCAGCGAGACGACTGCTCCGATGCAGGGGTGATCAGCCTGTAGAGCCGCATGAGGAGAAGACCGCCACAGAAATTAATCGGTAGCCTGACCTCTCGGCCACATTCCTCGATCCACCGCTGCGCAACCGCGAACTGCACTTCGTTGGCATCGGTCACAAACGGCCGATTGCGAATTTGCTCCATCGCTAGGCGCTTGCCCTCAAGGTCGGCTGAGACGTCCGCAGTCACGTCGTAGCGCCCTTCCTGTTGAAAGGCCGCCCCTCCATTCGGAGTGACAGAGCGCAGCACTCGGGTCTGCCATTTCTCCGTAGAATCCGACATTGTCACCCGAAGCCACCGACCTCGGGTAAGACGAATAGCGCGTTCAACTTTCCCATACCCCACCTAGCAAAACCGGCCTGCGAACGCTCGTCGCGTCAGTCCACGTAATGCTTGTGGTATGGGTCAACCGCAAGGTGCCGCGATCACCAGCCCTTCTGGCATCCATAGCCGTCCCCACATGAGTGGTTCTGGCTATTCGGCCGCAATGGCCGCGACCATGGCGTGAGCAGAACTTGCGCTCACGACGCGCTCGATCTCCTCTGCCCAGGCGTCGAGAGCTTGCCGCTTCTCCGGTCCATAGGTGTGGAGCGTGTAGACTTTCGCGGTTACACCTTTGCTGGCGTGGTTCAGAACTCGGCCGACAACCTCCTCCCGAATGCCAAGACGCACCATGTGGGTCGCCGCACTGCGTCGGAGATCGTGGAGCCGCCAAGCGGCCACCGCTCCGCCGGTCGCCCTGATGAGGGCGTCAAGGCGCGCCTTCAGCTTCGCGTAGTTCGTCATGTGAGTCCGCCCATCCGTGGTGAAGACGAAAACGCCCATGCGAGGGAGCACCGCGAGGATCTCGACTGCAGCCGCTGGAAGAGGGACGTAATGCCGGCGCTCGCCTTTCGTGTCGGCGGCTGGGATGATCCACATCGCCGCGTCCAGATCGAGATCGTTCCACCGCATCGCGGCCACCTCGGTTCGGCGCTGGGCCGTCAATGCCAGAAGGCGGATGTACGGACCGAACGGATAGCCTAGCAGCTCCGCCGCTTTCCAAATCTGCGCCACTTCGCTCATGACAAGCACCCGGTCGCGCTCCTGTTCGACTTGAGGCTTTCGTATCCCCTCGGCGGGAGAGACATCGATCCAATCGCGGCTCAGGGCGAAGCGGAAGATCGTCTTGACGAGCGACAGCACTCGGTTGGGGAGGACAGCCCCTTCCAATCGCTCGAGGAGATCGCGGACGTCCGCGCGGCGGATGTCGACGATCTTGCGGTCCCGCCACGCCGGAAAGACGTGCATTTCGAGGCGCCTCTCCTGAAGCCGCCAGCTGTCATTCTTCGGCTTGGCCACCTTCTTGATCCAATGCTCCGCCACGGCGCCGAAGGTCCTTTCGACAGCTTCCGCGCTCCCGCCCCTGGCAATCGCAGCGACAAGCTTCAGTGCGGCAGTCCGCGCCTCAGTCAGGTCCATGCCAGGATAGCTGCCAAGCTTCTTGTTTATGGTCCGCCCGCCGGTACGAGCCCGGAATATCCACGTTTTAGTGCCACCCGCCCCAACGCGCAGGCGGAGGCCGGTCACTTTCGCGTCAGGATGTTCCTGCTGGCCCTTGGCCGGCGGCTTTAAGGCCAACACCTTGGAGTCCGTTAACATGCGCCGCTCCCGTGCTCAGACGTGATGCGACCGCGGGCCAAAGCCCTACAGCCGCACCAGCCGAGCGGCTTCCTCTCCTCTGGTAGGCGTCGCGCCGGCAGTGAGCTGCCGACGAAACAGGAGCGTTTTCGCGGAATCCCGATTGTTACCTAAAGTCCGGCTAGGTAACACATAGGTAACAAGCCCCGGGATTTGCTGAAATCGCGTGGGACGCTATACGATTGATTTCAAAGGAAACGGCACTCTCTGGGATGCCCTGAAACAGCCCCTGACGAGACTTCTAAGCTTGGGGTCGCAGGTTCGAATCCTGCCGGGCGCGCCAGCCAGTCTGCGGTGTTAGGAATTTCGGGGCTCTGGGACGAGCGCCGCTGATCAGCGCAGCAGCGCTCCGATGGCTTCGTCGAAGTGGGCCGCCATGCGACGTTCCGCTTCAGCGGCGTCACGGTTTGCAATCGCCCGGGCAAGTTGCCTGTGCCTTTCCAGGATCTCGCGTTTCTGCTCTTCCGTTTCGCGGGTGCGCCAGGCCTCCGGCACGGCGACCCGCATCAGCGGCACGAACGAGCGGACGATCTGGTTGAAGAGCGCGTTGCCGCTCGCCTCGGCAATGGCGAGGTGGAAGTCGATATCGTCCTCGGTCGTCTCTGCATGGGGACGCTCGTCGTCGCCCATTGCTTCCGCGAGCGCGACGATGCGGGCGGCCTGCACCGGAGTCGCATTGTGAGCCGCCAGGGCCGCCGTGCGCATCTCGATCGTGCGCCTGACGTCCCAGACCTCTGCGACCTTCATCTGCGACGTCGACAGAGCGTGGTCGAGCGAAGCGGCCATGACCGAGCCATCGAGCGCGCCGACCTTCGCGCGCCGCCCATTGGCGACGTCGATGAGCCTCAGCGCCGCCAAGGCGCCGAAAGCTTCCCGCATGACTGCGCGGCTGACCCTCAACTGGCCCGCAAAATAGGCCTCGCCGGGCAAGGTGTCGCCGACCCGCAGCCCCGCGGTGCGGATGTGCGCCTTTACCGCATCCATGGCCTGCGCGACGAGCGACTTGCCGCTTTCTGAGATCATCGTCGACATCAGTTCATCCGGCTTCGCAAGGACGATGGCGGGACGCCGTAGCGGCGGCCGAAGGCGCGCGTGAAGCTGGCATTGTTCTGGTACCCGCTGCGATAGCCGATCAGGCCTACCGGCAGGTCGGTTCCGAGCAGCGCCCGGTGCGCCTGCGCGAGGCGGCACTCGGCGATCGCATCGGCGACGCTGGTCCCATAGATCTCGCGGAAGCCGCGCGACAATTTGGTGCGATTGATCCCGCATTGGCGTGCGATCTGGTCGAGCGTCAGGGGCTCGCTCGAACGCTCCTCGATCAGCGTCCGGGAAGCAACCACCCGGCGACGGTCAAGCTCGGACAGAGTGCACCGGCCGACGACAGGGACCAGGGTGCCGACGCGGTCCGCCTCGAGGATCTCGCAGAGCAGCTCGATGCACTTGGCGAGCCGGTATGGCGCGGCGGATCCTTCGGGGAGGGCGCAATCGCGGATGGCCCGGAGGATGGGGCGCATCGAGGGGGCGAGGAGATAGGTGTAATCGCCGTGGATCGACAAAGGGCCACCCCGCAAGCGCTCGCACGCTTCCCGGGTGACGATGAAATACAGGCACGGGAACCCGTCCTCACCGGCTGGAGGCTCCCTGGTCGGCTCGGCAAAAAACCGCAGGCTGGGCGGCTGACGAACCTCCCTGAGATCGATCGCGAAGGCTACCGCCCGATCGGGCCAGCCCTGTTGAGAAAGGGGCGCGGTGCCGATGATGGCGAGCATCTCGTCGGACACACGGATCAGCTCTGTGGCACTCTCGTCGCGCTGCATGGATCGCCGCCCCTCTTCCGATCCGGCCACCATGCACCTATCGGACAGGTTAGTCCAGACCTATCCGATAGCTTGGCCAGGCGCATTGCGCATGGCCAGGCCGAAGCCGAGAACCGAGACGATGCTGACCGCGACTCCGACTATGGCCTGGGCGGCCGCAAGGTGAGCCTCGCCGCCGAGAAAGCTGCTGAGCCCCGCGACCAGCGATGGCGCCACGCCGAAGCCGATCAGCCCGGCGATCGCGATGAAGGCGCCGATCGACAAGCCCCTCAATTCGTTCGGCAGCCACACGGTCAGCGCCACCGATGCGACGATGCCGGTAATGTTGCCGACAAGCATCAGCAGGCCGATGGCCACGGCGAAGCCTGACACGCTCGGCATCAGCGGGAACAAGGCGCAGGGCACGCCGACCGCCGCCGCGACGAAGGCCCCGACCATCAGGCCGCCGCGAAAGCGCGCCTTCTGGCCGGCATCGGCGGCGATTCCGCCGGCGATCGAGCCCAATATGCCGGTTAGGAACACGATCGCCCCGAGCCAGCCGGCGAAGTCGCCCGGCTGCTGATGATAAGTGCGCTGGAGCAAAGGCGAGGCCCAGATTGCGGCTGCGGCGTCGGCCATGACGACGGTGACCTGGCCAACGAACAAGGGGATGACCCACGCCCGCCGCGCCCAGAGCTCGGCGAACAGCACGCGCAAGGGCGCACCCGGTCCCGCCTCCACCTCATGCCGGGGCGGCTCGCGCAGCAACAGGATGGGCAGCAGCAGCACGGCGCTGCCTATACCGAGCGCCCATTGCGCGCTGCGCCAGGGCGAGGCGCCGAAGAGCCCCGGGACGCCGCCGGCCGCGAAGTGCTGGAGCAGAAATCCGGCAATGGTGAATCCCGCTCCAACGCCGGCAGCCTTGGTGAGATTGGGGACCAGAAGGGCGCGGCCGCGTTGTTCCGGGCGGCAGTAATCCGACGCCAGGGACAGCACTGCGGTCAGTGCACCGGTGGCGCCGATGCCGACGAACATGCGGGCAAAGAAGAGCATGAAGACGTTACCGGCGGCCGCGGTCGCCAGGGTCCCGCCGGTCCAGATCACAGCCATAAGCAGCAGTATCCGCACTCGGCTGCGGCGATCCACCCAGATGCCGATCGGGATTGAGAACAGCACCAGCGAAATCGCCGCCGACGCGCCCTGGACCAAGGCAAGCGCGTTGTCCGAGAGGAGCAGTTCGGCCTTCGCCGACTCCGCCATGATTCCGAAGCTCTGAAGCATCGTGAAACCGACCGAGATGACGAGGCTGGTCAGCAGCAAGGGTCCGATGGCGGCGCCCAGTCGCGGCGGAGGACCGCTGTCCAACTCTGCCGCCATCAGGAGAAGATCTTGCCCGGGTTCAGAATGCCGATGGGATCGAGCGCCGTCTTGATGGAGCGCATCAGATCGACCGCATCGCCGAGTTCCTCGACCAGCCAATCCTGCTTGCCGAGCCCGATGCCATGCTCGCCGGTGCAGGTGCCGTCCATGTCCAGGGCGCGGCGGACCAGCCGTGCATTGATGGCCTTCACCTCCTCAAGCTCGTCCGGCGACGTGGGGTCGATCGAGAAGACGACGTGAAAATTGCCGTCCCCGACATGGCCGAGGATGGTCGCGGGCACCGACGAGCGCTCCAGCTCCGCTTTCGTCTCACCGATGCATTCCGCGAGCCGGCTCATCGGCACGCAGACGTCGGTTGCCCAGCCGATTGCGCCGGCGCGGAGATTGACCGCCGCATAATAGGCCTCGTGCCGCGCCTTCCACAGCCTGGACCGCTCTTCCGGCAGATTGGCCCAGCGGAACTCGCCACCGCCATTCGCTTCGGCAAGCTCGCGAACGGTCTCGGTCTGCTCCGCGACGTAGGTGGGGGAACCATGAAACTCGAAGAAGAGCGTGGTCAGCTCAGGCAGGTCCATCTTCGACCAGCGGTTGACCGCGCGGATCTGCATGTCGTCGAGGATCTCGACCCGGGCCAGCGGAACCCCCAGCTGGATCGACTGGACGACGGTGTCGACCGCTCCCTTGACGCTGTCGAAGCTGCATGTCGCGGACGCGATCGCCTCGGGAATGGCGTGAAGCCTCAACGTCACTTCGGTGATGATGCCCAGAGTGCCTTCCGAGCCGACGAACAGCCGGGTGAGATCGTAGCCGGCCGACGATTTGCGCGCCCGCCGGCTGGTGCGGACGATCCGTCCGTCGGCAGTGACGACCTTGAGGCTGAGCACCGCCTCCCGCATCGTGCCGTAGCGAACCGCGTTCGTTCCCGACGCCCGGGTGGAGGCCATGCCGCCGATGGTCGCATTGGCGCCAGGATCGATCGGGAAGAACAGCCCCTGATCGCGCAGATGCTCGTTCAATTGCTCGCGTCGGACGCCCGCCTCGACCGTGCAGTCGAAATCCTCCGCATTGACGGCAACTATACGGTCCATGCGCGACAGGTTGAGGGCCACCCCGCCGCGGACGGCGAGCGTGTTGCCCTCGACCGATGTGCCCGCGCCGAACGGGATGAGCGGCACCTGGGCTTCGCCGCACAGCCGCACCATATCCGCGACCTCTTCGGTCGTCTGGGCGAACACCACTGCGTCGGGCGGCATGGACGCGAAGTGAGTCTCGCTCCGGCCATGCTCCAGGCAGATCGCCTCGCCGGTCTGGAGCCGCTCGCCGAACAGGTCGCGCAACGCTCCCACGAACGCTTCAGTGAGCGGCACGCGCCCGGATTGGACGAGCGGGCCCACGGCTAGAACTTCAAACTCGCGCGCACGCCGTAGCGCCGGCGTTCGCCCTGGATGGCGAGGTTCGAAGCCAGGGGCGCCAGTCCGGCCCGGACCAGGGCCGACTTGTCGATGTAGCTCTCCACATATTTCGCGTTGAACAGATTGGTACCGAACGCCGCCACGGTGAGCCCGTTCGAAAGGCGCAGCGCTATCGAGCCGTTGACGATCGCATAGGCCGACAGTTTCGGCGCCACATTGGGGTCGAGCGAGGAACCGTAGCGGCTGCCCTTCCCGAACATTCCCGCGTCGAACACAAGCGCGTTCTCCCCGAGCGGCAGGGTGTAGGTCGTGCCGAGATTATAGTTATAGTCGGGCGTGAAGATGATGTGGTCGGTCGAGACGTGCGTGCCGGTTGTGGCGAAATACTGGCTGTCGTCGGTGATCCGCGCATGCAGGTAGGAAACGCCGGCA
>VBAE01000203.1 GCA_005882415.1 Alphaproteobacteria bacterium | reverse complement strand
GTCGCCGAGCCCGCCCGCCATCACGTCGGCGCCTGCGAGGCCGTCGAGCAGATTGGCGCCGCTATTGCCGGTGAGGCTGTTGGCGAGATCGTTGCCGGTGCCGTTCAAGGTCCCCGAGCCGGTCAGGGTCAGCCTTTCGAGGTTTGCGCCGAGTGCGTAGCTGATCGAGGACTGGACCATGTCCACGCCTTCGCCGGCATTTTCGGAGACCGTGTCGCCGGCATTGTCGACGAGGTAGGTGTCGTTGCCGGCGCCGCCCGCCATCGCGTCCGCGCCGAGGCCGCCGTCGAGGATGTTGCTGCCGCCATTGCCGGTGAGGATGTTGGCAAGGCCATTGCCGGTGCCGTTAATCGCCGCCGTGCCGGTCAGGACGAGGTTCTCGACATTGCCGCCGAGCGTGTAGGCGACCGAGCTTGCGACGCTGTCGGTGCCCGCACCGGCGCTCTCGGTCACCACGTCGCCCGCATTGTCGACCGTGTAGCTGTCGTCGCCGAGCCCGCCGGCCATGATGTCGGCGCCGGCCATGCCGTCGAGCGCGTTCGCGCCCGAATTGCCGGTGATCTGGTTGGCGAGCGCATTGCCGGTGCCGGCGATGGCGGCGCTTCCGGTGAGGGTCAAATTCTCGACATCGGCGCCGAGCGTATAAGCGATCGACGCCTCGACCCGGTCGGTCCCGGCCGACGCGGCTTCGGCAACCGTGTCGCCCGCGTTGTCGACGACATAGACGTCGTCCCCGGCGCCGCCGGCCATCGCATCCGCACCCGCGCCGCCGTCCAGCCGGTTGGCGGCGCCATTGCCGGTGAGGCCGTTGGCAAGCCCATTGCCGGTGCCGTCGATCGCCCCCGAACCGATCAGCACCAAATTCTCGACATTGGCGCCGAGGGCGTAGGTCACCGAGCTGCGCACCGTATCGGTGCCCCCGCCGGCCGCTTCCGTCACCACGTCGCCGATATTGTCGACGGTGTAGATGTCGCTCCCGCCGCCGCCGTTAAGCATATCGGACCCGGCGCCGCCGTCGAGCTCGTCATTGCCGGCGCTGCCGGTGATCTGGTCGGCGTAGGAGGAGCCGGTGACGCGCTCGATCGCGAACAGCTGGTCGCCCTCGGCATCGCCGCCGCTGCCGAGCCCGGTGGCGAGGTTGACCGTCACCGCCGCGGACGAGCCCGAATAGTCGGCCCGGTCGGTCCCGGCGCAGCACGTCGTCGCCGTCGTCGCCGATCATCTTCTCGGCCCGGAAGGTGCCGTCGAGCACATCCGGGCCCAGCGTCCCGACCACGTCCGCGCCCGGGGCCTGGGTCACCCCGATCGTGAAGTCGTCGAAGACCGAGGCCTTGCCGTCGTCGGCCGTTACCCGGACGCCGAGGGTCGCGCCGATCGAAGAGAGCGGGGGCGTGCCGCTGAAGGTGCGGGTCGCGGCGTTGAAGCTCAGCCAGGCGGGAAGCGGGGAACCGTCGGTGAGCGTCGCCCGGTAGCTAAGGGTCTGCTGGCCGTCGGGATCGATGAACGAGGTTCCGGGAATTGTGTAGGCCGCCGCCTGCCCGTCGGCCCAGATCTGGTCGACCATGGCCGGATTGCCCAGCACGGGAGGGTTGTTGGGGTCCACGCCGAGCTGGACCACCCTGTCGGCGAATTGGGCGAACTCGATGCCGTTCAGGCTGTCGGTTCCTTCATTCCCGTTGGAGGCGTTCAAGTCCCGAATGGTCGTCGTGCCGGAGATCTCGTAATCCGCGAAATTGCCCGCATAGACGGCGGTGTCGCCATTGCCCTCGCCGCCTACCAGCACATCGTCGCCGGCGCCGCCGGAGAGCGTGTCGTCGCCCGCCCCGCCGTCGAGCCTATTGGCGGCCGCGTTGCCGGTGAGGACGTTCGCAAGCGCATTGCCGGTCCCGTCGATCGCCGAGTCGCCGATGAGCGTCAGCCGCTCGACATTGGCGCCCAGCACATAAGAGATGGAGGCGGTGACGGTGTCGGTGCCGCCGCCGGCCGCCTCGGTGACCACGTCGCCCGCCTGGTCGACGACATAGGTGTCGTCGCCGCCGCCGCCGATCATCGTGTCGGCGCCGACAAACCCGTCGAGGACGTTGGCGGCGCCGTTGCCGGTCAGCACGTTGTTGCCCCCGCTGCCGGTGGCGTTGATCGCGGCGCTGCCCGACAGGGTGATGTTTTCGATTCCGATCTGGATGACGTAGCTGACCGAGGCGATCACCGTATCGACGCCGTCCAGGTCGCTGATCGAGTCGGACGCATTGTCGACGACATAGGTGTCGTTGCCGTAGCTCCCGCTCATCAGATCCGCGCCGCCGCCGCCATCGAGATAATTGTCGTGCGTCGAGACGGCGATGATGGTGTTGTTGAGTGCATTGCCGATCAGCGTCTGGCCGGCGCTCTCGAGCATGCCGCCGAGCGCCTCGACATTATCGGCGAGGGTATAAGACAAGAGGGTGGTTGCGACGCTGTCGATCCCGCCGTCGACGCCCTCGATCACCAGGTCGCCGATGTCGCTGACGACATAATCGTCGTTCCCGGCGCCGCCCTCCATCCGGTCGGCGCCGGCGCGGCCGTCGAGATCGTCATTGCCGGCGCCGCCGACCAGCCAGTTCGCGCCCTGGTTGCCGAACAGGGTGTCGTCGCCCGCTCCGCCAGTCGCATTCTCGATCAGTGAGCGGGTGTCGCCATGGTAGAGGAAGGGGTTGGAGATATTGCCTTCGGCCCGGTGGCCGGTGCCGAGGTCGGCGAGCTGGGCCAAGTTGGTTTTCACCCACGCCCCGGGGGCGAGGTCGACCCGGACGCTCTCGACATAAGCGGAGAGATCGTAGGTGTCGGTCCCGCCGCCGTCCCAGAGGGCGACGAAGATGGTGTTGCCGCCCGGGATGATCCCCGGAACCCCGTCGATCAGCGTGTTGCCGCTGTCCGGGCTCCATTTGTACACCGTGTCGCCGCTTCTGGTGTTGAAGTTCGCCCCGTAGAGATGCTGGAGCGCGGCGATGTCGTAGATCATGTAGGTCTGGTTGAAGCCGTAATCCCCGTTGGCGTAGGAATCCTCGATCGGCATTCCCGGCCAGGACCGGTAGGTCATCACCGTATAGTTCATATTGTCGTGATCGAGCGACATGGTGCCGAACACGTCGCCATCGTGCGGGTGGTTGAGGCCGACGGCGTGGCCGATCTCGTGGAGAAAGGTCGAATAGCCGTAGTCGCCGGGCTTGGGATCGATGAAATAGCCGTCCGAATGGCGGAACCAGACGTCGCCCGCGACCACCGAAGTGCCCGGCAGATAAGCGTGGGCGGCGTCGGTGTCGTCGGTCAGGCCGAGGCGGATGGTCGCGGTCGCGGGCGCCTGGCCGGTCTGGTTGAAATTGGTGAAGGTGAGGTTGGTGATCTGGGAAATCTCCCGGAACACCGCCGCCGCGACGGCCTGCTGCGAGGCGTCGAGCGGTCCGAAATTGGTGAAGGGCTCGCTGCCCGCGGTGTAGCCGGTATAGGTCCCCGCCTCGGGGAAGCCGTAGCTGATCGGCGAGGACTGTTCCCAATGATATTGGGTGAGCAGGGCGTCGACGTCGTTGTCGCCCGATCTTACGCTTGTTACTACGCTGGTCACGCCGCCCCCGAAACAGCGCCCGAGCGCCTTTCATCCCCCCCAAAGCGAGAAGGCCCAGGCACATTCCTATGGGGGCTGTTGGGTCAGGTCCAGCCGTTTATCGCCTTGATCTGGTTAATTTGTCCAAGTGGGACAGATGCATAGCCGACGTCGTCGACCGACAACTCAGCGGATTCTTCGGCCCGCCCAGATCACCCGGCCGACGACGTCGAGGCTGGCCGGCTCGCAGTCGGGCCAGCTCGGATAGACCGGATTGTCGCTGGTGACCGCCACCCGGCCGGTCGCGGGATCGAGCGCCAGGCGCTTGACGATCAGCTCTTCCTGCCGCCGCACCACATAGATCCCGTCCCGCACCCGGCGCCCGGCCTCGCCCCGGTCAACCATGATCTCGTCGCCGTCCATCAGTGCGGGGGCCATCGAATCCCCGTCGACGATGATGATCGAGAGATGCTCCGGCCCGGCGGGCGACAGGCGGCGGAGCCACTGACCCTCGAAGGCGAGATGCGACACCACCGCCTCCCCGCGCCCCAGCGCGCCCGGGCCCGCCGAGGCGGCGACGTCGAGCCTGGGCAGCGGCACCAGGTTCGAGGCGGCACGCTCGGCCGGGCTCGGCATCGGCCCGCCGAGCACCGCCTCCGGCACTCCGAAATAGTTGGCCAAGGTGCGCCGGTCCTCCTCGGCGAGGCGGCGCGGGATGCCGCGCTTGACGAATTGCTGGATATAGGCGGCGTTGCGGCCGATCAGCCTCGACAAAGCGGAATAATCCTCCCGCCGCTCCCGGATCAGCTGCTCGAGCGCGGCGCGTGCGTCTTCGTCCTCCATGCCCGGAGCCCTAGCACAGGAATTCTCCTAGCAGAATAGGAGTCCCTCCCCCCTTCAGTCGCCGCCGGCGCGCTCGATGTCGGCGCCGACTGCGCTCAATTTCTCTTCCAGGCGCTCGTAACCGCGGTCGAGATGATAGATGCGGTTGACCTGGGTCTCGCCCTCGGCGGCGAGGCCGGCGAGGATGAGGCTCATCGAGGCGCGGAGGTCCGTCGCCATCACCGGGGCGCCGCGCAAGCCCTCGACGCCCTTCACCACCGCCGAGCGACCGCGCACGTCGATGTCGGCGCCCATGCGCTGGAGCTCGGGGACGTGCATGTAGCGGTTCTCGAAGATCGTCTCGGTGAGCAAGCTCGTGCCCTTGGCGAGGGTGAGCATCGCCATGAACTGCGCCTGCATGTCGGTCGGGAAGGCGGGGAAGGGGGCGGTCGAGATGGACAAAGGCCGGATGCCGCCGTCGGCGCTCACGCGGATGCCGTTCCTGGTGTCCTCGACGATCCCGCCGGCGTCCTTCAGCCCTTCGAGGATCGACGGCATCGTCTCCTTGCGGGCGCCGATCAGCTCGAGG
>VBAE01000202.1 GCA_005882415.1 Alphaproteobacteria bacterium | reverse complement strand
GTCCTGCTGGTCTTCGAACTCTCGATGGGCCTCGAACATCCCCTCTTCCTCTACGGCCGGACGCCCGAGGTAGCTTTGTCGGACATGGCCGGCGCCGGCGCTTCCGGCGCCGCCGCCTGGTGGTTCCGCCTGTTCTGGGCCTCGGCTGCGCTCCTGCTCCTCGTCGCCGTGCAACTGCTCTGGCCACGCGGCACCGAGACGCGCCTCGCGCCGCGCCTGCGCCGGATTCGATGGAAGCGCGCGAGCGGACTCGCTGCCGCCGCCTCCATCCTGTTCGTCCTCAGCGGCTCCTGGGTCGTCTACAACACCCTGATCCTGAACCCCTTCAGAAGCTCGTTGGATTCGGAGCGCTACTTCGCCGACTATGAGAAACGCTATTTCCGCTACGCCGACCTGCCCCAGCCGGTCGTCCGCCATGTCGAGCTGAACGTCGCCCTCTACCCGGAGCGCACGCTTGCCGAAGTGCGGGGCCGCTATCGCCTCGTCAACGAGACCGCCTCGCCCATCGCCGAGGTCCATGTCCGCCTGCTCAACCCTGGCGTCGAACTCGTCGCCCTCGACTTCCCCGCCGCCCGTCTCGAAAGCGACGACAAGGCATTCGGCTACCGCATCTACCGCCTCGACCGGCCGATGGCGCCCGGGGAGGCCCGCACCATCGCCTTCGCCACCCGCCGCCAGCAACGCGGCTTCCGCGCCGCGGGCGCCGAGACCGGGCTGGCTGTCAACGGCACCGATTTAAACAGCTTCGAGCTCACCCCGCGGATCGGCATGAGCGACATGGGCCTGCTCGAAGACCCGGAGACGGGAGCTGGACCACCGCCGACATCACAGTCTCGACCGCCGCCGATCAGATCGCCGTCGCTCCCGGCAAGCGCGTGTCCGAGCGGGTCGAGGGCGCCCGCCGCACCGCCCGCTTCGTCTCCACCGCCCCCGTCGGCAATTTCCTCGCCATCCAGTCCGCCCGCTTTGCCGTCGCGAGGCAGTCCGCCGGAGGCGTCGACTATTCCGTCTATTACCACCCCGCCCACGCCTGGAATGTCGACCGGATGCTGAAAGCGATGCGCGCCTCGATCGGCTATTACGGCAAGGCGTTCGGCCCTTACCAATTCGACCGGGCCCGCATCGTCGAGACCCCGGCCTACCGCCGCGGCGGCGGCCAGTCCTTCCCCAACACCATAGCCGTCGGCGAGGGGGTGTTCGCCTGGGACGTGCGCGATCCGAACTCGCTCGACCTCGTCACCATGCTCGCCGCCCACGAGATCGCGCACCAATGGTGGGCCGGTCAGGTGCTTCCGGCCAGGATGCAGGGCGCCGGCCTGCTCACCGAATCGCTCGCCCAATATTCCGCCCTGATGGTGCTGAAGCGGCTTCGCGGCGAGGGGGACATCCGGCTCGAGCTCCGCTTCCAGCTCGACCGCTACCTGGCCGGCCGCCGCACCCAGACCCTCGCCGAGCAGCCGCTCGCCAGCGCCGGCCTCGACCAGGATTACATCAATTACGGCAAGGGCGCGCTGGCCCTCTATCTGCTCCAGCACCGCCTCGGCGAGGAGGCCGTGAACCGCGCGCTTCGCCGCTTCGTCCAGCGCTACCGCTTCACCAAGGCCCCCTACCCCCGCTCGCTCGACCTCATCGCAACCTTCCGCGCCGAGGCGAAGACGCCCGAGAGCCAAAAGCTGATCACCGACCTGTTCGAACGCATCACCCTCTACGACCTCAAGATCGACCGCCCGACCGCGGTGCGCCGCCCCGACGGCCGCTGGGACGTCACCGTCCCCGTAGAAGCCCGCAAGGCCTATGCCGACGGCCACGGCAAGGAGCGCCGGGCGCCCCTCAACGAGCCCATCGACATCGGCCTCTTCACCGCCGACCCCGCACACTCCACCCGTGAGGATGTCCTGAAACTGGAACCCCGCTCCATCCACTCCGGCCGGCAGCTGCTGCGCTTCGTCACCGACCGCCGCCCGACCCATGCCGGCATCGACCCCTACAATCTCTACATCGACCGCAATTCCGCCGACAATGTCGCGCCTGTTGTCGGCTGAAGGGAAGATGGCGGGGCCGCCCGGCGCCTGAGGCTTCGCTTGATCGGCCACGCCCTCACTGTCTAGGGTGGAGACCGTAAAGGGGGATGGGAACATGTTAGGTTTCAAGGCGATGTGCGCGCTGGCGGTGCTCGCAATTCCGGTCTGCGCGTCGGCGAAGGCGCCGGTCATGCCGCCGGTCTACACCTTTAGCGAACGGGATGACGACGACTCGAGGACCTGCGCCCTTTCCTCCGCCTCGGCCATCGATGCGGTGAACTCCGCCTTGCAGGCCAATGGCGTGGCCCTTGCGACGAGGAAGGAGAGCCTCGGGCGCGGCGCGATCAGCGCTTATATCAATCTCGCCTCCCTTCCGTTGCAAGGCGCCTCGTCCGACTGCGCCATCTCGATCAATCTGACCTTCGAAAAAGCGATTATGATGGCAAAGCCCGGCAACAAAAAGCGCCAGGCCGAAATGGTCAAGTTCTGCGACCGGGGCTACCTGATGACCTCGGCGCCGGAGAGTGCCGTGCGGAAGGTCAACGGACATCTCGAGCAGTTCGTCGCCGACTGCGTTCGCGAATATCTCATGGTGGGGCTGCGACGATCCTGACCGGGGGCGTGGAGGGTTATTGCGCCAGCTATTCAGCCGCCGGCGCTCGGATGCAGCTATAGCCGAGGTGCAGGCGCGGCTTCCCCGCCTGCGCCGCGCCCTCCGGATCGAACGCAGCCCTGTCCAGGGGCGTTCGCGGCTCATCGAAGTGCGAGGGATTGGCCTCGGGCGTGCCGTAGACGCGGTCGACGACGAAGCCGGTGCCGCACGAGCCATAGAGTATGAAGCTGCCGGTCAGCATATAGCCGGCATAAGCCTGCCACGGCCGAAGCTCCTTGCCGCCGGAGCGGGCATGAAAGACGATCGGGCGATCGCCGGCCCCATAATCCACCTCCATCGCGACGGTGTAGGAGCGGACATGGGGATCGGGCGCGGCGTGCGAATAGCCGGGGAATGGCGGCTTGCGGGTACAGGCGCCGACCGGCTGCGCCTTTCGGACCTGCTGGTACAGGTCCAGGGAATAATATCCGGTCGGGGCATGGTCGAGGAGCCCGCTCGACCTGATGCGGCACCCGCGCAGGGCTTCGAGCTCCCGCCGCACCCGATCGTCCGCGGTCAGTTGAAGCGACGTCTGCCCGCATTTCGGCTTAGCCATTTCCAGCTCGAACCACTGGCGGATGCCGTCATGATAGACCAGCCGCCCCTCCAGACTCTGGACGCGCGATGGCGCCTGCGGTCCCTCGGGGCCGTCGTGAGGGCATTGCTGCGCGAACGCGGGCTCGGCGCCGCAAAGGAGGAAGAGGAGCGCTATCACGAGCACAGGCGCAAGCTTGCTTGGCATCGGGCGACCCTGACTGTGACGAATCCGGCGACAAGCATGATGGAGCCGGAGGAGACGTTCAGGCAAGCACTGCCGACAGCAGGGCTCAGGGCGTTTTGACGACCATGCCCTCGCCGGTCGCGACGACCATTCCGAGCTTGCGGACGGTGATGTGGCTCTTGGCCGATTTGCCGCCGGGGAGCGGGGTCAGCCATTGCTCGACGCTGAGGCCGCTGGTCGTTTTGAGCTGGAGGCGGTAGCGGCCGGAGACTTCGTCGATGGTGACCGGGCCCTGGGCCTGCGACATGGTGCCGGAATAGCGGCCGGGAGCGACCGGGCGGATCAGCCAGCGGCGCTCGTGCGGGGGCTTGCCCTCGTCGTCGACCTTCTGGACCAGAGAGAGGCTGCCGTCGGGTCTGATCGTGCCCTGGCCGACGCTTCGCGAGCGGCGCTGCTTGCCCCACATGATCTTCAGCGTCCCGTCGCTCCGGGTTTCGCCCTCGAAGAATTTGAGCGCGCTCTGCACCGGCGTTCCCGCCGCGAGCGGCGGCGGCGCCAAGGCGAGCGCCGACAGGAGAAGCAAGCGACAAACCCTGGCCATATCCGGACGCTAGCGCCGCGGCGCCTGCCCCGGCATCGGCAACGACCCTTGTAAAGGCGGGGGATTCCGCCACCCGCGCCGCCGAGACGGGCCGGAGGGGAAAGTCGGCATGCCGGCATCGGTAGTCTCGGCGATGCAGACAGAGATTTCTCCTGATCCAGCGGCCTTGCCGGGAGGGCTATGCCTGTGGCTTCTCATTGGAGGGGCGCCATGCACATCACCCGCCGCGCAGTCGCGGAATTCCTCGGGACATTCTGGCTGGTCCTGTGCGGATGCGGCGCCGCCGTCATCGCCACCGGCTATGACGGATCCGGAATCGGCTTCGTCGGAGTCTCGCTCGCTTTCGGCTTCGCAGTGCTGACCGCGGCCTATGCGCTGGGGCCGATCTCGGGCGCCCATCTCAACCCCGCGGTCACCCTCGGCATCTGGGCGGCGGGGCGCTTCAAGGGGCGGGACATACCCTTCTACATCGCCGCGCAGCTCGCCGGAGCGATCGCCGCGTCGAGCCATTACTCGCTCGCCGGAGGCTTTATTACCGAGGCGGTGCTGACTTGCGGCTTTCTGATCGTGATCCTCGGGGCGACCGACGGCCGTTCGCTCGCAGGCTTCGGGCCGCTCGCGATCGGCATTTCGCTGACCCTGATCCACCTCGTCAGCATCCCGGTGACCAACACCTCGGTGAACCCGGCGCGGAGCACCGGGCCTGCGCTGCTGGTCGGCCGGGACGCGATCGAGCAGCTCTGGCTGTTCTGGGCCGCGCCGATCCTGGGCGCGCTGATCGGCGCGCTCATCTACCGCTGGCTGTTCGCGGTCGAGGCCGAAGTCGTGGCGGTCGAGGCGGAAAGGGTCGTACCGGCATGATCCGCGCCTCCATCGCGCTCCTCCTGCTGGCCGCGCCGGCCGCCGCGGCCGCGCAGACCAAGGACCATGCGCCGGTCTCCCTCCCCTCCTCCGGCAAGCTGAGGCAGGACTCCGCCAAGAGCGAATCCTGGACCTATGCCAAGCCAGGCCTTCAGCTCGGCTCCTACCGCAGCGTGATGGTGCTCCCGACGACCGTCTATACCGGCCCGGATGCGCAGTTCGACGGAGTCGACCGGGCCGACCGGGAGAAATACGCCCGGATGGTCACCGATGCGCTGACCAGCGAGCTCGGCAAGTCCTTCTCCATCGTCACCGCCGCCAAGGCCGATACGCTGCGCCTCAGGGTGACCCTGCTCGGCGCCGACACGACCAAGGGCGGCCTCGCCACCGCAACCCGCGCCACCCCCCTCGGCCTTGCCAGCAGCGCGGTGAGGAGCCTGAGGGGCAAGGAAGGGCGGTTCACCGGCTCGCTTCTGCTCGCGCTCGAGCTCCATGACGGCAAGAGCAATGTGCTCCAGTTCGCTGCGGTGCGGCGGCGCAGCCCCAATGCGCTCGACATCCCGGCGACTCTTTCGACCACCGAGACGGTGAAGTCGATCGCCAAGTCGCTCGCCGAGGATATCAGGGAGAAACTGGAGCGGGCTTCCGGCAGGACGCCCTAGCTTCGACCCCCCCTCCAAAAGACCATATCGGGCCGAAAAGTCCTTTTGGATTCAGCGATCTAAGTAACCTGTTCATCCTAGGTACAAACCCCAATATTTCTCCAATGGGTTTTGCGGTAAAACCGACGACATCGAGTTTGCGTGTGAAGTAGTTTTCAAGCCGTTCGGGGGGAGCGTGCATGGACTTGTCCAAGATGACCACGCCGAGTTTCACGATCGATCTCGCTTCAGCTTTTACGGGCGCGTCGGAAGGCGAGCCGCAACAGCCGGATCGGGACTCGGATCGCTTCGAGACCGGCTCCAACGTCACGCCGTTGCTTCCGCTCGGCGTTGGGCTCACCGCCTCGGATCTGAAGGCCCAGCTCGCCTTCGCCGACGGCCTTCCGGAACAGGTCGCCATCCTCGACAAGAACTGGACCTTCCTCGGCGCCAACCGGGCCTGGTCCCGCGCCGCCGCCGACCGGCCGAGGCCCGGCCTTGCGCCGGGATCCAACTATCTCGGCTATTGCGAGGAGCGGGCCCGGCAGGGCGACGAGGAGGCGCGGACGCTGGCCGAGGGGATGCGCCGGATCGACGCCGGCCAGATCGGCCAGTTCGAATATTTCGAGGGGAGCCAAGGCCTGCGCGGGCCATCGCACCAGGTCCGCCTCTATGCCTGCACCATGCCGCGCCGGCAGTGGCGGGTGATCGCCCGCTACGACGTCACCGAAGTCGCCGCGCTCAAGCGCCAGACCGACGCTTTCGCCGACCGGCTGCTGAACGCCGAGGCCGAGGAGCGGCGCCGGGTCGCCCGCGACCTCCACGACACCACCGCCCAGGACCTCTTCGTTCTCCAGCTCACCCTGGCGAATTTGAAGCGCGGCCGGGGCTCGCTGTTCCGGGGGAAGTTGACCGACGCAGACGAGGCGCTCCACCGCCTCCAGCAGGAGATCAAGTCGATCTCCTTCCTGTTCCACTCGCCGGTGCCGGACCAGCCGAGCCTGTCCAAGGGCCTCGAGACGCTGGCCAAGGGCTTCTGCCAGCGCACCGGGATCCACGTCACCTTGTGGCTGGACGAAGCCGACGTCCTCGACTCGCGGCTGTGCATGATGGTCCACCGGCTGACCCAGGAGGCGC
>VBAE01000044.1 GCA_005882415.1 Alphaproteobacteria bacterium | reverse complement strand
CTTCGCGGAAGGCAGTCTGGATCGCCCGTTCGTAGCTGCCGAGCGCCGCGGTCCGCTGCGCCTCGCTGAGCCGCACCCCGGCCCGCCCGGCCCCGGCGCGGAAGATCGGGTAATTGACGTTGGCGCCCGCCGACCAGCTGAAGGCGCCGCCGCTGAACAGGCCGGTCAGCGCTCCGCTGGCGAGGCCGAGCAGGCCGGTCAGCGAGATGGTCGGGAATAAGGCGGCGCGAGCGGCGCCGATCTCGGCATTGGCGGCGCGGAGCTGATATTCGGCTTCGAGCACGTCCGGCCGGCGGAGCAGGATCCGCGAATCGAGGCCGCTCGGAAGCTCCGCGATCCGCGGCGCCGCTTCCTCGATCGAGACGGGGAGCAGGGTGGGGTCGATCGGCGCACCGACGAGGAGCTGGAGGAGGTTCACGTCCTGGGCGAGCGCGGTGCGCTGCTCGGCGACGTCGGACTGGGCGGCGGCCAATATCTGCTCGGCCTGGCGAAGGTCGGTGCGCGGCGCGATGCCGCCCTGGAGGCGCGCTCGGGTCAGGCGCACGCTCTCTTGGGCGCTCGTGACCGTCTCCTGGGCGATCCGAAGCAGGCTGGCGTCGGCGCCATAGGTCAGCCAGGCATTGGCGACGTCGGCGACCAGCGCCAGCCGGGTCGCCCGAGCCGCAGCTTCCGTTGCGAAATAGCGGTTCTGCTGGGCGCGGGTGAGCGATGCGACCCGCCCGAACAGGTCGATCTCGAAATTGGAAATGCCGACATTGGTCGAGAAATTGGCGCGGGTGCCACCATTGCCGCCGCCGCCGGAGACGTTGGCGCCGCCCCCCGCGTCGACCTGCGGCAGCCGCTCGGCCCGCTGGATGCGGTATTGCTCGCGGGCGACGGCGATATTGGCGGCGGCGATGCGCAGGTCTCGGTTGTTGGCCAGCGCCTGGGCGATCAGGGACTGGAGGCGGGGATCGCGGAAGATGTCGCGATAGCCAAGCGCCGGCAGCGCCGACTCGCTCTGGCGCAGATAGGCGTCGCCCACCGGCCAGGAGGGCGGCACCGGAAGCTCCGGCTCGACATATTTGGGGTCCATCGAGCAGCTCGCCAGCAGAGCGGCGATCAGGCAGGCGCTAATCCGCTTCATGGCGCGGGCTCCGGTGCGGGATGCGGGGGATGGTGCGGATGGTATGTGATCCTCGCGAGCGCGTCGCGGGTGGTCCGACGCACCAGCACGAAGAAGAGCGGGATGTAGAAGATGGCGAGCACGGTCGCGGTCAGCATGCCGCCGATTACCGAGGTTCCGATCGCGATCCGGCTGTTCGCCCCCGCGCCGGTCGAGATCGCCAGCGGCAGGACGCCGAAGATGAAGGCGAGGCTGGTCATCAGGATCGGCCGAAGCCGGATACGGGCGGCCTCGACCGCGGCGTCGATCACGCGCTTGCCCTCTTTCTCGGCCCGCTCCGCGAATTCGATCATCAGGATCGCATTCTTGGCGGCGAGACCCATGGTGGTGAGGAGGCCGATCTGGAGGAAGACGTCGTTCTCCAGCCCGCGCAACGTCACCGCGAACACCGCTCCGACCAGCCCTAATGGAATGATCAGGATCACCGCGACCGGAATCGTCCAGCTCTCGTAGAGCGCGGCGAGGCAGAGAAAGACGACGATCAGCGACAGGCCGTAGAGCAGGGGCGCCTGCCCCGACGACAGCCGCTCCTGGAAAGACAGCCCGGACCAGGCGACTACAGTGCCGGGGATCTGGGCGGCGAGCTCCTCCATCCGCTTCATCGCCGCGCCCGAGCTCTGGCCCGGCGCCGCCTGCCCCTGGATCTCGAAGGAGGGGATGCCCTGGAAGCGCGACAAGGTAGTCGGCGCGGTCGCCCAGCTCGTCCGGGCGAAGGAGGAGAAAGGCGCCATCTCGCCGGTGCGGGTGCGGACGAACCATTGGTCGATATTGGACGGCTGGGCGCGATAGGGCGCGTCGCCCTGGACGTAGACCCGCTTCACCCGGCCGCGGTTGATGAAGTCGTTGACGTAGCGGCCGCCCCAGGCGGTGGAGAGGGTCGAGTTGACGTCGGCCTGGGCGATCCCGAGCGCGGCGAGCTTGGGCTGTTCGAGATCGACCTTGAGGGTCGCGACGTCGGGAAGCTCGCTGAGCCGAACCGAGGCGAGCATCGGATCGGCATTGGCGGCGGCGAGGAGCTTCTCGCGCGCCGCCGCGAACTCCTCGGCGGACATGCCGGCGGCGTTCTGGAGCTGCATGGTGAAGCCGGACGATTGGCCGAGGCCGCGGATCGCCGGCGGCACCAAAGCGAAGACCTGCGCGTCGCGAAAGCCGCGGAAGGCGCCCGAGGCGCGGCGGACGATGGCGTCGGCGGAATTGTTGCTGCCCTTGCGCTCCGACCAGTCGGCGAAGTTAATGAAGCCCTGGCCCGTATTCTGCCCGCTCGCGCCGCCGCCGCCGCCGCCCGTCACCGTGAACATGGTGCGAATATTGCCCGGCTCCTTTTCGCGGAAATAGCGCTCGATCGCCTGCTGGACCTCGATCGTCCGGCTCTGGGTGGCGCCGGCGGGGAGCCGGAACTGGACCGAGGCCGCGCCCTGGTCCTCGGTCGGGAGGAAGCTGGTCGGAAGCCGGAAGAAAAGCAGGACGAGAAGCGCGCAGACGAGGGCGTAGATGATCAGGAACAGCCATTTGCGGTCGACCACCCTTGTGACCGAGCGCGCATAACGGTCCACCCCGCGCTCGAAGCCGCGGTTGAAGCGCTCGGCCGAGCGGGCGAGGAAGGCCCGCGCGGCGGGGAAGCGGCCGCCGCTCCCCTCCTCCTCGCCGTCCGGCCGCCTCGGCCGAAGCAAGGTGGCGGTAAGCGCCGGGGTCAGCACCAAAGCGACCAGCACCGAAAGCGCCATCGCCGAGACGATGGTCACCGAAAATTGCCGGTAGATGACGCCCGTCGATCCGCCGAAGAATGCCATCGGCAGGAACACCGCCGAAAGGACGAGGGCGATCGCGACCAGGGCGACCTGGATTTGCTCCATCGACCGGATCGTCGCCTCGCGCGGCGTCATCCCCGGATTTTCCTCGAGCAAACGCTCGACATTCTCGACCACAACGATGGCATCGTCGACCAGCAGGCCGATCGCGAGCACCAGCCCGAACAGGGTCAGCGTGTTGATCGTGAAATCGAGCGCATAGAAGATCGCGAACGTACCGAGCAGCACCACCGGCACCGCGATGGTCGGAATCAGCGTCGCCCGCCAGCTCTGCAGGAAGACGAACATGACGATGACGACCAGGATGATCGCCTCAATGAGGGTCTTCACCACCTCCTCGATCGACAGCTTGATGAAGGCGGTGGTGTCGTTGGCATAGGCATATTGGAAGCCGGGGGGGAAGCTGCGCGCGATCGCCGCCACCTCCCCCTTCACCAGGTCCGCAGTCTCGAGCGCGTCGGCGCCGGGCGCGAGCGACACCGCGATTCCGGCGCCGGGATGGCCGTTCACCCGGCTCACCGCATTGTAGCTCTCGGCGCCGAGCTCGACCCGGGCGACGTCGCTTAAGTGGACTACCGCTCCGCTCTGCGTCCCTTGCAGGATGATGTTGCGGAACTGCTCGGGCGTCTGGAGCCGCGACTGGGCGGTGACGGTGGCGTTGAGCATCTGGGTCGAGGGCTGGGGCTGGCCGCCGATCTCGCCCGCCGCGACTTCGGTATTCTGCGCCTGGATCGCGGAGATGACGTCGCTCGGCATCAGCGGATCGTCGGCGTCTACGACGAGACCGACCCCGGGCACGCGCGCGATCCGGTCCTGCATGTAGGAGGCCATCCAGTCCGACACGTCCTGGTTGGTGCGCTGGTCGGTCTCGTCGTAGACGCCGACGATCATCAGGAAATCGGGGTTGGACTTGGTCACCCGAAGCCCCTGCTGCTGGACTTGCTGGGGGAGCCGGGTGAGCGCCTGCTGGACCTGGTTCTGCACCTGGACCTGGGCGATGTCCGGGTCCGTTCCCTTCTCGAAAGTGGCCGAAATGGACACCGATCCGCGCGAGGTGGAGGAGGAATTGAAATAGAGCAGGCCGTCGATCCCGGTCAGCTGCTGCTCGATGATCTGGGTGACGCTGTTCTGCACCGTCTCGGCCGAAGCGCCGGGATAGGACGTGCGGATGTTGACCTGTGGCGGGGCGACGTCGGGATATTGCTCGATCGGGAGAGCGACGATCGCGCCCACCCCCATCAGCATGACGATGATCGCGATCACCCAGGCGAAAATAGGGCGATCGATGAAGATCCGCGACATCAGCCGCCCTTGGCTGCGCCGCGGCCCGCGCCGCCGCCCGCCTGGCCCTTGGCCGGCTGGAGCCGCTGTGGAGCACTTGCCGGGACCGGGCGGACGGCCATGTCGGGCTTCAAGTTCGCCGTGCCCTGGACGATCACCTTGTCGCCCGGCGCGAGGCCCTGGGTCACCACCCAATAGGCCCCCTGCGTCCGCTCGGCGACGACGGTGCGCGGCACCGCCCTATTGCCCGGCGCGACGACATAGACGGTGGCGTTGCCGCGCGGATCGCGCGACAGGCCCGCCTGCGGCACCAGAAAGGCCTGGCTGTTCACCGACTGCGCGAACACGGCGCGGACGAACATGCCCGGGAGCAGGATCCCGGCCGTGTTGGGGAAACGGGCGCGGAGCGTCACGGTGCCGGTCGTCTCCGTCACCATCACTTCGGAGAATTGGACGGTGCCGGTCTGGCCGTAATCGCTTCCGTCCTCGAGGATCAGCCGGACGCTCGCAGTGACCGTGCTCGCCCCGCCCTGGCTGACCGCCCGGCGGAGCGCGAGAAGCTGTTCGCTCGACTGCTGGATGTCGACATAGACCGGGTCGAGCCGCTGGATGATTGCGAGCGGGTCGGGCTGGTTGGCCGTGACCAGCGCGCCTTCGGTGACCAGCGATCGGCCGATCCGTCCGCTGATCGGCGCCGGCACCCGGGTGAAGCGGAGGTTGATCTGGGCGGTCTGCACCTGCGCATTGTTCTGCGCGATCGCCGCCTGCGCCTGCCGCGCCTGGGCGACGGCGTCGGTATAGTCCTGCTCGGCCACGGCCTGCATCTGGGCGAGCGGGCGGAGGCGGTTGGCGCGCTGCTGCGCCGCCTGCGCGCTCGCCCGGGCGCTCTGCAGATTGGCCTGCGCCTGCGCGACCTGCGCCTGGTAGAGGCTCGGATCGACCTGGTAGAGCGTCTGCCCCTGGCGGACCAGCGAGCCTTCCGCGAACAGGCGGCGGCGGACGACTCCGGAAATCTGCGGACGCACTTCGGAGGTCTGGAAGGCGACCACCCGGCCGGGCAGCTCCACGACCATCGGCACCGCACTCGGCTGGACGACGACGAAGCCGACCTGAGGTGGTCCGCCGGCACCGCGCTTGCCCTGGGATTGATCGCTTGCAGCACCGCCGCACCCGGCGAGGAGCAGCGCAAGCGCAAGCGCCGCCGTTCGGCGGTTCACGGCCGGAGCCCGCCCGGCTGCGAAGGCGGCGGTTCGATCCGCCCGTTTCGGCATTCCCACGCTCTCGCTCGGCCTTCCATCAGCGGCGGCGGCGTGGATGCCGGCGCCCGCAACCCTGTCCGAGCGTGCGACGTTCAACCTCGGCCCTTGTTCCCAATGGGCCGCGACGTTGCCAAAATTTCACGCGGCAGTGGGGGGTGCTTCTCCGTTCGTGGTGGCTTTGAGATATCGAGGTGACCCGGCCGGGTGGGCAACCGCTCCTGGAGGAGGGTTCTTGGGGCGAAGGAACTACTAGGCTCCTAGTCTGTCCCCGACACGGCTGGTTCGGTCATCTCGTCAATCACTACGTTTGATATTGGCACGAGCCATTCGGTAGCTCGCCTGATTTCATTCGCCTTGCCCTCGGTGATGGCGCCCCACACGGCTCCATGGCACGGCTCCGGGGGATCTTCTAACGGCACGAGGCCGATTTTCCACCGATCCACTTCAGCTTGTGCGGGATCGAAGGACCTAAAGCGAGCAACCGTGATTACCACGGCTCCATCCCACGCCGAGTCACGAATGTACTCCAGACTGTCCTTCCCTTGGTGAACAAGACAAGGCTCAGAGAGAAACGACAAGTAGCCGTGCCGTTTAGGATTGTTCTTGAACAAGGCTGACGAAAGCCGACTGCATCCACGGTTCGCATCTGGGACGATGTGGTGCTTACTCACTCCACGTATAATCCGCGCCTCGCCCTGAAGGTCAGGGTGGTCATGAGGCGCGATCTGTCCATCCGCATCTCGCGGCAAGGCGAAGGCTGCCACGCGTCAGATCAGCTCCTCAAGAACTTCACTTAGAAGCTCGAAGTTCATTGACAACGGCTCTTCTTCGATAGAGTCCCGACCATCCAGAAAGTGAACGGTTAGCTCTGCATCCATCGGCCTGTAG
>VBAE01000043.1 GCA_005882415.1 Alphaproteobacteria bacterium | reverse complement strand
GATCGCGCTGCCGTTGATGCTCGCGGTGGCGATGATCATCTATGTCGATCGCAAGATCTGGGCGGCGATGGCGCTCCGCCGGGGCCCCAACGTGGTCGGGCCGTTCGGCCTGCTGCAGAGCTTCGCCGATGGCCTCAAGGTCTTCCTCAAGGAGACCATCATCCCGTCCTCGGCCAATCGCGGCCTGTTCCTGATCGCGCCGATCATCACCTTCACCGTGGCGTTGCTCGCCTGGGCGGTGATTCCGTTCGGCTCGGGCGTGGTGCTCGCCAACATCAATGTCGGCCTGCTCTACCTGCTCGCGGTCTCCTCGCTGGGCGTCTACGGGATCATCATCGCCGGCTGGGCGTCCAACTCGAAATACCCGTTTTACAGCGCCTTGCGGGCCGCGGCTCAGATGGTGTCCTATGAGGTCTCGATCGGCTTCATCCTGATCCCGGTCGTGCTCTGGGCCGGCACGTTCAACCTCTCCGGCATCGTCGAGGCGCAGCGCGCGCATATCTTCGGGACGATCAACGGCTTCGGCTTCAACCCCTTGCTGTTCCCGCTCGCGGTGATGTTCCTGATCTCCGCCATGGCCGAGACCGCGCGCGCGCCCTTCGACCTCACCGAGGCCGAGAGCGAGCTCGTCGCCGGCTACCAGACCGAATACAGCTCGATGAGCTTCGCGCTCTTCTGGCTCGGCGAATATGGCAATGTGCTGCTGATGTGCGGCATGAACGCCGTGCTCTTCTGGGGCGGCTGGCTCCCGCCGATCGACTGGGCGCCGCTCTACTATGTCCCCGGGATCATCTGGTTCTTCATCAAGATTTTCGCCTTCTTCTTCGTCTTCTCCTGGGTGAAGGCCACGGTCCCGCGCTTCCGCTACGACCAGCTGATGCGGCTCGGCTGGAAGATCTTCCTGCCCATCTCGCTGCTCTGGGTGTTCCTGGTGTCGGGCTATCTGATGCTGAAGACGCAGGGAATGCTCCCATGGTGATGCCGCTCCTCGCCGCCCTTGCGCTCGCCGCGCAGCCCACCGCGCCGACCGGCGAAGCGGACGCTTATCTGATCGCCGATTGCAGCCTCGCGCTGGTCGATCTCGACACCATGCTGCCCGCAGAGATGCCGGGGCTGGATCCTTATCGTCTCGTGCTGCTGCTGCGTGTGCCCGAGGGCGCGCGGGGCCCGGTCGATCCGGCCAGCATCAAGGCATTCGATCCCGGTTTCCTGCTCGGCGGTGTGACGCTGACCGGCGGCGCGTTCCGCGCGGACGGCAGGAGGCTGTCGGTGCGGAGCGAGAATGGCCTGCCCATCGTCTACCGCTTCAACGCGGCACCGGGTTCCGAGCCGGGCATCTGGCGGGCCGGCTTCCGCTCGACCGGGCGGACGGCCGCCGGGGAGCCGGTCGATCGCCGCTATCAGGGACAATGCACGATGAGCCAGCCCGGCGACGCCGTCGCCCAGTTCGAAGGCCTGGGGACCGCCCAATGAGCATCGCCCATTATATCAAGACCTTCACTCTCTGGGAGTTCGTGAAGGCGCACGCTTTGACCTTGAAATATTTCTTCAAGAAGAAGGCGACGATCAACTACCCCTATGAGAAGAACCCGATCTCGCCCCGCTTCCGCGGCGAGCATGCGCTGCGCCGTTACGCCAACGGCGAGGAGCGCTGCATCGCCTGCAAGCTCTGCGAGGCGGTCTGCCCGGCCCAGGCGATCACGATCGAGGCCGAGCCGCGCGCCGACGGCAGCCGCCGGACCACGCGCTACGACATCGACATGACCAAGTGCATCTATTGCGGCCTCTGCCAGGAGGCCTGCCCGGTCGATGCGATCGTCGAGGGGCCGAACATGGATTTCTCGACCGAGACAAGGGAGGAGCTGATCTACGACAAGGCGAAGCTGCTCGACAATGGCGACAAATGGGAACGCGCGCTCGCCGCGAACCTTGCCGCCGATGCGCCATACCGGTAGGCGGCCCGCGTGATTCAGGTCTTCACCTTCTATCTGTTCGCGACGTTCGTCATCGCCTCGGGCGTGATGACGATCGCGTCGCGCAACCCGGTGCACAGCGTGCTCTGGCTGATCCTCGCCTTCTTCAACGCGGCCGGGCTGTTCCTGCTGATCGGGGCCGAGTTCCTCGCCTTCCTTCTGGTCATCGTTTACGTCGGCGCGGTCGCCGTGCTCTTCCTGTTCGTGGTGATGATGCTCGACGTCGACTTCGCCGAGCTGCGCGCGGGCTTCGCCAATTACCTCTTCCCCGGCCTGCTCCTCGCCGTCGTTTTGCTCGCCGAGATGATCGTCGCCCTGGTGGCGCGCAATGCCGGCGGCCTCAGCCTTGCGGCCGACCAGGCCGCGCCGGTGGCCAACGCGCCCGCCAACATCGTCGCTCTGGGGACGATGCTCTATTCGCGCTACCTGTTCATCTTCGAGGCGGCAGGCATCGTCCTGCTCGTCGCGATGATCGGCGCGATCGTGCTGACCCATCGCAAGCGCTCCGACGTCCGCCCGCAGAGCATCGACCGCCAGGTCCGCCGCCGCCCGAAGGACGCGGTCCGCAACATGCAGCCCGGCGTGGGGCAGGGGGTCGAGCTGTGAGCCTGTCCCCCTTCGTCACCCTGAACTTATTTCAGGGTCCAGACCTCCACCGCCTCGCAGCTCATCGTTGGATGCTGAAACAAGTTCAGCATGATGGCTTTGCCTGTGGAGGCGCCGCATGATCGGCCTGGGCCACTATCTCACCGTCGGCGCGATCCTGTTCGTGCTCGGCGTGTTCGGCATCTTCCTGAACCGGAAGAACGTGATCGTCATCCTGATGGCGATCGAGCTGATCCTGCTCGCGGTGAACATCAACCTCGTCGCCTTCTCGGTCTTCCTGCACAATATGGTCGGGCAGGTCTTCGCCATGTTCGTGCTGACCGTGGCCGCCGCCGAGGCCGCGATCGGCCTCGCCATCCTCGTCATCTACTTCCGCGGCCGCGGCACGATCGCGGTCGACGACATCAACCAGATGAAGGGCTGAGATGGTTCAGGCGATCGTCTTCCTGCCCTTGCTGGCCGCGATCATCGCCGGGCTCGGCAACCGCCTGCTCGGCAATCTGCCGGCCAAGCTGCTGACCACCGGCGCCCTCTTCGTCTCCTGCATCCTGTCCTGGCCGATCTTCCTCGGCTTCCTGAACGGCAGCCAGCATAGCGACGTCCACCAGGTCTTCACCTGGATCGCCTCGGGCGACATGCAGGTGAGCTGGGCGCTGCGCGTCGACGCTTTGACCGCGGTGATGCTGGTGGTGGTGACGACCGTCTCGTTTCACCTTCGCGATGCTGATGCTGGTGACGGCGGACAATCTCGTCCAGATGTTCTTCGGCTGGGAGGGCGTCGGTCTCGCCTCCTACCTCCTGATTGGCTTCTGGTACCACAAGCCCTCGGCCAATGCCGCTGCGCTCAAGGCGTTCGTGGTCAACCGCGTCGGGGATTTCGGCTTCAGCCTCGGCATTTTCGGGACCTTCCTGGTGTTCGGGACGGTGTCGATCCCGGCGATCCTTGAGGCGGTGCCGGGCATGCAGGGCTCGACCATCGGCTTCCTCGGCATGCGGATCGACACGCTGACCCTGCTCTGCATCCTCCTCTTCATCGGCGCCTGCGGCAAATCCGCGCAGCTCGGCCTGCACACCTGGCTGCCAGACGCGATGGAAGGCCCGACCCCGGTGTCCGCCCTGATCCACGCCGCGACGATGGTGACCGCCGGCGTGTTCATGGTCTGCCGCCTCTCGCCGATGTTCGCGGCGAGCCCGACCGCTTCCGGCGTCGTCACCTTCGTCGGCGCCGCCACCGCGATCTTCGCGGCGACGGTCGGCACGGTGCAGAACGACATCAAGCGGGTGATCGCCTATTCGACCTGCTCGCAGCTCGGCTATATGTTCTTCGCCGCGGGCGTCGGCGCTTATGGCGCGGCGATGTTCCACCTGTTCACGCACGCCTTCTTTAAGGCCCTGCTCTTCCTCGGCGCCGGCTCCGTGATCCACGCCATGCACCACGAGCAGGACATGCGTTATTATGGGGCCCTCAGGAAGCAGATCCCGTTCACCTTCTGGGTGATGGTGATCGGCACGCTCGCGATCACCGGCGTCGGCGTCATCCAGATCGCCGGGCTGCCGCAGCTCGGCTTTGCGGGCTTCTTCTCCAAGGACGCGATCATCGAGAGCGCCTATGCGAGCGGCACGACGGTCGGCGGCTTCGCTTATGTCATCGGCGTGCTCGCGGCTTTGCTGACCGCCTTCTACTCCTGGCGGGTCGTCTTCCTGACCTTCTACGGCAAGCCGCGCTGGGCCGAGTCCGAGCATATCCAGCACGCGCTGCACGATGCGCATCACGATGCACCAGACGCCGAGGATGCCGGTCACGACACGCGGCCGCACGAGAAGGGCGCGGACCAGGTCGCCGAGGGCACCGGCGGCTATCATCCGCACGAAAGCCCCTGGACGATGCTGGTGCCGCTGGCCTTGCTCGCGCTGGGCGCCGTGCTTGCCGGCCAGCTCTTCCACGAGGCCTTTATCGGCCATCATGCCGGCCACGACTTCTGGCACGGCGCGGTCTTCTTCGATCCGGAGCAGGTGGAGCGGATGCACGCCGTGCCGCTCTGGGTGAAATTGTCGGCGACCACGGCGATGCTGATCGGCCTGCTGATCGCCTTCTACGCCTATATAAGGAACACGGATTTCCCGCGGGCCTTTGTCGAGAATTTCCGGCTGCTCTACGCTTTCCTGCTCAACAAATGGTATTTCGACGAGATCTACAACGCGCTCATCGTCCGCCCGTCCATGGCGCTCGGCCGCCTGTTCTGGAAGAAGGGCGACGAGGGGACGATCGACCGTTTCGGCCCGGACGGCGTCGCCGCCGCGGTGGTCATGGGCAACAAGCTGACCGCACGCATCCAGACCGGCTATCTCTATACCTATGCGCTGGTGATGCTGCTCGGTGTCGCCGCGGCGATCACCTGGGCGATGGCGCAGTAAGATGGCGAATTTCCCC
>VBAE01000090.1 GCA_005882415.1 Alphaproteobacteria bacterium | reverse complement strand
CGCCTGCTCGAATGCGCCGGGGGGGAGCGGGGACAGCTATCGGCGCGGGCTGGCGGCGCTGGAGCAGGGGCAGCCGCGTACCGCCCGGATCGAGTTCATGAACGCGATCAAGTCGGATCCGAATAACGGCCGGTTCCGGATCGCCCAGGCGAAGACTTTGCTCCTGCTCGGCGACGGGGCGGCGGCGGAAGCGGAGATCACGCGGGCGCGCCAAACGGGCGTGCCGGTGGCCGAGACCCGCCATCTGATGGCCCACGCTTTGCTTCTCCAGAAGGAGGCGCAGCAGGCGCTCGACGAGGCGTCGAAAGCGCCGCCGGCCTTCGCGGCCTATGCGGCGCGGATGCGGGGGCGGGCGCTGCTCGTCCTCGGGAACGACGCAGCGGCGGCGGCCGAGTTCGACAAGGCGATCGCCGCCGGGGGCAACGATCCGGACGTGTGGATCGACGTCGCCCGCTTCCGGCGCGGCAGCGGCGCTCTGGCGCAGGCGGTGGAGGCGGCCGACAAAGCGGTCGCGCTTAACCCGCGCAGCGTCGAGGCGCTGACTTTGCGGGGCGAGATCACCCGCAACCAATATGGCCTCGCCGCCGCTCTGCCCTGGTTCGATAAAGCGCTGGAGATCGACCCCAACGACTTAAATGCGCTGACCGAGCGGGCGATCACCGAGGGCGACTTGGGCCAGATGCGCGCGATGCTCGCCGACAGCCGGCATGTGCTGGAGCTGTCGCCGGACAATGCGATGGCTTTCTACCTGCAGGCGATGCTCGCCGCCCGGGGCGGCAATTTCGACCTCGCCCGCGACCTCTACCAGCGCACCGGCGGAGCGCTCGACGACGAGCCCGCGGGGATGCTTCTGGCGAGCAGCATCGAGCTCCAGACCGGCAATGAAGGGCAGGCGATCCAGCGGCTCGCCAAGCTGGTCGCCATGCAGCCCGACAACCGCAAGGCGCGCCGCCTCCTCGCCTCCGCCCAGTGGCGCAAAGGCGATTATGCCGGCACCATCGACACCCTTCGCCCGGTCGCCAATTCGCCGGACGCCGACGCATATGTGCTGACCCTGTTCGGCAAGGCGCTTCAGAAGCAGGGCGATATGAGAGGGGCGTCCGTCTACCTCGCCCGGGCCGCACGGCCGCAGGCGCGTAGCGCGGGCCTGCTCGCCGAACCGGTCGACGACAGCCAGCTCGCCGCGATGCGCGGGACCGCAGACGCGCGGCCCGGCGAGGCGAGCCTGCAAATCCCCCTCATCCGCGCCCTCCTTGCTCGCGGTCTCGGCGACGAGGCGCTGCAGCGTGCGCGGCGCCTTCAGGCGGCCAATCCCGGAGCGCCCGACGCGAGCGTGATGGTCGGCGACGCGCTCGGAATCAAAGGCGACTATGCCGCCGCGGTTCAGGAATATCGCAAGGCGGCCAATATCGCCTTCAGCGAGCCGGTCGCGATGCGGCTGATCGAGGCGCTTCGCAATTCAGGCAATAGCGCCGGCGCCGCCAAGGTGCTCGAGCTGTTCATCCAGCAGAACCCGCAGAACGTCTCCGCCCAGATATTGGCGGCGAACAGCTTTATGCAGTCGGGGCGCTGGGACGGGGCGATCGCCATTTACGAGCGGCTTCGGCTTCGGATCGGCGATCGGGACGGGACGGTCTTGAACAACCTCGCCTGGGCTTATTCGGAGCGCGGCGAATATGAAATGGCGATCCCGCTCGCCCGCAAGGCCTGGTCGCTCGACAAGGCCAACCCTTCGACCGCGGACACTTTGGGCTGGATCCTCTACAAGAGCGGCAAGGACAAGGCGCAGGGCCTGACGCTGATGCAGCAAGCGGCCCGCGGCGCCCCGACCGACGCCGAGATCCGCCAGCACCTGGACGCGGCGAGGGGCGGCTAGCCGAGCGGGACGAGCAGGAAGAAGCCGTTCAGGGTCAGGAGCGATCCGGCGATTCCCAGCAAAGCGGAGACGATCAGGGTCCAGCGGCTGAGCGCGAGGATCGCCACTGAGCCGAGTACTAAAGCGAGCTGGAGCAGGACCTCGGCGAGGTCGAAATTGTTATCCCTTTCAGAGGCTTGCTCGAATCCCTGTTCGAAGGACTGGGCGCGCGCTTTCAGCTCCTTCTTGCCCTCGCCCTTCAGCGGATCGCCGGGGGCCTTGGGGTCGGGCTCGCTGTCGTAGCGCTTCACCGTCGCTTCGTATTTGGCGAGCCGAGCCTCGGCCGTCGTACATCGTCTGGCGGACGTTTTTCGCCTGGTAGAAGGCCCAGGAGTCGGAGGCCTTGATGTTGTTGCCGACCATGTCGTCGGTGGCGTTGCCGCCGCCGAGGCCGCCGATCGCGAGCACTGCGGCGAGGGCTGCGATGAGGAGGGCCGCGCGGCCTCGGAAGCGGTCGTCCAACGCGCTCTCCGCCCTCTCCTCGTGAAGCTCCGCGATCAGGTCCGCTGCGTCCGTCGAATCCATTTTCCTGTGGCTCCCCCGTTTGTTTTTTCGCTGGCTGCCATAAAGATCGTGGCAGTGTCGAGCGCTACCCCGTTTTACCAAAAGCGCGCGATGTGTAGAGGCGGTACAAACAGAAAAAGGGGATTCCGCCACCATGAAGCTCGCCCGTCTCGCAGCCCTGCTTGCCTTGCCCTTCCTCGCGCCCGCTCAAGCCCAGGCGCCGCAGAAGCCCAAGCTGGTGGTGGTGATCTCGGTCGACCAATTCTCGGCGGATTTGTTCAACCAGTATCGGCAGCATTTCGATGCCGGGCTCCAGCGGCTGTCGCGGGGGGTGGTTTTCCCGCTCGGCTACCAGTCGCACAATGCGACCGAGACTTGCCCTGGCCACTCGACCATCCTCACCGGCTCGCACCCGGCGCGGACCGGGATCATCGCCAACAACTGGTTCAACTTGAAAGCCCCGCGCGAGGACAAGAACGTCTATTGCTCCGAGGACGAGCGGGTGCCGGGGAGCACCCATGACAAATACACGGTCTCGACCATCCATCTGAGGGTGCCGGCGCTCGGCGACTATATGAAGCGCGCCGATCCGCGAAGCCGGGTCGCGGTCGCCTCGGGCAAGGACCGGGCGGCGATCATGATGGGGGGCTATGGGCCGGACCAGCGCTGGTATTGGAACGGCAAGGAATATCGCGAGGCACGGCCGCTCCCGGGCCTGTGCGAGGCGCGCAGCCGGGCGGTTGCGGTGGGCGGCGGCGGCAAGCCGGTCGGCGCCGGCCGCTTCGCCCGCGACAAGGACGACCGCACCGGCTTCCGCGCCTCGCCCGACTTCGACCGCGCGACGCTGGGGCTCGGCGACCGGCTCCGGCGCGAGATGAAGCTGGGGCAGGGCGAGGCGACCGACCTCCTCATCCTCGGCATGTCGGCGACCGACTATGTCGGCCACACCTACGGCACCCAGGGCAGCGAGATGTGCATCCAACTGATGGCGCTCGACAGCGCGCTCGGCGAATTCTTCCGCGGGCTGGACGCGGACGGGATCGACTATGTGGTGATGCTGACCGCCGACCATGGCGGCACCGACATCCCCGAGCGCCACCGCGACCATGGCATCACCGAAGCGGCGCGGGTCGATCCGGCGCTGAGCGCTGAGACGATGGGCAAGGCTCTTGGGGCGAAGCTGAAGCTCAAGGGCCCGGTGCTGTATGGGGATGGCCCGTTCGGCGACATGTATGTCGACACCGGGCTCACCGCTGCGCAGCGGACGCGGGTGCTGAATGAGGCGGTGGCGGCGTATCGGCGCCACCCGCAGGTGGCCGCTGTGTTCACCAAGGCGCAGCTGCTCGCGACGGCCGCGCCTAAGGGATCGCCCGATACGTGGAGCCTGATCGAGCGGGCCAAAGCGAGTTTCGATCCCGAGCGGTCGGGCGACTTCATCGTGCTTTTGAAGCCCCGGATCACGCCGATCGCCGACACCAGCCGAGGCTATGTCGCGACCCATGGCAGCCCCTGGGATTACGACCGGCGGGTGCCGATCCTGTTCTGGCGCAAGGGGATGGTGCCCTTCGAACAGGCGCTTCCGGTGGAGACGGTGGATATTCTTCCGACGCTGGCTTCAATCATCGGGGTGCCGATCGCGCCGAACGTGATCGATGGGCGGTGTCTGGATCTGGACGAGGGGCCGGGAACGACGTGCCGCTGACCTGAACTCCTCCCCGGCACGGGGAGGGGGACCATGCGAAGCATGGTGGAGGGGGCCCACGGCTCCATGCTCGCTGCGCTCGCCCCCCTCCACCGCACTTCGTGCGGTCCCCCTCCCCGTTCCGGGGAGGAGTTAGGAGGCCAGCGCTTCCACCCTTTCGGCCAGCTCCAGCCACCTTTCTTCCGCTGCGTCGCGTTCGGCGCGGGCTTTTTCGATCGCTGCGGTCAGGGCCGCGAAGCGTGACGGGTCCCTCGTGTACAGGTCTGGATCGTGGAGGGCCTCCTCGTCCCGCGCGATGGCGGCTTCGATTTCTTCGATCCGCCCCGGCAACAGGTCGTAGTCGCGCTGGTCCTTGTAGGTGAGCTTGGTCTGGACGCGGGGCGCCGCTGGGGTAGGTTTGGCCGCAGCGGACGTGCGGGGCGCGGGGGAGGAAGCGCGCGCCCGCTGGCGCATCCAGTCTTCGTAGCCGCCGGCGACGATATCGACCTTGCCGCTGCCGTCGAGGCCGAGGGTGATGGTCACCGTGCGGTCGAGGAAGTCGCGGTCGTGGCTGACGATGAGGACGGTGCCTTCATAATCGGCGATCACCTCCTGCAGGAGGTCGAGCGTTTCGAGGTCGAGGTCGTTGGTCGGCTCGTCGAGGACGAGGAGGTTCGAGCGACGGGCGAATTCGCGGGCAAGGAGGATGCGGGAGCGTTCGCCGCCCGAGAGGGTGCCGATGCGGGCGTCGGCGAGGCCGGGGTCGAACAGGAATTCCTTGAGGTATCCCTGGACGTGCTTCTTGGTGCCGCGGACGTCGACCCAGTCGCCGCCGTCGGCGAGCACGTCGCGGATGCGCTTGTCGGGTTCGAGCAGGCGGCGCTGCTGGTCGATCATGATCCCTTCGAGCGTCTTGGCGCGGCGGATCCGGCCCTCGTCCGCCTCGATCTCGCCGGTGAGGAGGCGGAGGAGGGTGGTCTTGCCGGTGCCATTGGCGCCGACCACGCCGATCCGGTCGCCGCGCTGGATGCGGAGGCTGAAGTCGCGGATGATGGTCCGCTCGCCGAAGCGCTTGGTGACGTGCTCCGCGTCGATCACGACCTTAGTCTTCACGTCGTCATTCGCGAGGCCGAGCTTGGCGGTCCCCGCGGGGCCGATCATCGCCGCGCGCGCTGCGCGCATTTCGTGGAGCTTGGTGAGGCGGCCCTGGTTGCGGCGGCGGCGGGCGGTGACTCCGCGCTCCAGCCAATGGAGCTCGAGCTTGAGCTTCGCGTCCAATTTCTCGGCGGCGCGCGCCTCCTCGGCATAGACGGCCTCGGTCCAGGCGTCGAAGCCGCCGAAGCCGATCTCGGCGCGGCGCAGCGAGCCCCGCTCCAGCCACAGAGACGAGCGGGTGAGGCGCTTCAGGAAGGTGCGGTCGTGGCTGATCACGACGAAGGCGCCGGTGAAGCGGCCGAGCCAGTCCTCCAGCCATTCGATCGCGGCGAGGTCGAGATGGTTGGTCGGCTCGTCGAGCAGGAGAACGTCCGGGTCCTGGGCGAGTGCCCGGGCGATCGCTGTCCGGCGGCGCTCGCCTCCGGACGCGGTCGAAGCGGGACGGTCGAGGGTGACGCCGAGCTGGTCGGCGATGGCCTCCACCTCATGGGCTGGCGGGGCGTCGCTGCCGTGGAGGGCGAAGTCCCGCAGAGTTTCGAACCGGTCCACCGACGGGTCCTGCTCGAGCAGCACCACCTTTGTGCCCGGCTGCATGGTCCGCCGCCCCTCGTCTGTGTCGATCACGCCGGCGAGGCATTTCAGCAGAGTCGTCTTGCCGGCGCCGTTGCGGCCGATCAGCGCCAGCCGGTCGCGCGCGCCGACGAACAGGTCGATGCCGCGGAACAGCCAGCCGTGGCCCTGGACGAGGCCGAGATTTTCATAAGCGAGTATTGGTGCTGCCATGGGGGCCAGATAGGCGGCGAAATCCGATCCGCAAAGCCTTCGACAAGCTCCTCGCTGCGGCATAAACTCGGGCCATGGAGGGGGATTCGTTCGACGAACTGCCGCTGGCGACCGCCGATGCGGACCGGCTGACGCTCGACATAGACGGCTGGGAAGGGCCGCTCGACCTGCTGCTGACGCTTGCGCGCTCGCAGAAGGTCGACCTCGCCAAGATCTCGATCCTCGCGCTCGTCGAGCAATATCTCGCCTTCATCGCCGACGCGAAGCGGCTGAAGCTGGAGATCGCGGCCGACTATCTGGTGATGGCGGCCTGGCTCGCTTACCTCAAATCCTGCCTGCTTCTGCCCAAGGAGGAGCAGGCCGATCCGAGCCCCGAAGAGCTCGCCATGCGGCTCCAGCTCCGGCTCCAGCGGCTTGCCGCGATGCGCGAGGCGGGCGCGCGGCTGATGGGCGGCGACCGGGTCGGGCGTGACGTCTTCCTGCGCGGCGCGCCCGAGGGGCTGAAGGTGGTGAGGAAGTCGCTGTGGCAGGCGGACCTCTACGATTTGATCAGCGCCTACGGCTCCGTCCGCGCCCGAACCGAGCCGGCGGTCCACATCGTCTCGCGCCGCCCGGTGATGACGCTGGAGGAGGCGCTGCTTCGGGTGGAGCGGATGATCGGGATGAAGCTCGCCTGGACACGGATCGAGGACTTCCTGCCCGAAACGCAGGACGGCGAGTACCGCAAGTCGGCCCTCGCCTCGAGCTTCGTCGCCACCCTGGAGCTGGCGCGGAAAGGGAAGGTCGAGATGCAGCAGGAGGCCCCCTTCTCGCCGCTTTATGTGAGGGCGGCATGAGCGAGGTTCCGGAGGGCGTGCGCGCGGTCGAGGCGGTGCTGTTCGCGGCCGAGGAGCCGATGGGGGTGGACGAGATCGGCGACCATGTCGGCCCGGACGTCGACGTGAAATGGGCGCTTGCCGAGCTTCAGGACCATTATTCGGGCCGCGGCATCGAATTGGTCGAGCGGGGGAAGCGCTGGCATTTCCAGACTTCGCCGGACCTTGCCTATATCCTCCGCCGGGAGCGGGACGAGAGCCGGCGGCTGTCGCGCGCGGCGGTCGAGACGCTTGCGATCATCGCTTATCATGAGCCGGTCAGCCGCGCCGAGATCGAGGCGATCCGCGGAGTCCAGATCTCCAAGGGGACATTGGACGTGCTGATGGAGGCGGGCTGGGTCCGCCCCGCCGGGCGCCGCGAAGTGCCCGGGCGGCCGCTCATCTACGCCACCACCCCGGCCTTCCTCGCCCATTTCGGCCTGAAGAGCCGGCGCGACCTTCCGGGCATCGACGACCTGAAGGCCGCGGGGCTGCTCGACCCGATCGACGCGGCGCTGGAACAGCTAGTGCTGGAAACCGGGCCCGAGGGAGACTAGGTAGGCTTCGTACTTTCGGAGATTTGCGATGTTCAGCGGCGGTTTCAGCATCTTCCATTGGCTGGTGGTGGGCGTCATCATCCTGCTGCTGTTCGGCAAGGGCCGCTTCTCCGACATGATGGGCGACGTCGCCAAGGGGCTGAAAAGCTTCAAGAAGGGCATGACCGAGGACGACGACGTGCCGCCGAGCACCGCCGCCAAGACGGAGCCACCGCGCCGCATCGCCGACAGCTCGACGCTGGAAGTGCCGGTCGATCGCACCCGCGACATCGACCCCGCCGACCGCCGCGAGCCTTGACCCCAGCCGCCGCCTGAAGGCGCGTAGATGTTCGACATCGGCTATTCCGAGCTCCTGCTGATCGCCATCGTGGCGCTGGTGGTGATCGGCCCCAAGGACCTGCCGCGGGTGATGCGCACCGTCGGCCAGTGGGTCGGCCGCGCCCGCGGCATGGCCCGCCACTTCCGCTCCGGCATAGACACGATGATGCGCGAGGCCGAGCTGGAGGAGATGGAGAAGAAGTGGAAGGAGGAGAACGAACGGATCATGCGGGACCACCCGCTCGCCGCGCCCTTCGCCTCCGATGCCAGCCTGCCGCCGCCCGAGGAGGCGCCTGTGGAGGTGCCGCCGCATCCCGCCGCTCCGGCCCCCCCCGCCGACGAGGCGTCGCCGCAATTGCCCGGCTTCGAGGCCGATCCGGCCTGGCCTTTGCCGTTCGAGGAGCCCGCGCCGCCGCCTGAGGGCGCCGAGCCTCCTGCGCCGAAGCCCGACAGCCCCCGCGAGCTGCCATGATCCCGGAGATCGACGAATCCCGCGCTCCGCTGATGGATCACCTGATCGAGCTCAGGAAGCGGCTGATCTGGTCGTTCCTTGCGCTCGGGGTGGCGTTCGCGATCTGCTTCTATTTCGCGACCTACATCATCGCCTTCCTTGCCCAGCCGCTCGCGGAGGCGTTCGGCCATAATCAGGGCCGGTTGATCTACACCAAATTGTACGAAGCGTTCTTCGTGCAGGTGAAGGTGTCGGTGTTCGCCGCCTTCTTCCTCGCCTTCCCGATCATCGCCAACCAGCTCTGGGCGTTCGTCGCGCCCGGGCTCTACGCCAAGGAGAAGAGGGCGTTCCTGCCCTTCATCATCGCCACGCCCATATTGTTCACGATGGGCGGGGCGCTCGCTTACTACATGGTGATGCCGGCGGCCTTTCACTTCTTCCTGAAGTTCGAGGGGGATATCGGCGGGATCAAGCAGGAGGCTTTGCCTGCGATCGGCGATTATCTCAGCCTCGTCATGCAGTTCATCATGGCGTTCGGGATCGCGTTCCTGCTGCCGATCCTGCTGATGCTGATGGAGCGGGCCGGCCTCGTCACCCGCACCCAGCTGAAGCGCGGGCGGCGCTACGCGATCCTGATCGCTTTCGTCGTCGCCGCGCTTGCGACTCCGCCGGATGTGATCTCCCAGTGCATGCTCGCGATCCCGCTGATCATGCTCTACGAAATCTCGCTGGTGGCGATCTGGTTCACCGAGCGGCGGCGGGCGAAGGAAGTCGCGGCCGCCTCGACCCCGGCCTGAGCGCGGCGCAAAAGAAAAGGCCGCCCCGAAGGACGGCCTTTTTAATTCTCAGGTTCTGAGGAACGGGCTCAGGTGGCCCGATCGCCGGCCTCGCCGACCGACTTGATGTCCTCGCCGGCACCCTTGACCGTGTTGCACGCGCCGAGCGCGAACGAGCTGGTGACTGCAAAAAGCAGGAAAAGCTTACGAACCATATTCCCTCTCCTCGGGTTGCGAACCCCGGAAGCACAGGTGCCCCGGCGTTGCGCAGGTGAGGGAGTAAATGCCCGCCACGGAAGCTTGTTCCACGTCCGTACGGGACCCGCGCGGCGGGAGCCGGGGAGGGCGTCGGGCGTTTGGAAAAAGTGGAAGTGCCCCAGACAAATTTGAGCCCGGAGGCGCCACCGGGGGGGGGGGAGGTTGGCGCGTCCGGGCTCATGTCTTGGATAGCGAGAGCGGGGGGGCAAAAGGTCACTATCCGAACTGCACAACGGCGCAGGAGCGGGGAGGTTCCATCGTTCCCGCAAAAAAATCGGCGTGGAGCGATTTTTTTCGAAACCCGCCCCGCGTCCCGCCAGTTCAGGTGGCAAAGGAGAGACGAGACGTGGCCAAACCGCCCCCCACGACGCCCCATAGCGACATCGACGGAGTCCATCAGGACGAGCGCAAGAACGTCGATTCCGCCAACGACGCGGGCCAGGACAGCGGCGACCTCAAGCGGGCGCGGGACGGCTCCGCGGGCCGGCCTCCCTATAGCGACGACGACGGAAAGGCCTGAGGGCAGGAGCAAGGTTTTCCTTGCTCTTTCGGCGCCCTTGTCATCCGATCGGCGGATAACCCGCCGGGTTTGGAGCCGGGGGCGGCTCGGTTGCCGCGCCAAGGCATCCGAGAGGCAGTCTGACGGAAGGAGGATCGCGATGCGCGGGACGGGCAAGGATCGATCCGAGCGGGCGGCGCCCGGCAAGAGGAAGCGCTCCGCACGGCAATTCGTGGGAGTGGACCTGTCGGGGCACGACACCTACAGCGGCCCCGCCCAATATGAGCAGGACATCCCCCCTGCGGAGCGGCCCGGCCGGACCGGCGCCCGGGACGTGGGCGAGGAATAGCTCGAGAGGGGCGGCCCCCTGCCCCTCCGTCCGATCGACCGCCGGTAAGCAGGCCGCATTCAGCGCGGCGCTCGAGCAGCAGGCGCTTTCTCTCCGGCGTCCAGCCGTCGTGGCGAAGGCGCCTCGGCTTGGGGTTTGAAGGTCCGGGGGACGGGCGGGTGTCGGGTCTTACCCCGATAGCGAAGGGTGCGCGGCGGCGGTTAGACGGACGCCCCGCGAACCTGAAGGGAATCCAGCATGCGCACTCGGGCCTTGACCTCCGTCCTCACCGCCGCGGCCCTCGCCTTCGCGCCGGCGGCCGGCTTCGCCCAGAGCGCGCCGCCGAGCGCGCCCGCGCCCGCGGCCAGCCACGAGGCGGGTCTCGCGCTCGCCGATACCGCGGACGACAATGATCATGACGACCATCTGGTCTGGTACATCCTCGGCGGAGTCGCTGTGGTGGTCCTCCTCATCCTGGTCTTCTCCGGCGGCGACGGCGAGGATCTGCCGGTCAGTCCGTGAGGGGGCTGGGGCGGGGGCGGGGGCGGTCAGGGCGGCCTGACCGCCGTCGGACGGGTTCGGCTGGACTCGCCGGCCGACCCGCCGCCCGGCCTTCGCGGACTCCTGCGGCTGCACGCGCGGCGCTTCGCGCCGGGCTCGCTGCCGCTGGGCCGCTCAGGCTTTCAACTCTTCCGAGACCTTGCCGCCGTGCTTTTCGAGCTCGCGCATCACGGCCTTGTGGAGCCAGATGTTCATCTCGGCGCTGCCGTCCTTCTCGCCGGTGTAACCGAGCTCGGTGGCGAGCTCCTTGCGGTTGGCGAGGCTGGAATCGAGGTCGAGCAGCTTCATCAGATCGACGATCGACGACTGGTAATTGAGCTTCTCCCCCTTCTGCACGGCCGTCTGGGCGAGGATGGCGTCGACGTCGACCGCGGCGGGCTGGGCGGGCTGGGCGGCCTGGGGGGCTTGGGCGGGGGCGGCGTGCGGCTGCATCTGCGGCATCGCTGAGGGTTGGGCCGAGGGGTAGGCGGGCTGGCCCTGCTGCTGCGCCTGGGGGGCGGCCTTGGCCTTGCCGAAAATGGCGTCCTTGATCTTGCCGAAGATACTCATCGGGCACGTCCTTCTTAACAGAGGTTAGGACAGGGCGAATGCGCGGGCGAGGCGGATGGTTGCCGGGCGGCGGCGGCGAAGCGGTAGTGCGCCTTGCCCGGGAGGCGGAGCGGGAAGCGAGGGCAGGCAGGTGCTGCTCAGAGGTGGATAATGGTTCACGCAAAGACGCAAAGACGCAAAGGTGCCGCGGCTGTTTCGATCGCGGAGCGATCCTTCTTGTGAGGGGGCGAGCTGATCCTCGGGTTGAATTCGCCTTCGGCGGCGGGAGCTGTTCGGACTCTTTGCGCCTTTGCGTCTTTGCGTGACCAATTCAGGCCGGCAACGCGGCGAGGGGTTGGCTGAAGGGTCTCGGTCACGGGTCCGGCTCGCTCGCGGCGGAAGTGGACGAAGTGGACGGGGTCGTCGCCTGCTCAGCCGGAGTCGGAGCCGCTTGCGGAGCGGGGCGGAAGCCGAAGAAGGCGTCGCGCTGGGCTTCGGCGATGGCGCGCTCGCGGGCGAGGAGCTCGGCCTGCTCCGCTTCCTCCTCGGCGGCGTCGGCGTCCATCACGTTCTGCTCGGCGGGCGAGAGCCGGCGCTGATAATCGTCGTCGCCGTAGGTGCCCTCTTCCTCGCCGTCGAAGCCGGCGGGCGGAGGGTAATTGGTCCACCAGCCGCCGGTGAGCAGCTTGCTCTCCTCGTCCTCCTCCTCGTCCTGCCAGATTTCGTGCGGATCCTCGCCGTCCTCATCCGCCAGGTGAAGTTCGCGATTCCCGGGGTGAAGTTCACGAAGTTCACGGTCTCCCGCATTTTTCTGTACTTCGGCCGCGGGCGCCGGAGCGGGGGCGGGCGCGGGCGGAGCAAGGAGTGCGAAGCCGTCCTCGCGCCGGTCCTCGGCGAGGGCGTCGAGATATTCGTCCCAGCGCCCGACGAGCGCGAGGTACGGCGCGCCCTGCTCCTCGGCCCGGTCGACCCGTGCATCGAGGCGGCCGAGCGCGGCCATGGTCAGCCGGTTGTCGTAGCGGTGGCGCTCGGCGACGATGGCGCCGTTCCTGTAGATGCGCTCGAAGACTCCGTTGCGGGCACGCGAATAGACCTCGTCGGCGAGCGGGCCCCGGGCCTTGACCCTGGCCGCCTCCATCCCCGCGGCGAAGAGGGGATCGCGGTCGCGCAGATTGTAGGTGGCCTTGGCGCTCATTCCGGCTGCGCGGCAGGCGTCGGTGAGCACGCCGCATTCGGCGAAGCATTCGAGAAACAGGCGCTTCTTGTCCGGTGTCCAGCCATCGTGGCGAAGCCGCCTGGTCTCGGTGAAGCTGTCCTCGACGTCGCGCGGCACGAGCGGATCGACCATCGCGGGCATGTGGTCGGTGAGCAGCTCGACGGGTTCCGCCGGCGCTGCGGGCGAAGAGTCCCAAGGAGACTCGGAGTTCTGGTTCTGTTCCATTTACGAGGTTACATCAAACGAATTCCTACTTTGCAAGCGCAATTTTGTTGAAAGCCTTGAGCGGACCTACGCGATATCATAAATTGATAATTCGAGAGGAGAGCCCCGTGCCCGCCAGCTATTCCCTTGGGACCCATTTCGAGGATTTTGTACAGCGCCAGGTGAAGAGCGGCCGCTTCGCGTCGGCGAGCGAAGTGGTTCGGGAGGGGCTTCGGCTGATCGAGGAGCGGGAGGCCGAGCGAGAGGCGCGGCTCGAGGGCCTGAGGAGCGCGATCGAGCGCGGACGGGAGAGCGGGCCGGGGCGGCCGGCGGATGAGGTGTTCGCGCGGGTGCGTGACGCGCTTGGCGAGGCGAGCGGCAAGCGGGCGGCGGGTTGATCCGGGTCGAGTTCGCGCCGGAGGCCGAAGCCGACCTCCTCGACATCGCCCTCTACATCGCGGCCGACGACCGGGACCGGGCGCTGAGCTTCGTCTCGGAGCTGGAGGCTCGGTGCGCGGGCCTGGCGCAGTTCCCGGAGCGCGGACGCGACCGGTCGGACCTGACGCCGGGTCTGCGCTCGCTCGTGCACGGGCACTACGTCATCTTCTACACGCCGAGCCGTGGAGCGGTACGCATTGAGCGAATCCTCCATGGCGCGAGGGATGTGGAGGGGGAGTTCGGGGGCAGAGGGTAATATTCTTGAGGCGGTGCCGCTCGGGCTTCGGAAATGTCTCACGCAAAGACGCAAAGACGCTAAGGGGTCGCGGCGGTGTCGATCGCGGAGCGATCCTTCATGGGGAGGTTTGAGCTTTGGCTCGGATTGAATTGGCCTGCGGCCGTGGGCAGCGGTTCGGACTCTTTGCGCCTTTGCGTCTTTGCGTGAAACAATCTCAGGCCTCGGTAGCGGCGAGGCGGTGGGCGTCTTGTTTTAGGGTGCGCATGGCGGCAGCGGAGCCGAGGAATTCGAGGGCGTCGTCGTAGAGGGCCAGGTCGAGCTTGGTGGCGAGGGCGGCCATAGTGGGGGCGGGGGTGGTGAGGAGGCGGGCAAGGGCTCGGTCGTGGCTTGTGCCGAGGTGATCGTAGAGCGCTTCGTCGTGACCACGAAGGACTGCTCGTCATGCCGGACTTGATCCGGCATCCACCTGCCTTGCTGCCTCTCCGATGGCGCAGAAGGGAAGAAGGTGGGCCCCGGATCAAGTCCGGGGTGACGAACGAGGGGCGCGGCGCAGGCGCCGGTCAGCAGCGCCCTTCGGCTGAGTTCAAGACAGGCTCGCCCCGCCGGACCGGCTGGCGGGATCGGCCGCGCCGTCTCGCAGCCGGCGGCTGGAACGCCGCCGTCCGTTCGACTATGCTGCCCGTCAACCATCCTTCACCTCCTTGTTCGAAGGCGTTGCGGGGTGAGAGCCGAAGCAAGGCGGGCCCTTGTTCGGCTGATTTATATATCGTGCACGATAAATAGGGACGGGTCAATAGCCGATCTTGAGAAAAGACCTCGCGGCCGTCCTCGGACCGGCGAGTCCCCAACGAAGGGCGTCCGCATCCCTGTTGAGCTGGAGGCGAAGATCACCGCCTGGATCGAGCGGCAGGAGGAGCCGAGGCCCTCGCGGTCCGAGGCGATCAGGCGGCTCATTGAGAGGGGCTTGGGTGTTTCGTAAGATCCCAGCGGGGTCCGATGGAGACACGTAACCAACGCCATGCCGCGGGAGTGTGCGATACGGCGGCGCGGGCATTTGCCCGCGCCGCTAGCTGTAGCTAAATCGCTCAAACAGGCGTGCAGGTCATACCATTACGCTGAGCGTTGGCGACGCAATCGGATCGATTGGAGTAAGCCTGCGTAGACGCGCCGACAACGCGGCCGTTAGTAGCAGTCCGCCGCCAGCGCCATCCGCTCGCGGTCGAATAGATCTCCCACTCATCGCCATTTCTATCGGTACAGCTGCTCATGTTATTCTCCTTATTCGGGACATTATGCCCCTAATAAGTTGTTATCCGTCATTATCGTCATCTCCCTTCGAAGGACGAGTTGTAACTGTTGACTGCTTACCGTCGCTCTTCCTCAGGGGGTCGGCGCTAAGAACCGGCAAGATAGGAAGATCAATGTTCCCTGCCGACGCAAAATGCGCAAATAGGGCACGAAAATACGGATAAGCCGCAAACAATCCTACACGCGCGCAAAACGCCTTCGTCTCGTTTTCCGCGGCATCTTCTGGTGTGTCATAGGCAGCAAGAAACTCCGCTCGAGCACTTAAGGCGTGCTTGCGACCTAGTTTCGCTACAACTTCATATCTGAAAATCCCGACAACCATCTGGTCAGTACCGTATGCATTGATCGCGACGATGTTATGACAGAGATCGACCTTAATCTTTTCACTATTTTTGAAAAAATCAGGAGTCACGTCGAATTCACTAGAAATAAGCTGCACCGCAATCAAGGCAGATCGCGTCGCCACATGATTGTACGCTGCGGGGTCGAGCTTCGAGTCGAAAAGCTTCTCCGACTTTTGCTTTGCAACCTTGTTCGTCAACTTTTTAGCCATTTGCAGCGGCTCTCTTTCGAACCATAGGAATTACATTTGATCCATGGTCCTGATTGGACCAGTCTGAAATAGTCGTCTTTTCTTGGTCGCGGTGCCGAGACTGTCTAGAAGACTTTGTACCCATACTCTCCAAAGCGGAGTCCAAGGCTTCCCACATCGCTAGCGCTGCCTGCTCTCTAATGACGTTATGGCCACTAATAGGCTGACCGCCAATTTCGATTTGGTGATCATGATGCCTTTATATTCCACGCGCTGGCTCCCCCGCCCCAGGTGGAGTTCCTCGCCCAGCGCGTGAAACGCATTCGCGAGCAAGCGCATCGTGAAATTCTGATTATCAGAAAACATCTGGCTCACACGGGCCTTGGACACGCCCATTTTCCTAGCCAGATCGCTCTTGTTCCACCCGCGCTCCCGCAGCGCCTCCTCAAGAAGCGACTGCACGGACGCGACAAGCTTTTCTTCCGCATATTCAGCGGACTCCCGCAGAGACTTGAGCTTGTCATTCATAACTTTCTCCATACCTTTTCTCAAAGGCAATAACGCGATCCTTAGCACGATCTAAAACACGAACTTTGCCCTTGTCGGTTTTCTTCGCTGGATCTAAATCGACGATTACAAACGTCTTGCGGCCCTCCAAGGGGCAGACAAAACCATAGCAACGGATTTTGTGAACTTTGAACGCCATAAGCATGCGATTGACGCCGCCTTTGGTACGGCCTTCGTTTCCGTTAAACTGCTTGTCCGTCATCTGACGTCCTTCAGCCCACAATTCCATATTGGCGAGCAAGCGAGCCTGCTGACGCGTATCAACCGCCCAAAACTCCTTGCTCGCCTCTGCCGATAGCAGAACGCGATTTCCTCCCCGGTCAACGAGCGATTCGCAGTGGAACCGCTCAGCTTTGTCTTCTGAATCGGACATTGTGTGAGTCCAGTTAAGATATAGCTAAACCTTCTGCAAGGGGAAATTGCAGGCATCCGCAAAATTGAACGCTGTTGAAGCCTGGGCATGAAGGTAGCGCGCGTCGCTTCAGCCGTTTTGCATGGACGCGGCGGCATAACGGAGGGCGTCACCCAGCTAGCCTCGTTTCCAAGGAGCTTGGGCCGAGGAAGCTGGAATTCCTCAACTCAACAGACGCAGGCCGAATCTATTCGACCGCCTCAGGCTCACGTGATGCAACGGCTGAACCCCGCCTCTTCTTCGGCAGCGCGGGTGGCTTGTCGGAGCGGGTAGATTTGGCGAGCAGCTCCTTCAGATAGCCGCCCGTGTACGACCGCGGTTCCTTCGCTACCTGCTCCGGCGTTCCTTCGGCGACGATCTCGCCGCCCTTGTCGCCGCCCTCGGGGCCGAGGTCGAGGACCCAGTCGGCCGTCTTGATGACTTCGAGGTTGTGTTCGATCACCACG
>VBAE01000042.1 GCA_005882415.1 Alphaproteobacteria bacterium | reverse complement strand
CGAGACGGTCGCGGGGAGCGGCGACAGGGTCACGCCCAACACGATTTTCCGCTGGGCGTCCCTTTCAAAGGGTGTCGCGGGCGACATGGTCGCGCTCCTTGCGGCCCGCAACAAGCTGTCCCTCTACGAGCCGGTGGTGAAGTACAGCGCCACCTTGAAGCTCCCCGGCGGCAACGAGAATAAGGCAACGGTCGCCGACCTTCTCTCCCATCGCCTCGGCCTCGCCGGCCATGCCAATGATCCGCGGCTCGAGGATGGCGAGGACCCGAGGCAGCTCCGCCTCGCAATGGCGCAATTGAACTCGATCTGCGCTCCGGGAACCTGCTGGGCCTATCAGAACGTCGCTTACGATGCGGCGTCCGAGATCGTCGAGAAGGTCACCGGCGTGCCTTACCAGCAGGCGGTGCTCCAGACCCTGTTCCGCCCGCTCGGCATGAACTCGGCGAGCCTGACCCGCGACGGGCTGGTGAACGCACCGAGCTGGGCGCGGCCTTATACCGGCGGCAAGCACTCGAAGCCGGTCGAAGTGACCGATTTCTACTATCGCGTTCCGGCCGCGGGCGGGGTGAACAGCTCGATCAAGGACCTCGCTCTGTGGATGCAGGCGCAGATGGGCGGCGACACGTCCGTGCTGCCGGCAACGGTGCTGGAAGCGGTCCAGACCGAGCGCGCGTCTACCCCGTCGGAGCTCGGCCGGATGCGCAAGTTCCGCGAGCGGGTGCGGACCGCGGCTTACGGCCTCGGCTGGCGGATCTACGATTATTCCGGCCACCGAGTCATCGCGCACCGCGGCGGCGTCAAAGGCTATCGCTCGCTGATCATGTTCGATCCGGCGACCAAATCGGGCGTGGTGGCGCTGTGGAACGGCTCCAGCAACCAGCCGGGCGGGGTCGAGTTCGAGGTGATGGACATGCTCTACCGCCTGCCGCCCCGCGACTGGCTCGGCCTCGACGAACGGCCCAACCCCGCCCAGCCTGAAGCGGAAACCGGCAATTCCAGCGTCGACGCCGGCGGCTGACGGGGGGGGTCAGCCCCGCTTCAAATCCGCCCACACCGGATAATGGTCGGATGCCTTTCGGGCGGTCGGGGTCTGGTGGACTCCGCACGCCTCGATGTCGAGCGCGCCCATCACCATGATCCGGTCGAGCCGCGCGACCGGGCGGCGGACGTGGAAGCTTCGGCCGCAATCGGCGAAGCGGGCATGGTGGGCGAAGTCGCGCAGGCAGCCGCCCCGGGCGCTCCATTCGTTCAGATCGCCCATCAGGACAGTGGGCATCTTCTCCTCTCGGCCCTCGACATAGGCAAGAATTGCATGCGCCTGGCGCCGCCGCCACAGGCCCGAGAGATCGAGGTGCATGCCGACCACCCGAAGCGCCCGGCCGCCGATCTTGAGTTCGGCGAGCACCGCCCCGCGCGGCTCCAGCGAGGGGAGGTGGAGCAGGGTTTTGTCGACGATCTCGACGTCCTTCTTCACCAGGATCGCATTTCCGTGCCAGCCGAGGCTTCCATCCCGGGCGTCGAAGGGCACCGGCTTATAGCCGCTATGCTCGCAGATGAGGTGGGGCGGGATGGCGGAGGCGCGGGTCCCGAAGCGGCGGTCGGCTTCCTGCAGAGCGACGACATGGGCGTCGAGCTCGCACAAGACCTCGATCGTGCGCTCGGGGGCGCGGCGCCGGTCGGTGCCGATCGCCTTGCGCATATTATAGCTTGCGACGCGGATCATCTTCGCCCCCATGGAGCCGCTGCCGCGCCGGTGCAACCTTGGCCGATCGTCAGTGACCCTTGCGGTCGCCGAGCTTGCCGAGCTGATGGTCGAGCGCGCGGACGACCTTCTTCGCCGCACCGATCACCGCCCGGTCGATCGTGTCGCCTTCGTCGACCGCTGCGACGGGCGGGATTCCGTTCACCCGCGCCTCCATCGAGCAGCGAAGGTCGGCATTGCCGCCGCGCGGGCCGTTGACGTCCGAGACGTGGACCTCGACGTCGGTGATCCGCCCCTCGAAGCGGGCGAGGCGCTGGCGGATCTGGTCTTCGAGGCGGCTGTCGCGTTCATTGTCGCTGTCGACCTGGTTGTCGGCGTGAATCTGGATAAACAATTTGCACTCTCCATTGCTGGCCTCTGGAGAATGCGGGGGCGGCGCGGCTGTTCCCATGAAATTTGGTTTGGCGCGAATGCATCGCCCCGGCTAACCCTTGCGCCGATGGCAAAACCGAAGAGACGCTATGTCTGCCAGTCCTGCGGGTCGGTGCAAAGCCGATGGCAGGGCCAGTGCCCCGATTGCTCGGGCTGGAACACGCTCGTCGAGGATTCGGGCGGAGTGGTGACGCCATTCTCGGCGCGGCACAATCTGCGTTCGGGCGGGACGGCGTTCGAGTTGGTCGGGCTGGACAGCGAGGTCGCCCTCCCCGAGCGGATGTCGACCGGAATCCGCGAGTTCGACCGGGCAATGGGCGGCGGCATCGTCGCGGGCTCGGCGACATTGATCGGCGGCGATCCCGGCATCGGCAAGTCGACGCTTCTCCTCCAGGCCGCGGCGCGGATCGCCGAGCGCGGCCTCGACGTGGCCTATATCTCCGGCGAAGAGGCGACCGACCAGGTCCGGCTCCGTGCCCGGCGGCTGGGGCTCGGCTCCGCCCCGGTGCGGCTCGCGGCGGCGACTTCGGTGCGCGACATCCTGACCACCCTGGGTGAGGGCCCGCCGCCGGCTCTGGTGGTGATCGATTCGATCCAGACCATGCATTCCGACCTGATCGAGGGCGCTCCCGGGACGGTGAGCCAGGTCCGCGCCTCAGCCGGCGAGCTGATCCGCTTCGCCAAGGAGAGCGGGGCGGCTCTGGTGCTGGTCGGCCATGTCACCAAGGACGGGTCGATCGCGGGGCCGCGTGTGCTCGAGCATATGGTTGATACCGTCCTTTCCTTCGAGGGCGAGCGGAGCCACCAATACCGGATCCTGCGCGCGGCCAAGAACCGCTTCGGCGGCACCGACGAGATCGGCGTGTTCGCGATGGGGGAGGGGGGACTCGACGAGGTCGGCAACCCCAGCGCCCTGTTCCTCACCCATCGCGGCGAGGCGGTGTCGGGCGCGGTGGTGTTCCCGGCGCTGGAGGGGACGAGGCCGGTGCTGGTCGAGATCCAGGCGCTGACCGTCCGCCTCGCCAGCGGCGCGACGCCTCGGCGGGCGGTGGTCGGCTGGGATTCGGGGCGGCTGGCGATGATCCTCGCCGTGCTGGAGGCACGCTGCGGCCTGAGTTTCTCCACGGCCGAAGTCTATCTCAACATCGCCGGCGGCTACCGCATCGTCGACCCCGCCGCCGATCTGGCGGTGGCCGCGGCTTTGGTTTCGGCCCTGTCTGAGCGGCCGGTGCCGGCGGAGGCGGTGGCGTTCGGCGAAGTCGCTCTGTCGGGCGAGATCCGCCCGGTCGCCCACGGCGGCCTCCGCCTCAAGGAAGCCGCCAAGCTAGGCTTCGAACGCGCCATCGTCCCCGCCTCGCTCCAGGGCGAGAAAGGCGGGCTGGCGCTCACCGGCTTCAAGACCCTGCGCGAGCTGGTAGAGCATTTGCTGGGCAAATAGCTCGCTTCCCTCGCCTCGATCCTTCCGTTAGCAGTTGCAGCATGACGGCGCTCGACATCATCGTTCTTCTGCTGGTCGGCGGCGGCCTAGTGACCGGGTGCTCCACACCCCCACGACCAATGCTCTGGAGGGGCTGGTCGGCACCCGCTCGGGCGCGGCTGTCCTCGCCTTCGTGCTGGTGTTCGGGATCGTCTTCTTCGCCGGCAAGCTGGTCGCGCGCCAGGTCGGCGGCGGCGTGAAGAGGTCGGTGATCGGACCCGTGGACCGGGTGCTCGGCGCCGGCTTCGGGGCCTTGAAGGGCCTGATCGTCGCCACCCTCCTCTATCTCGGCGCCAACCTCGTCTATGACACGATCTGGGGCCGCGACAGCGTCCGGCCGGAATGGATGGCGAGCTCGCGCACCTATCCCCTGCTGTCGGCGAGCGGGCGGGCGATCGTCAATTTCGTCGAATGGCGGCGCGGCACCCCGCGCGATCCGGTCTACCGCCAGGCCCCTGCCAACGACGCAGCGCCTTCGAACCGCACATGATCCGCCTCCACGACACATACGCTCGCGAAAAGCGCCCCTTCACGCCCGCCGATCCGGAGCGGGTGACCGTCTATGTCTGCGGGCCCACGGTCTACAACCGCGCCCATATCGGCAATGCGCGGCCGGCGGTCGTGTTCGACGTGCTGACCCGCCTGCTCGGCCACGTCTACGGAGCGGACAAGGTCGTCTACGCCCGCAACGTCACCGACGTGGACGACAAGATCATCGAGGCGGCGCGCTCCGAGGGCGTCGACCCCTCAGTCATCACCCGGCGCTATGAGGATTTCTATCTGGCCGACATGGGCGCGCTCGGCGTCCGGCCGCCGGACATCGCCCCCAAGGCGACCGAGACTGTCGCCGAGATGGTCGACATGATCGCGCGCCTGATCGGGAGCGGCAACGCTTATGAGGCGGACGGCCATGTGCTGTTCAACGTGCCGTCCGACCCAGGCTACGGCGCGCTCGGGAGGCGCGACCGGGAAGCGATGATTGCCGGCGCCCGGGTCGAGGTCGCCTCCTACAAGAAGGACCCGGCCGACTTCGTCCTGTGGAAACCGTCGCCGGAGGGGACGATCGGCTGGGACAGCCCCTGGGGGCGCGGGCGTCCGGGCTGGCATATCGAATGCTCGGCGATGATCGAGCGCCACCTCGGCACCACCATCGACATCCATGGCGGCGGTTTGGACCTCATCTTCCCGCACCATGAGAACGAGCTCGCCCAGAGCCGCTGCGCGCACGATGGCGCCCCGCTCGCCCGCTACTGGGTGCACAACGGCTTCCTGTCGATGGCGGGTAGCGAGAAGATGTCGAAGAGCCTCGGCAACGTCGTGCGCGTCGACGAGCTGCTGGATCAGGGCCACAAGGGCGAGACGTTGCGCTTCGCTTTGCTCTCGGCCCATTACCGCCAGCCGCTGGAATGGTCGGACGCGCTGATTGCGCAGTCCAAGGCCACGCTGGATCGGTGGTATAGAGGCTACGAGCGTTTCGTGCTCGATTACGACGCCCACGACTACGCGCCGCATCCTTCGGTGCTGGAGGCTCTTGGCGATGATCTCAACACTCCGGCTGCGATGAGTGCTCTTGGTGTGGGGCTGAGGGCGGCCTCAGTTGATCGTGGTGAGGTCTTCAAGATCGATCAGGAGACGGGGCAGTGGTTTGCAGCCGCTCATCTAGTGGGCCTCCTCTCGTCCTCCCCTCAAGCTTGGTTCCAGGGCGAAGGCGACAGCCGCATCGACGGCCTCGTCGCCGCCCGCACCGAAGCCAAGAAGCGCCGCGACTTCGCCGAGGCGGACCGCATCCGCGCTGAGTTGGCGGGTGAGGGGATCCTCCTTGAGGACAGCCCCACCGGGACCACCTGGCGCCGCGCCTAGCCGGACACATGTAAAACACCCTTGACAGGCATGACGCTGCTCTTGTAAAACTCCCTTTACAGGAGACGGCACATGAAGCATCGGCGCTACATCATTGAATTGACGGGCGGCCTCGCGCTCTACGCGGCGCTGCTGGTGGCTTCGAACCTGATCGACGACGCTTACCATCTCACCGGCAATGCCCGGATTGCGCTTGCGCTGACTCCGATGATCGGGGCGGCGGTGGCGGCCTGGGCGGTGATGCGGGGGATCTGGCGGCTGGACGAGATGCAGCGCCGGATCCAGCTCGACGCGATCGCGATTTCCTTTCTCCTCACGGCGCTCCTCACCTTCGGCTGGGGCTTTGCCGAGGAAGCGGGCGCGCCGCGCCAGTCGGCCTTCATGATCTGGCCGCTAATGGCGGTGGGCTGGCTCTTGGGCGTGCTGATCGCGCGCAGGCGCTACCGGTGAAGAACCGCCTCAAGGAGCTCCGCGGCGAGCGCGGCTGGAGCCAGGGCGACCTCGCCGCGGCGCTCGACGTCTCCCGCCAGACGGTCAACGCGCTGGAGAACGGGCGCTACGACCCGAGCTTGCCGCTCGCCTTCACCATCGCTGCCCTCTTCGGCCTCACCATCGAACAGATTTTCGACCCTTCCTAAGGAGCAAAACCATGCGTCCTCTCAAGATCTTCGCCGCGGCCTTTCTTCTTCTTTTCGGCCTGACCCATCTCGCCCGGGCGGAGGCGGCGGAGCCGCGCTTCTCGGTGGTCGTGGAAGGGAAGGGGCCGGACGTGATCCTGATCCCCGGCCTTTCCTCGCCGCGTTCGGTCTGGGACCGGACGGCGGATCGGCTCAAGGCGAACCATCGTGTCCACCTGGTCCAGGTCGGCGGCTTCGCAGGCGAAAAGGTGGGCGGCAATGTGGAAGGGCTCATCGTCGCTCCGCTCGCCGACGCGCTCGCCGGCTATATCGCGGCCAACAAATTGAAGGCGCCGGCGGTGATCGGCCATTCGCTCGGCGGCGAGGCGGCGCTGATGCTTGCGGCGCGGCGCCCGGGCTCGGTCGGGCGGGTGATGGCGGTCGACTCGCTCCCCTTCTACAGCCTGCTGTTCGACCCCTCGGCGACCCCCGCCTCGGTCAAGCCTCAGGCCGACGCCTTTCGCGACATGATCCTCGCCCAGACGCCCGAGCAGGGGCGGGCGTCGCAGGGGGCGGTGCTGGCCCGCCTGGTCAAGACGGAAGGCGCGCGTGCTGCCCTGGTCGAGGCCGGAGCGGCGTCCGACAAATCGGTGGTCGCCCGCTCGGTCCACGAGCTGATGACCACCGATCTCCGCCCCGAGCTCGGCCGCGTCGCGGTTCCGCTGACCGTCCTCTACGCCTGGGATTCGGGCACCGGCTATCTCGAGCGGATCGACGGCAGCTACCACTTCATCATGATCGACCAGCCCGACGCTTTCGCGGCGGCGGTCGATAGGTTCCTGCGTTAGCCTCTTGCTCCTCCCCGTTCCGGGGAGGAGCGGAGCAACGTTAATCCAGGTTTGCCTCGCCGCGCCCCGCTCCTATAGGCGGGGCGTGGCGACCATCCTCTACACGCGCGACATCCTCCGCCTTGCCGCTTCCATCCCCCATGTCGGGCGGCTGGAGCATCCGCAGGCGACCGTCGAGAAGCGCTCCCCGGTCTGCGGAAGCGCGGTCACGGTGGATATCGCGCTGGACGGGGAGGGGCGGGTCACCGCGCTCGGCCAGGAGGTCAAGGCCTGCGCCCTCGGCCAGGCCTCCGCAGCCCTGCTCGGCGCCCATGCCATCGGACGCAGCGGCGCCGAGATCGCCCAGGCACGCGACACCCTCTTAGATTACCTGGCCGGCCGCGCCGACAGCCCGGGCGACTGGCCCGGCCTCGACATCTTCGCCGCAGCCCGCGCCTACGCCGCGCGCCACGCCGCGATCCTGCTCGCTTTCGACGCCGCGGCCGAGGCTGTGGCGCGGGCGCGGGGGGGCTGATGGACGGCGAAGCGGCACAGCAGGCGACCGCCCTCGTCCTCCGCGACGGCGTCATCATGCTCGGCGCCGCTCTGCTCTTCGTGATGCTGTTCCGCCGCCTCGGATTGGGCGCCGTGCTCGGCTATCTCGTCGCGGGGGCGCTGATCGGGCCGGACGGCCTCGGCCTGATCAGCGCTCCGGACGAGATGCTCCACATCGCCGATTTCGGGATCGTCCTCCTCCTCTTCCTGGTCGGGCTGGAGCTCCATCCGAGCCGGCTGTGGCGCCTCCGAAGCGACATTTTCGGAATGGGCTTGCTGCAGGTGGCGTTGAGCGGCGTCGCGATCGCCGCCCTCGTGCACTTCGCCGCAGGGTTCAGCCTTGCCGCCTCGCTCGCCATCGGCCTCCCGCTGGCGCTCTCCTCGACCGCGCAGGTGCTCCCGAGCCTCAGGGCGGACGGCTCGATCAACACGCGGGCGGGGGAGCGGGCTTTCTCCATCCTGCTGTTCCAGGACCTCTCGATCGTGCCTTTGATCACGATCATCGCCGCTTTGTCCCGCGCAGCGCCGGACCCGCTTGCGCCGCCGGGGTGGCAGCTCGGCCTTTACACGGTGGGCGCCATCGCGGGCCTCGTCCTCGCCGGCCGCTTCCTGATCAACCCCCTGTTCCGCCTGGTCGGCCGGATCAGCGAGCGCGAATTGTTCGTCGTCGCGGGCCTGTTCATCGTCCTCGCCTCGGCCGCAGTGATGGAGGCGCTCCATCTCTCGACGGCCTTAGGCGCCTTCATCGCCGGCGTGATGCTCGCCGACTCGCCCTACCGGCACGAGCTCGAGGCGGACATCGACCCGTTCCGATCGATCCTGCTCGGCCTGTTCTTCCTCGCGGTTGGGATGACCCTCGACCTCGGCGCGATCACCGACCGCCCCTTCTTCGTCGTCGGAATGGCCATCGCGCTGATCGCGGTGAAGGCGCTGTTCCTGTTCGGAATCGCGCGGGCGTTCGGGATGGAGAACAGGAAGGCGCTGAAGCTCGGCCTGCTGCTCAGCCAGGGCGGCGAGTTCGGCTTCGTCCTGTTCGCCGCAGCCCAGCGCGCGCTTCTGGTCGAGCCGGCGGCGGCGAGCCTGTTCGGTGCGATCGTAACCGTGTCGATGGCGTCGACGCCGTTCCTGATGATGCTCAACGACTGGCTCGACCGGCGGAGCACCCGCAATGCCGGCGCCGGCCTCGATGGACCGGAGCATTCGGACAGCACGCCGGCCATCGTCATCGGCTACGGGCGTTTTGGTCAAACGGTGGCCCAGATGCTGATGGCCAAGGGCCTGGGCGTCACCCTGATCGATTCGAAGCCGAGCCAGATCGAGGTGGCGGGGACGTTCGGTTCGAAGGTCTATTATGGCGACGGGACGCGGCTCGACCTGCTCCGGATCGCGGGCGCCGCGGAGGCGAAGGTGCTGCTCTTCTGCATCGACGGGCGGACTCTCACGGCGCGCAAGCTTGAGCCGATCCTCGAAGCCTTCCCCCAGGCGGCGGTGTTCGTCCGCGCCTTCGACCGGCTGCATCTGATGGAGCTCGCTCCCCTCGACCTCAAATGCACGGTCCGCGAAGTGTTCGAATCGGCGGTGATGATGGGCCGCGAGGCGCTGTCTTTGTTCTGCATCGACGGCGAGGAACTGGCCCGTGTCGAAGCGGAATATCGCGAGCGCGACCTGAAGCGGTTGGACAGCCAGACGGCGTCGGGGGATCTCCACGCGCTCAAGGAGAATATGTTCAGCCCGGACAATGCGCTCGAAGAGCCGGGGCAGAGTTGAGTCCTCCCCGCGCGCAGCGGGGGGAGGGGGACCACACGCAGTGTGGTGGAGGGGTAGCTGGCTCGGACTCCTCAGGTTCGCGCGAGAAGCGTCTACTTCCTGCGCCTTTTACCCCTCCACCACCTTTCAGGTGGTCCCCCTCCCCATCTGGCGATGGGGAGGAATTTCGCCCGCGAGGAACGCCTCGACCTCTGAAAGCTCCACGCCCTTGTCGACGAAGGCCTGGCCGATGCCTCGGGCGAGGATGAAGGCGGTTCGGCCGCCTTCGCGCTTCTTGTCCTTGGTCATGTGGCCCACCAGCGCCGCTGGGGTGCCGTGGACGGGGCGCGTGGGGAGGCCGGCGGCGGTGAGGTGGGCCTCTACTCGATCCGCATCCGCCGAGGGGCAGAGGCCGCGCTCCACAGAGAAGCGGAAGGCCAGGACCATGCCGATCGCCACCGCCTCGCCGTGGAGCAGGTCTCCGGAATAGCCCGCCTCGGCCTCCAGCGCGTGGCCGAAGGTGTGGCCCAGGTTCAAGAGCGCGCGGCGGCCGCCGGTCTCGCGCTCGTCCTCGCCGACGATGGCGGCTTTCATTCTCACGCAGGTCTCGATCGCCTCTGCCCGCGCCGCCGCGTCGCCGGCGATGAGAGCGGCGCTGTTCGCTTCGCACCAGGCGAAGAAGGCGGGGTCGGCGATGAGGCCGTATTTGACCACTTCGGCATAACCGGCGCGCAGTTCGCGGTCGGGGAGGGTGTCGAGGGTGGTGGGGTCGATCAGCACCGCGCTCGGCTGGTGGAAGGCGCCGACAAGGTTCTTGCCGGCGGCGACGTTGATCGCGGTCTTGCCGCCGACCGAGCTGTCGACCTGGGCGAGTAGGGTGGTCGGCACCTGCGCGTAGGCGCAGCCGCGGTTGAGGATGGAAGCGGCGAAGCCGGTCAGGTCGCCGACCATGCCGCCGCCGAACGCGAGGATGGTGTCGCTCCGTTCGACGCCGAGTTCGAGAAGGCGGTCGACCAGCCAGATCAGGCGGTCCCAGCTCTTGCTCGCCTCGCCCGAAGGCACCTCGATAAGAGCGATGTCCAAACCCGACGCCGCGAGCCGCGCGCCCTGCGCCGCCCAGACACTGTCGTCCGCCACCACCACCATTCGCCCGCCGCGTGCGAACGGCTCGAAGGCCTCGCGCCGGTCGAGCAGGCCGTCTTCGATCCGGATCGTGTAGCTCCGCTCGTCGAGGCCTACTTCAACGTCCCTCACCCCGCCTCCCGCTCGATCAGAGCTTCGATGATCCGCTCGACGGTGCGCTCGTGCGGCATGTCCTCGCTCCTGA
>VBAE01000089.1 GCA_005882415.1 Alphaproteobacteria bacterium | reverse complement strand
CATGCTCGACCGAACGAAGCCCGTTCATCGACACGCGCAGCTTGACGCTGCGGCCGAGGGCGTCGGAAATCAGCGTCACGTTCTGCAGATTCGGCAGGAAGCTGCGCTTGGTCTTGTTGTTGGCGTGGGAAACATTGTGGCCCACCTGCCGGCCCTTGCCGGTCAGTTCGCAAATGCGCGACATCGTGTCTAATCCCGGATGATGTTGCGGGGCATGGCCCCGGAAAGAGCGCGCGGATAGCGGCTGCGGCCGATTTCGTCAACCTCGCAGCCGCCCGAGGCGCGGCTTGCGCTGTCGTTGCGGAGGTGCAACCTTGCCGCCGGGGGAGTCGTTATAACCCCGGTTAAGGGCAAGAGGGAGAAAACCGGATGCTGCGCGCTTTACTGCTGCTGATCGCCGTCGCCATCCTCGTCGTCATCGGCCTCGTCTGGCTGAACGTGATCGACGTCAGCCAGTATCGCGAAGCGAAGGCGCCGACGGTCGTCGCCGGCCAGGCTCCGGGCTACGACGTGAAGGTCAATCCGATCCAGGTCGGAACTACCACCACAAACGTCAGCGTCCCCACCGTCGAGATGCAGACCAAGCAGGTCGAGGTCCCGGCGGTCACGGTCGGCAACAGCCAGTAGGCTTTGCTGCGAGGGCTAGGGCGCGCTAGTCGGCGCCATGGCCTTCCCGCTTCCAGAACCGATGCGCCGGGCGCTTGCGCTCGCGGGCGAGGCCGCAGCGGCCGGCGAGGTGCCGGTCGGCGCGGTGGTGACTCGCGGCGGGTCGATTGTGGCGGAGGCGCGCAACGCGATGCGCGATTCGCACGATCCCAGCGCCCATGCCGAAATGGTCGCCATCCGCGCCGCAGCGCAGGCGCTCGGCACCTCCCGCCTCGACGGCTGCGACCTGTGGGTAACGCTGGAGCCCTGCGCGATGTGCGCGGGGGCGATTGCTTTAGCGAGGATCGGGCGCCTCTATTTCGCCGCCCCCGACCCGAAGGGCGGAGCGGTGGTGAACGGCCCGAGACTCTTCACCCAACCCACCTGCCACCATGCCCCGGAGGTGTACCCGGGGATCGGCGAGGCGGAAGCGGCGGAAATGCTGCGATCGTTCTTCAGGGAACGGCGGTAGGCATTCCTCCCCGCGCGAAGCGGGGGGAGGGGGACCCCGTGAAACGGGGTGGAGGGGTAGCTGGCGCCGATATAAGAGGTTCTCGCGAGAACCACCGACACCCAGCCTTCTACCCCTCCCCCACACTTCGTGTGGTCCCCCTCCCCCCGAGCTTCCGCTCGCAGGGAGGACCGCGCTTACCCGTTCTGCTCCAAGGGATCGATCCGGATCTCCACCCGGCGGTTGGCGGCGCGCTCCGCCTCGGTGGCGTTCGCGTTGCCCGGAAGGGGCCGGCTCGAGCCGAAGCCCTGGGTGGCGATCCGCGTCGAGCCGACGCCGCGCTGGGTCAGGTAATTCGCGACCGACTGGGCGCGGTTCTGCGACAGGGGGATATTGATCCGGTCGCCGCCCGACGGATCGGTGTGGCCGTAGACGTCGATCAGGGTCGAGGGATAAGCGGCGAGAGTGGTCGCGACCTGGTCGAGTGTCGAATAGAAAGGCGGCTGGATCTCGGCGCTGTTGATCGGGAAGGTGATCCCGGACGGCATGGTGAGGACCAGCTCGTCGCCTTGGCGGTCGACCTCGACCCCGGTGCCGGCGGTGCGCTGGCGAAGCTCGCGCTCCTGCTTGTCCATATAGGCGCCGACCGCCGCGCCGGCGAGAACGCCGACGCCGGTTCCGACGATCTTCTCGGTCCGGTCGTGGCGGCCGCCGATCAGGTCGCCGCCGAAATAGCCGGCCACCGCGCCGACGCCGGCGCCGATCGCGGTCTTCGAAATATGGCGCTCGCCGGTGTTCGGGTCGGTGACGCAGGCGGTGGTGAGGAGGAGAGCGGCAGCGGCGGCGCTGCCCATGATCCTGTTTTTGTTACGCATACTGGTTCCTTTCCCAAAGCGGGATTGTTTCGGAACGTCCCTCAACCGCCCTGCCACCTCCCTTGTTCCCGTTCCGTCGGCAAACACGCGGCCGAGGAAGTGGTTGTCGCGGCGGAAGCTTCGCGGCTAAAGAGTTGGCGCCGCTCATGCCCGCCGCCCAGAACCTGACGCCATTCCCCTGGCTCGATGTCATCATCATCCTGCTGCTGGTGGGCCTGAACGGGCTCTTCGCGATGGCGGAGCTGGCGATCGTCTCCGCGCGCCGGCCGCGTTTGAAAGCGATGGCCAAGAAGGGCAGTTCGGGCGCCCAGACCGCGCTCGATCTTTCCGACGATCCCGGCCGCTTCCTCTCCACCGTCCAGATCGGAATCACCCTGATCGGGATCCTCGCCGGCGCCTATTCGGGAAGCAGCCTCGGCGGACCGGTCGGCGAGCGGCTGCTTCTGCTCGGCGTGCCGGTCGAGTGGGCGCATACGGTCGAGCGCCCGAGGGAATCGCCGCGGTGATGGCGATCCCGATGCTATGGCTGGCGCGCGTGACCATGCCCTTCGTCTGGCTGCTCGACCGCACCAGCGCCCTCATCTTCCGCCTGCTCCGCCTCCAGCGCGACAGCCGCGACCGGGTGACCGCCGAGGAGCTCCACATGGTCGTGGCCGAAGCGCACAGCGCGGGCGTTCTCGAGGAGAGCGAGCGGGCCATCATCTCCGGCGTGGTCCGCCTCGCTGACCGGCCGGCCCGCGAGATCATGACTCCGCGCACCGAGGTCGACTGGATCGACATCGACGCCGACCCGGACACGATCCGCGCCTCTTTGGTCGAGACGCTGCACAACAGGATGCCGGTCGCGGAAGGCTCGGTCGACAAGATCGTCGGCGTCGTCCAGGCGCGCGACATCGTCACCGCCTTCATCGAAGGACGCCCGCTCGACCTCCACCAGCTGATGCGGCCCGCGCCGATCATCCCGGACCAGATGGACGCGATGGACGCCTTGAACGCGCTTCGAATCGCCGACGTGCCGATGGCGCTGGTCCATGACGAATACGGCCATTTCGAAGGGATCGTGACCCCCGCCGACCTGCTCGCCGCACTCGCCGGCGGCTTCGCCTCGGACCGGGAGGGGGACCGCGATCCGCCCTTCGTCGAGCGCGAGGACGGAAGCTGGCTGGTCTCGGGCTCTGTCTCGGCCGACGCCCTCACCGACCGCCTCGGCATCGGCCTCCCCGACGAGCGCGATTATTCCACCGTCGCCGGCTTCGCTTTGTCGGTCCTCCGCCATATCCCGGAGGTCGGCGAGAGGTTCAGCCACGGGGGCTGGCAGTTCGAAGTGGTCGATATGGACGGCCACAAAATCGACAAGCTCATCGCATCGGAGCAGAGGCGGCGGCGGGGGTAAGCCGCGGGCCCGTCCGCCTCTCCCCCGTCACCCCGGACTTGATCCGGGGTCCATGAACACAGGTTTGTGAGAACTGGACTCGAACGGTGTTCATGGATGGCGGATCAAGTCCGCCATGACGAACTCAGGCGTTCCCCAGCTTCCCGAAATTCGCCTCGAAGCCGTCGGTGTCGCCGCGGGCGAGGTAGCAGGCCTGCTCGACCAGCCGGTCGCGGGCGACGCGGCCGCGGAAGGCGCCCATGCGGGAATCGAGTATCTCGACCTCGTTTGCGCTGAGCGCCGCGAGCTGGTCGAATCGGGTGATGTGGGCATCGACGCCCAATATCTCGCCGGCGACGTCGCGGGCGGCTGCGCCCACTTCGTCGGCGAGGCCGCGGCCTTCGATGGTGTCGACGCCGTCGCGGATCAGCCGCTGCTTGGGCTGGTCGATCGAGTCCGGGGCGTCGGCGCCGGAGACCCGGCGGTCGCTACGGACTGCGCGGAAGATCCACCAGCCGACGGCGATTCCGATCAGGACTGCGATGACGATCGCGATGGGGTTGTCTTGGGCGACGGTAAGCATGTCGATGTCCTTGAATTAAGCGAAGCCCTCGCGCCGCTTGCGGCCCCAGAGGAGCCAGGCGGCACCGAGGCCGATCAGATAAGCGAGAGTGACGAGGATCAGGGTTTCGGCGAGCAGCGGAAGGGTGAAACCCTTGCCGGGTGTGTCGGCCCAGCGGACGGAGGAGATTCCCTCCACCCCCTGGACGAGGTCGGTGAGCCCCGGCTGGCCGCCCAGCCCGTTCCGTTGGAAATCGTTGGCCGTCCCGGAAAGGGTGGCGGCGCGGGAGAGCGGATGATGGCCGAGGCTGACCGTCACGCCCGGAATGCCGGCAGAGGCGACCTGCGCCCGCGCCTGCGTTTCGAGCGCGAAGACCAGAGCCTCGCCGTGCCCGAGCGGGCCGTGCCAGGCCCAGCCCATCAGCAGCGCGGCGATCAGGCCGATCAGGAACTTCATCCCTCTGCCTCCATCGGGGTGAATCGAGCCTTGTACCTGTTCCAGATGCGGATGCGGATCAAGAGGGGAGCGCGCGCCCGATCTCGCGCCAGCCGATGTCGGAGCGGCTAAAGCCGGTCGGGAAGTCGATCGCCGCCACCCCGGCATAGGCCTTGTCGCGCGCCTCGGCGACGCTGGCGCCGCGGCCGGTGACGGTGAGCACCCGGCCGCCGGCGGCGACCAGCGCGCCCTCCCGGAGCGCGGTCCCCGCCTGGAAGACCTTGGCGCCCGCCGCCTCGGCGCGGTCGAGGCCGCCGATCGTTCCCCCCGCCTCGGGGGTGCCGGGATAGCCCTTCGCAGCCATCACCACCGTCACCGCCGCCTCGTTCGAGAAACGCGGGGCCTCAGCTTCGGCGAGCCGGCCCCTCGCCACCGCCTCGATGAGGTCGAGGAGGTCGCTCTCCAGCCGCATCATCAGCACCTGGCACTCGGGGTCGCCGAAGCGGGCATTATACTCGATCAGCTTGGGACCTTCCGCGGTCAGCATCAGCCCGGCGTAGAGAACCCCCGAATAAGGCGTCCCCCGCTCGGCCAGCGCCCGCACCGTCGGCTCGACGATTTCCGCCATCACCCGCGCCGCGATTTCGGGGGTAACGATGGCGGCCGGGCTGTAGGCACCCATGCCGCCGGTATTGGGGCCGGTGTCGCCGTCGCCGACGCGCTTATGGTCCTGCGCCGTTCCGAAGGGGACGATCGTAGTCCCGTCGGTCAAAGCGAAGAAGCTCGCTTCCTCGCCCTCCAGAAACTCCTCGATCACCACCGCCGAGCCGGCGCTTCCGAAGCCGCCGTCGAACATCGTCTCCAGCGCCGCCTGCGCCTCCTCCTCGGTGGTGGCGACGACGACGCCCTTGCCGGCGGCGAGCCCGTCCGCCTTGATCACCACCGGCAGCCCGAACTCGCCCAGCGCGGCCTCGGCCGCGAGCCGGTCCGACGCCCGGGTGTAGCGGGCGGTGGGAATGGAGCAGCGGGCGCACAGATCCTTGGTGAAGCCCTTCGATCCCTCGAGCTGCGCCGGCACCTTGTCCGGCCCGAACACCGCATAGCCCATGGTCCGCAAATTGTCGGCGAGCCCGTCGACGAGCGGCGCCTCCGGCCCGATCACGACCAGGCCGATCCCATTCTTGCGGCAGAAGTCGACCACCGCGCGATGATCGGCTGCGTCGAGGTCGACGAGCGCGGCATGCTCGGCTATTCCCGGATTTCCGGGCGCGGCGAAGAACTTGCCCAGCCGCGGCGATTGCGCGAGCTTCCAGGCGAGGGCATGCTCGCGGCCGCCGGAGCCTAGCAGCAGGACATTCATGAACGAGCTTCCTTCCGAGATCGACGCGCCGGGCGGTGAGGGGCTGTTAGCAACCGAAATGCCGGGCGACAACGCGCCTGCGCAGAGCGTGTCCGAGCTTTCGATGGCGCTGAAGCGGACGGTCGAGAACGCCTTCGGCCTGGTCCGGGTGCGCGGCGAGATTTCGGGCTGGAAGCGGGCGGCGTCCGGCCATTGCTATCTCTGCCTCAAGGACGACAAGGCGGTGATCGACGGAGTCATCTGGAAGGCCACCGCGGGCGCTCTGCGCTTCCACCCCGAGGACGGGGTCGAGGTCGTCGCCACCGGCAAGCTCACCACCTTCCCCGGCCGCTCGCGCTACCAGATCGTCATCGACCGCCTCGAGCTCGCCGGCCAGGGCGCGCTGATGGCTCTGCTCGACAAGCGCCGCCGGGCGCTGGCCGCGGAAGGCCTGTTCGACGAGGACAGGAAGAAGCGCCTCCCATTCCACCCGAGGGTGATCGGAGTCGTCACCTCGCCGACCGGGGCGGTGATCCGCGACATCCTCCACCGCCTCGCCGACCGCTGCCCCTCCCACGTCATCGTCTGGCCGGTCGCCGTGCAGGGCGAAGGGGCGGCGGGGCAGGTCGCCGCCGCAGTGCGCGGTTTCAACGCGCTCGCCGAGGGCGGACCGATCCCGCGGCCGGAGCTGCTCATCGTCGCCCGCGGCGGCGGGTCGATCGAGGATCTGTGGGCGTTCAACGAGGAGGAGGTGGTCCGCGCCGTCGCGGCCTCCGACATCCCGATCATCTCCGCGGTCGGCCATGAGACCGACACCTCGCTCTGCGACTTCGCCGCCGACGTCCGCGCCCCCACGCCCACCGCCGCCGCCGAAATCGCGGTCCCCGTCCGCGGCGACCTCCTCGGACAGCTGCGCGAAATCGGCTTCCGGATCGAGCGCTGCGCCCGCCGCTCGGCGGAGCGGTCGCGGGAACAGCTCGACGCCTGCATGCGCCATTGGCCCGAGAAAGAGGAGCTGCTCGCACCCCAGCGCCAGCGCCTCGACGAGCTCGCCGAGCGGCTTCCGCGGGCACTCCGCACCGAGCTCAGCCACGCCCGCGCCGCGCTCGGCCAGACCGCCGGCGCCCTCCGCCCCGGCCTCCTTGACCGTCCCCTCGAGCGCGGTTACGCGCGCGTGGAGGATAGAGCGGGGAAGACGCTGATCTCGGCCGCTGCGGCTCGGGAGGCGGGGTCGCTTCGGCTCGTCTTCGCCGACGGGCAGGTCGACGCCGAGGCCGGCGCACCGGCCCTTGAGCGGCCGCGCCGCGCTCCCTATCGGGGGCCCAAGACCGATCATCCGCGGCTGTTGTAAGGAGATGCCCATGCTGATGACCAACAATGCAAGGCCGGCGCGCCTCCATTATCTGCAGGGCACCTTCCGGGTGCTGAGCCCGGGCGACCATGTGATCTGCGCGGTGACCGGTGCGAAGATTCCGCTCGACGATCTCCGCTACTGGAGCGTCGAGCGCCAGGAAGCATACGCGACCGCCGAAGCCTCGGTCCGCGCCGAGGGCCGTGGGTGAGGGCAACCCCCCTCCTCCTCGCCTTCGCGCTCGTCGCCGCGGCGCCCGCGGACGAGATCCAGCTTTCGGGCCAGCCGCAGCAGGGCGCCCTCCTCCGCGGCACCGCGCCGCCCGGCACCACCGCACTCCGCCTCGACGGCAAGCCGATCCCGCTCGGCGAGGGCGGCGCCTTCCTCGTCGGCTTCGACCGCGACGCGCCTCCGAAAGCAGAGCTGGTCGCGGAGCGGTCGGGCGGCACCTCGATCCGCCTCCTCACCGTTGCGCCGCGCGCTTGGGACATTGAGCGCGTCGACACGCCGCTTCGCCAGGGCATCCCCAATGAGGAATTCCAGCGCGTCCGCGCCGCCGAGCTCGCCCGTATCGCCGCCGCCCGGGCGACGCCGGTGACGAGCGACGGCTGGCGCCAGCAATTCGCCTGGCCCGCCCGCGGCCGGATCAGCGGCGTGTTCGGATCGCAGCGAATCTACCAGGGCGAGCCCGGCTCCTACCATAGCGGAGTCGACATCGCGGCCGGGGCCGGCGCCACCGTAACCGCGCCTGCCGATGGCGTCGTCGTGCTCGCCGGGCCCCCTGTGTTCAGCCTCGAGGGCAATCTCGTCATCGTCTCCCACGGCATGGGCCTCGACAGCGCCTTCCTCCATCTCGCCACGGTCGCGGTGAAGGAGGGGCAGCGCGTTCGGCAGGGCGATCCGATCGGCACCGTCGGCGCCACCGGCCGCGCGACCGGCCCGCACCTCCACTGGAGCATGAAGTGGCAAAACGCCCGCATCGACCCCCAGCCGCTCGCTGGCCCGATGCCCGCCGCGACCATCCCTCCTAAAGAATAGTCGCCCCAGACTCGTACAAATCGCCATTGCGAGCCGGGCGATCGCCGTCTCTTGCCTCCCCGCGAGCGGCAGCTCGGGGGGAGGGGGACCACATGAAATGTGGTGGAGGGGTGACCTGGCAGAAGCCTCCGCCGTCTAGCGCGAGACCCTCTGACTCTCCGCCTTGTCACCCCTCCACCGCCTTCGGCGGTCCCCCTCCCCATCTGCGATGGGGAGGCAGCTAAGGGAGCGCAATGACCGGTCGGTGAAGGGCGATGCCGGAGCCTAGCCGACCCTGAGCCCGCGAAGGCCGCGCTGGCCGTTGAAGCGGATGAAATAGTTGCCGAGCGCGCCGCGCTTGATCACCACCTTCTGGCCGGGTGCGGGATCGACCAGGCCGGGCGTGCTCTCGGTGGTGCGCCAGATCGCGCCGTCCTCGATCCGGAACTGCCACTTGCCCATGCCGAGGCTGGAGGCGGCGGTGATCGTGGTCGTGATCTCCTCCTGCTCCTCGACATTCTCGCCTCGGAACAGCGGGATTCGCGGCAGGCTGAAGCCGAACAGCGAGCGGCGGGTCTGGCGGACCTCCGCCCTGTCCATGACGACCAGGTCGCGCCGCTCCACCGCCTCGGCGAGCCGCGCGCTGGCCGCATCGAAGCAGGCCAGGCGGGCGGCCGAGTCCGGCACCGTCCGGCAGGCGGCGAGGGCGTCGAGCACCGGGTTGGGCGGCGGGGCGGCCGGCTTGCGGTCCTTCGCAGCCGCGGGAAGCGCCACCGCGACTGCCGCCGCGATCAGAAATGCTGCCTTATACGTGTTCATGCCGTCTCTCCCGCCCGGTCCGCGCCTTTCAAAAGGCTATTGGCGAAAGGCCCCTCCGGCAAGACTGTGTCTGAAATGTTACATGTCCGTCAAGAATGCTGCGGTGCCGTTTCGCCGCCTTGCGCCGCCCCTCTGCGTGCCCGTAGAAGTGCGCTCGATTTGGGTATGGTGAAACTGCGCCCACTGCACCCGATCAAATGGTTTTAAGGGGACCAAAATGAAAATGAACTTCAGGGACACGCTCCTGGCGACGACTATGATCGCCGGAATGACGCTGGCGACGCCGGCTTTTGCGCAGGACACTCCGCCCGCCGCTCCGGCTGACGACGCTACTCCTCCCGCCGGCGTTCAGACGCAGGAATCGGCTGGACCGGCCGAGGAGACTTCCTCGGGCGACATCGTCATCACCGGCACTCTCATCAAGAACCCGAACCTGACCTCGTCCGCCCCGGTCACGACGGTCGGCCAGGACGAGATGCAGCTCCGCCAGAGCAACGTCGCCGAAGAGGTTCTCCGTGAGATCCCCGGCGCGGTTCCCAGCATCGGTTCCCAGGTCAACAACGGCAACGGCGGCGCGTCCTACGTCAACCTCCGCGGCCTCGGCTCGACCCGCAACATCGTCCTCCTCGACGGCGTCCGCATCGTCCCGGGCGACCTCAGCGGCCGAGTCGATCTCAACAACATCCCGCTGGCCCTCGTCGACCGCGTCGACGTGCTGACCGGCGGCGCTTCGTCCACCTACGGCGCTGACGCCGTCGGCGGCGTCGTCAACTTCATCACCCGCAGCGACTTCTCGGGCATGGAGCTCAACGCTTCCGAGCAGATCACCGGGAAGGGCGACGGCAACTTCTTCCGCGCCGACCTTACCGTGGGTGCGAACTTCGACGACGGCCGCGGCAACGCGGTGATCAGCCTCGGCTATCAGGACTCCGATCCGGTCTACTTCGGCGATCGCAAGTTCTCGCAGCTGACCCTCGAATCGTACGACGAGTTCTTCGTCGCCGGTCAGGGTTCGTCGACCACGACCCCGGCCCGCCTCGACATCGGCGGCGGCTTCGCTGCCCGTCAGATCACTTCGGGCGGCGGCCTCGGGCCGTACACGACCGCGTTCAACTTCAACCCGTACAACGTGTTCCAGGTGCCCTTCGAGCGCTTCAACATGTACGGCGCCGGCCACTATGAAGTGACCGACGGCATCGAAGTCTATGCCCGCGGCCTGTTCTCGAACAACACGATCGACACCATCATCGCCCCTTCGGGCGTGTTCGGTTCCTCGGTCAACGTTCCGATCAGCAACCCCTTCCTGACCGCGTCGCAGCGGGCTTCGCTCTGCGCGATCTCGAACGTGTTCGATCCGACCACGAAGACGAGCTTCCAGGGCAGCTCGGATCCGACCAAGCCGAACTTCGGCCCCAGCCTCACCGCAGCGCAGTGCGCCGCGGCCGCGGCTGCGACTTCGCCGACCGACCCGAACTATCGCGAGTTCGTGTTCGGCCTTCGTCGTCGTACCCCGGAAGTCGGTCCGCGCGTCAGCGACTACAACACGCAGATCTTCGACTTCCGCGCCGGCATCCGCGGCAGCATCACCGACAACATCGGCTTCGACCTGTTCGGATCCTATGGCCAGAGCAAGAACACGCAGACCATCAAGGGCTATGTGCTTCTCTCGCGCGTCCGTGACGCCCTGCGCGCCACCAACGTCAACAGCTGCCTTTCCGGCAATGCAGGCTGCGTCCCGCTGAACATCTTCGGGACCACCGGCTCGATCAGCCCGGAGATGGTCGACTATATCAACGACGAGAGCACCTCGACCGTTCAGACCACGCTGGCCCAGGCCCGCGGCGTCATCAACGGCGACTTCGGTGTCACCAGCCCGTTCGCGACCGATCCGATCGGCTTCGCGGTCGGCGCCGAGTATCGCAAGTACACGGCGACCCAGCGTTCCGACATTCTCGCCAAGACTCCCGGCGAGCTCGGCGGCGCCGGCGGTGCACAGCCCGACGTGAACGGCGCCTTCGACGTCTATGAAGGCTTCGGCGAACTTATCGTACCGCTGGTTTCGGACCGTGCGCTGTTCCACAGCCTCAGCCTCGAAGCCGGTATCCGTCGTTCGCACTACACGGTCGACGCTCCGGGCACGCCGAAGTTCAACACCACCACCTGGAAGGTCGGCGCACAGTGGGAGCCGGTCGTGGGCGTCAAGCTCCGCGGCAGCTACAACCGTGCGGTTCGCGCTCCGAACATCGGCGAGCTGTTCTTCCCGGTCACCACCGGCCTGACCAACCTCGGCACCGATCCCTGCGCGGGCGCGGCTCCGGTCGGCAACGCGGCGCTTCGGGATGTCTGCATCTTCCAGGGCGCTCCGGCGGCCACGATCGGTGCGATCAACAACCCGACCGCCGGCCAGGCGAACACCACCACCGGCGGCAACCCGTTCCTGAAGCCTGAGAAGGCGAGCAGCTGGACGGTGGGTGCGGTCCTTCAGCCGAACGACTTGGTCCGCGGCCTCACGATCACCATCGATTATTACAACATCAAGATCGACGGTGCGAGCGGCTCGCCGACTCCGGGCGACATCATCAACGCCTGCTTCGACAGCCCGAGCGTGACCAACGAGGCCTGCGCTCAGATCCGGCGTAACCCGATCACCGGCGGTCTCGACGGCGATCCGGCAACCACGCAGGGCCTGCTGGCGAACCTGACGAACCTCGGTACCCTGGAAACGGACGGCGTCGATGCGGGTCTTAACTACCGCACCAACCTGCCCTTCCTCGGGGCTCGCCTGAACTGGAGCTTCAACGGGAACTACACCCACGACTCCAAGTTCCGGGCGTCGCCGACGTCGATCAACCGTGAGTGCACCGGCTTCTACAGCCCGAACTGCGGCTCCATCCAGCCGAAGTTCCAGTTCCAGCAGCGCACGACGCTCAGCTTCGGCAGCGTCGATGTCTCCCTGCTGTGGCGGTACATCCACGGCGTCGACTTCGAGCATCAGCAGCAGCTCGAGGACGAGCAGGCCGCCGATGCGGCGAACCACGACAGCCATGGCGTGCTCCTCCCGCCGGCCAAGCAGCCGTGCCCGGACTTCGCCGGTGCCGATGCGGGGGGTTGCGTCGTCGATCCGCGGTTCCGGTCGATCAATGCCAAGCATTATTTCGACCTCTCGACCCGCGTTGGCGTGACGGACAACTTCGATTTCACGATCACTGTCCAGAACCTGTTCGACAAGAAGCCCCCGGTCGTCGGTGGCACCGTCGGCAGCACGACCTACAACGGCGGCAACACCTATCCGTCGACCTACGATCCGCTCGGTCGCCGCTTCGCGGTGGGTGCGCGCCTGAAGTTCTAAGAAAAGACTTCCAACTCAAACGAAAGGCGGGCCTCGTGCCCGCCTTTTTTTTGTCTATGATAAGGAGCGAAGCGCCTTTGGGGGGATCATGAGTCAGGCGGAAATTCAGCAATTGTTGGCAGAGGCGGTCCGCGCACGGTCCGCGGGGCAGGAAGCGCTTGCGGAGGCCCGCTTCCGCGCCGTGCTCGCGCAGGACCCCGATCATGCGGGCGCGCTCAACGCGCTCGGCGTCGCCTGCCTTGCAAAAGGCGAGGCGGCGGAGGCCGCTTCGCTGTTCGAGCGCGCCGCCGCCGCCGATCCGGGTGCCGCGCCGCTGTGGATCAACCTCGCCAAGGCGCAGCGCATGCTTGGCGACGACGAGGCCGAGCGCAAAGCGTTGAAGCGCACGCTCGATGTCGATCAGCGCCATTTGATGGCGCTCATCCGAATGGCGGAGCTCCACGAGCGGCTGGGCGAGAGCGTCGATGCCGGCCAGCGCTGGTCCGGGGTGCTCGCGGTCGGCCGGCTGGTCGACCCGCGGCCGCCGGAGCTCGAGGCGCTGCTCGCCCACGCCGCGGCGTTCGTCTCCGCCCAGACCGGCGCAATCGCCGACCTGCTCGAAAAAGCCCTCGGCGACGACATCGCGAAGCTGGGCCCGCGCGACCGCCGCCGCTTCACCGCCTGCTCCGATCAGATGCTCGGCCGGCGCGCGATCTACGCCAATGTCTGCGCCGGCGTGCATTATCCCTTCCTGCCCGCGGACGAGTTTTTCGACCGGGAGCATTTCCCCTGGCTGGCCGAGCTCGAGGCGAAGACGCCGATCATCCGCCGCGAGGCGGAGGCGCTGCTCGCCGCCGGGGATTCCGGCCTGTCGCCTTATGTCGCGATGGAAAGCGGCCTTCCCGAGAATAAGTGGACGCCGCTCGACCACTCGCTTGCCTGGGGCGCGCTGCACCTGTGGCGGGAAGGGGTTCGCAACGACGAGGCCTGCGCCCGCTGCCCCGAGACCGCGGCGATCGTCGAGGCGCTCCCGCTCGCGGACGTGCCTGGACGGATGCCGACGGTCTTCTTTTCGGTGCTCAAGCCGAAGACCCGGATTCCGCCCCATACCGGCGTCAGCAACGCCCGCACGATCATCCACCTGCCGCTGATCGTGCCCCCCGGCTGCGGCTTCCGCGTCGGCGGGGAGACGCGCGAGTGGCGGGAAGGCGAAGCCTTCGCCTTCGACGACACCATCGAGCATGCGGCCTGGAACGACAGCGATGAACCCCGGGCGGTGCTGATCTTCGACGTCTGGAACCCGCACCTCAGCGACGCCGAGCGCGACATGCTCCGCAAATTGTTCACGACGGTCGATTCGAACGGCTGGAAGGCGGGCGGGCGCGAACGGGTCGGCGAGGCCTAGCGCTGCTAAGTGTCCGGTTTCGCTCACTTTGCCGTGTTGCGGAAAAATGCTATAGGGGTGGCTGCACCAGACCAGGAAAGAAAAAGATGAAGAAGATCGTACTCTTAGCCGCGATGGTCCTTCTCCCCGCCGTCGCTTCGGCGCAGACCCCGCAGCCGGCGAGCACCGACACCGACAAGGTGAAGTGCAGGCGGATCGCCGAGACCGGCTCCAATGCGCGCTTCCAGAAGATCTGCCGCAAGGAGAGCGAGTGGCGCCGCCTGCAGGACGCCAATCGGCGCGAGGCGAGCGACATGACCAACGCCACCGGCGGCATGCGCACCAGCGGCTGAGCCAGCCCGCTTCAATTCGGCAAAAGGCCGGGGACGCAAGCTCCCGGCCTTTTTTGCGTCTCCGCCGGGGTTTGACATTTCCCGCCCGAATCGGCTTATCCCGGCCATGACCGGGGCGGGATCGTTCGAGCAGCAGTTAAGCTGCTGGTGACGGCGCTTCCGGAGGCGGCCTATCAGGAAGCGAGCTTCCTCGACCAGCGAATCCTCTCGGCCGATCGGCCCAGGCAGTGGCTCGATTGGTCAGATATTGCGGATTTTGCGGGCGATTTGCCCGACAGCGCCGATTTCATCTTCCACATCGGCCATGTCGGCTCGACTTTGCTGTCCCGGTTGCTCGGCGCTCTGCCCACGGTCCTGCCCGTCCGCGAGCCGCCGCTGCTGCGCAGCCTGGCCGAGCTCGACCGGCTTCGGGGCCTTCCGGAATCGCCCTGGTCGCCCGAGGAGTTCGACCTTCGGCTGCGGATGGCGCTTGGCTGGCTGTCGCGCAGCTTCCGGCCCGATCAGCGGGCGATGGTCAAGGCGACCAGCTTCGTCAGCGAACTCTCGCCTGCGATCCTCGCCGGGCCGCGCCGGGCGCTGTTCCTCACCGCCGAGCCGGAAACCTATATCGCCACCATCCTCGCCGGCGAGGCGTCGGTGCAGGAGCTGGCGGTGCTGGCGGGGCCGCGCCTTGCCCGGCTTCACAAGAGGGTCGGCGATGAGCCCTGGCGGCTGTGGCAGCTCTCGCTCGGCGAGCGGGCGGCGATCTCCTGGGCGGCCGAGATGACCGCGCTCGAGGCGGGCGCGGCGGCCGCGGCCGAGGGGAGCGTGCTGTGGATGGACTTCGAGGACTTCCTCGCCGCCCCCGCGCCGAAGCTCGCCGAGGCCGCGGCGCATTTCCGGCAGCCGCTCGCTCCGCAGCAGGCGGCGGCGCTGGTCGGGGGGCCGATCATGCAGCGTTATTCGAAGGCGCCGGAACATGGCTACAGCCCCGAGCTTCGGCGCCAGGTGCTCGCCCAGGCGCGCTCGGAGCATCGCGAGGAACTGAGGAAGGGCACCGCCTTGCTCGACGCCGCCGCCGCCCGCTACGATGCGGTGGCGCGGGCGATCGATCGCGCGGCGAGGAAAGGCTGAGATGTTCAAGCTGATCGAGGACATAGTCGAGGCGCCGGGAGTGGCCGAGCTGCGCAAGATCGCCGCCGAGGCCAAGTTCGTCGACGGCCGGGTCAGCAACCCGCATTCCAAGGTCAAGAACAACCTCCAGCTCCACGAGCAGGGTGTGGCCGAGCGCGCCGCCCAGATCCTCGCCGGCGGCCTCTTGAGCCACCAGGAATTCTTCGACTTCGCCTTCCCCAAGGCGATCGCGCCGCCGATCCTCACCCGCTACGAAAAAGGCATGCGCTACGGGCTCCACCCCGACGCGGCGATGATGCAGCTTCCCACCGGCCCGCTCCGCTCGGATCTGAGCTGCACGATCTTCCTCAGCGACCCCGAAAGCTATGAAGGCGGAGCGCTCCGCCTCCAGCTCGGAAGCGCCGAGCTTCGCTTCAAGGGCCCGGCCGGTTCGGCCATCGTCTACCCCTCGACCACCCTCCATGAGGTTGAGCCGGTGACCAGCGGCACCCGCCTCGTCGGCCTGACCTTCATCCAGAGCCGCATCGCCGACCCGGCGCTGCGCGACATCCTCTACGAATTGAACGAGGTCGCCGCGCTGGAAGGCAACAGCATCGCGCCCGAGAATTTCTCGCGCCTCCAGGCGGTCCAGTACAATCTGATGCGCCGCTGGATCGATGCTCCCTGAGCTCGTTTCGTAGCAGAAACGCTATACCGTAGAACCCCTTACCGTATCGCCACTGTATTGCCGGAAGGGCACCCGAGGCCCGAAGGGAGCGCCTCGCGCGCCCTCGCGGTACCCCTTATACCGCGGCGGTGCGCATCAGCTCCCTCTTGCTCTTTTCCGGGAAAGCTCTTCGATGCGCCATGCCTTCCGCCAGCGCCTGCTGGCTTCTACGCTTCTATTGACGTTCGCCGCCACGCCCGCTTTCGCCCAGACGGAGGCCGCGGCGCCTGCCGATGATTCTTCCGCCGACGCGGCCACCCAGGATTCGACGGCCGGCGCCGGCGGCGCGACCGCAGTGGCCGCCGACACCGGTGGCGACGCCGGCGGCGATATCGTCATCACCGGCTCGCGCATCGCCCGTCCCGATCTGGACTCGCCGGTCCCCGTCGTCTCCGTCGGTTCGGCCGAGCTTCAGCGCGACGCCGCGATCAACGTCCAGGACACGCTCGCCGAGCTTCCCCAGGTCGGCACCGGCTCCAGCCGCACCAACACCAACTTCCTGACCTCGGGCAACGGCGTCGCCACCGTCAACTTGAGGAACCTCGGCTCCAGCCGCACCCTCGTGCTGGTCAACGGCCGCCGCTTCGTCGCCGGCCTCGCCGGCACCTCGTCGGTCGATCTTAACAACATCCCGACCGACTTCATCGACCGGGTCGAAGTCGTCACCGGCGGCGCGTCCGCCATCTACGGTTCGGAAGCCATTTCGGGCGTGGTGAACTTCATCTTGAAGGACCATTTCGACGGCATCCAGCTGCGCACCCAGTACGGCATCACCGAGGAAGGCGACAATCCGCGCTACATGGCCGCCGTCACCGCCGGCAGCTCCTTCCTCGACGACCGCGCTTCGGCGATCGTCCACTTCTCCTACGACAAGGACGAGGGCCTGTTCTCGCGCAACCGCGCCATTTCGGCTCAGGATTGCTTCTACGACCTGTGCGGTCCGGGCGCCTACTCGTCTTACTCGCCGCAGGGCCGCTTCCAGCTGCTCGGCGCCAACGGTGCGGCGGTCAACGCCTTCCAGGGCGGAAGCCTCTTCTCCTTCGATCTCGGCAACAATCTGATCGCGGGCTCGGGCGCCGGCTTCAACCGCAACGCGGTGCGCCGCATCTCGACCCCGGTCGAGCGCTATCTCGGCGCGGGCCTGTTCCGCTACGAGATCACGCCGGACGTGAAGGCGTTCGCCGAAGTCACCTATTCCAAGGTGAAGTCGAGCTCGAACATCGAGGCGCTGCCGCTCGCCAATACCGACATCTACGACGGCTCGTCCGCCCAGGGTCTCGGCATCCCGGTCACCAATCCGTTCATCCCGGCCGACGTCCAGGCCGCGATCCAGGCGCGCAACACCGACGCCAATCCGGCCAACGACGTCGCCTTCATCGGCTTCCGCCGCCGTCAGAACGAGGTCTTCTCGCGCTCCAACAATAACGACCGCGAGACCTTCCGGGTCGCAGCCGGTCTCAAGGGCACGGTCGCCGACAATTGGGATTGGGAAGGCAGCTACGTCTACGGCCGCCTCCACGACGTCACCTCGTCGCAGGACATCGACAACACCCGCTACCGCAACGCGCTCGACGCGGTCCGGCTGGCGGACGGCACGATCGTCTGCCGCGATCCGGCCGCCCGTGCCGACGGCTGCGTTCCGATCAACCTGTTCGGCTTCGGCACCGCCTCGCCCGAGGCCTCGGCCTATGTCCAGGCGACGATCCCCAAGTCGGAGGACATCGTCAACGAGCAGCATGTCGTCTCGCTGAGCCTCGCCAACAGCCACCTCTTCACGCTTCCGGCCGGCGACGTCGGCCTGGCGCTGGGCGCCGAATATCGCCGTGAGAAGAGCGTCGACGATCTCGACGAGCTGACCAACACCGGCGGCAATTCGGGCAACATGATCCCGGACACGGTCGGCAAGTTCGACGTGTGGGAGGCCTATGCGGAGCTCAACGTGCCGATCCTTCGCGACTCGTTCGTGAAGTATTTCGGCCTGACCGGCGCCGCCCGCTATTCCAAGTACAGCCAGCCGCAGGTCGGCGGGGTGTTCAGCTGGAATGCCGGCTTCGAGCTTGAGCCGTTCGACGGCCTCCGCTTCCGCGGCGTCTATGCCCGGGCGAACCGCGCCCCGAACATCTCCGAATTCGCCTCGGCGCCCTCGGAGACCTTCGCCGGCGTCAACGATCCGTGCGACGAAGTCACCGCGACCAGCACCGGCACCTATGACGCGGCCTGCCGCGCCATCCCGCAGGTCGCCGCGGCGATCGCCCAGAACGGCATCTTCGAGTACACGCTCGCCGACGTCCAGGGCATCAACGGCTTCATCGGCGGCAACCCGAACCTGAAGGAAGAGACGGCGAAGACCCTCACGCTCGGCGCGGTCCTCACCCCGCGCATGCTGCGCGGCTTCAGCCTCACCGCGGACTATTTCGATATCCGGGTGAGCGACGCCATCGGCTCGATCGGCCAGAACCTCTCGGTTCAGCAGTGCCTTCTGACCAACGATCCGGTGTTCTGCGGCAACGTCTTCCGCGATGCCAATACGGGCTTCGTCACCCGCGTCGACGACCAGCTGGTCAACGTCGCGGGCCTCAAGACCCGCGGCATCGACTTCGGCGTCCGTTACACCAGCCGCCTGAACCTGCTCGGTGCCGGCGACCGCATCGATCTGACCGGCAACTACACCTACCTCCTGGACTTCAAGAGCCAGGCCAATCCGATCGCTCCGGTCCAGCAGTTCGCCGGTTCGATCTACTATCCGCGCCACAAGGCAACCGCCCGCCTGTCCTACACGACCGGCGCGGCGACTTTGAGCTGGCAGGCCAACTATCTGAGCGGCGGCACCGCGGACATCGACCTGGTCTGGGACGTGGGCGAGGCGAAGAAGTTCAGCTTCTACGTCGGCGTCGACAATGTGTTCGACAAGAAGCCGCCGTTCCTCCCCGGCACGCCGTTCACCGGCTCGCCGACCGGAACGGAGACCGCTGCGGATCTCTACGATCCCTTCGGCCGCCGCTTCTACGCCGGCGCCCAGGTCCGCTTCTAAGCGAGGCCCGGTTCGCGAAAAGAGGAGGGGGTGGAGCTTCGGCTCCGCCCCTTTTTCTTTGGGGGCGGGGAGGGCGCGGGCCTGCGTGCAACCCGTCATTCCGGGCTTGACCCGGAATCCATGAACACAGGTCTGCGAGAACTCACCACGATCCGTGTTCATGGATGCCGGATCAAGTCCGGCATGACGGCGGAGGGGTAATGCCGCCTGTACCAGTCCGTCAGAGCACCCGCCCCGCCTGCTGCGGCTCCAGGTGCAGATACCGCTGGTTGAAGTCGCCGATCTCGCGCATTCGGCGCCAGTCGGGGAAGCGGACGTGGCGTTTGTCGCGGACGATCAGGCCTTCCGATTCGAGCAGCTTCAGGGTGCGGTTGACGTGGACCGGGGTGAGGCCGACCGCGTCGGCGAGCTGCTCCTGGGTCATCGGAAGCTGATAGCCGTAATCGTCGGCGAGGCCCTGCGTCTCCAGCCGGATCGCGAATTCGCAGAGGAGATGGGCAAGCCGGGTGCGCGCGTCGCGCCGGCCGATGTTGAGCACCCATTCCCTGAAGATCGACGCCTCGACCAGAAGCGAGACCAGAACCGCATGGCCGATCCCGCTTCTGGAACGCGCCAGCTCCTGGATCGCGTGGCGGGGGATGACGGCGAGCTCGCCCCGGGTCAGCATCTGGACGCTGTGATCGGCGACGTCGAGGAACAGATTCTGGAAGTCCATCGCCTCACCCGGGATGTGGAGGGCGACGATCTGCCGCCCGCCGTCGCCGGCGAGCTTCTGGCGGTAGGCGAAGCCGGAGAGGAGAACCGCGCACTGGGTCGGCGGATCGCCCTCGCGGATCGCATAGGTTCCGGGCTCCACCGACTTGAGCGTGTAGGGTAAGTCGCGGATCGCGGCGCGATCGTCCTCGCTCAGCGGCGACTGAAGCTCCAGCTTGCGGATCAGCAAATGGAGTGGGTCTCTGTTGGGGTGCATGGTCGGCTCCGCGAAAAGGGGCGGGAGCACGAAGCATCTCTCGGTCGGCGGAGCCCTGGTTTCAGCCCGCCGATGGGTGTCCTATAACACACATCCGGAACATCGGCCTTATCCTATGCTGAGCACCGGATTCGAACCTAGGTTCGGGCGCTCTCAGCCGTCGAGCACGACCGCCTCATGGAATGGCAGATCCAGCACCCTGTGGCCGTGCTCGTCCTCGATCTCGAGGGTTGCGGCGAGCGGAACCTTGCCGAGTAGAGCGTCGCTCGCGATGATGGCGCGGGCGGTCTTGAGCGCGGTGACGCGCGCCGATTCAGCCCCGTCGAGCTCAACCCCTTCCTCGTCGCAAACATAAGCGGCGGTCTCACGCAGGTGGAAGTAATAACGCATGACAGGCCTCCTAAACTGGTCCGGCCATCTATCATCGCGGGGGGGGGGCGTCTTTAAAGAGGGTTGCCGCCGCCCCCGCTAACCTATGTTCGCGCGGGCAGCGACTTCACGCCGCCTCGCGCGCTTCTCCGGCCGTGAGGACGAGGGCGCCATCGCCCTCGTCGACGGTCACCGTCGATCCGTCCGGAACGTCGCCGCGCAGGATCGCGTCGGCGAGCGGGTCCTGCAGGTAGCGCTGCACCGCCCGCTTCAGCGGACGAGCGCCATAGACCGGATCGTAGCCGACCCGCCCGAGCCAGGCGCGGGCGCCGTCGGTGAGCTTCAGCTCCACCTTGCGGTCGGCGAGCAGCTTCCTCACCCGGTCGAGCTGGATGTCGACGATCGGACCCATATGCTCGGCGGCAAGGCGGTGGAAGAGGATGATCTCGTCCAGCCGGTTCAAAAATTCGGGCCGGAAATGGCCGCGGACGACCTCCATCACCTGCGGCTCGACATCCTCGACCTTCTGGCCGTCGGTGAGGCCGGTCAGATATTGGCTGCCGAGGTTCGAGGTGAGGATGATGATCGTGTTGGTGAAGTCCACCGTCCGCCCCTGGCCGTCGGTCAGCCGGCCGTCGTCGAGCACCTGGAGGAGGATGTTGAACACGTCCGAATGCGCCTTCTCGACCTCGTCGAACAGCACGACCTGATAGGGCCGGCGCCGCACCGCCTCGGTCAGCACGCCGCCTTCCTCATAGCCGACATAGCCGGGAGGGGCGCCGATCAGCCGCGCGACACTATGCTTCTCCATGAATTCGGACATGTCGATCCGGACCATCGCCGAAGCGTCGTCGAACAGGAATTCGGCCAGCGACTTGGTGAGCTCGGTCTTGCCGACCCCGGTGGGGCCGAGGAACAGGAAGGAGCCCAAAGGCCGGTTCGGGTCCTGGAGGCCCGCCCGGGCGCGGCGGATGGCGCGGGAGACGGCGGCGACCGCTTGGGCCTGGCCGATCACCCGCCGGCCGATCTGCTCCTCCATCTGCAACAGCTTCTCGCGCTCGCCCTCCAGCATCCGCTCGACCGGGATTCCGGTCCAGCGGGCGACCACGCCTGCGATATCCTCGCTGGTCACCTCCTCGCGCAGCATCGCAGACTGGCTGACCGCCTGCGCTTCTTCGAGCTGCTTCTCGAGCGTCGGAATACGGCCGTATTGAATCTCGCCCGCCTTGGCCAAATCGCCGGCGCGCTGCGCCTGCTCCAGCTCCAGCCGCGCGGCGTCCAATTGCTCCTTGAGCTTACCCTCGGCGGCGATCTTTTCCTTCTCCGCCTGCCAGCGCTGGGTGAGCTCGGCCGACTGCTGCTCGAGATTGGCGAGTTCGCCCTCCAGCGCCGCGAGCCGGTCCTTCGACGCCCGGTCGCTCTCCTTCTTCAGCGCCTCCCGCTCGATTTTCAGCTGGATGATGCGCCGGTCGAGATTTTCGATCTCCTCGGGCTTCGATTCCACCTCCATGCGCAGCCGCGAGGCGGCCTCGTCCATCAGGTCGATCGCCTTGTCGGGGAGGAAGCGGTCGGTGATGTAGCGGTTGCTGAGCGTCGCCGCCGAGACCAAAGCGCCGTCGGTGATCCGCACGCCGTGGTGGAGCTCGTACTTCTCCTTGAGGCCGCGCAGGATCGAGATCGTGTCCTCGACCGTCGGCTCGCCGATGAACACCGGCTGGAACCGCCGCTGGAGCGCCGGGTCCTTCTCGACATGCTTGCGATATTCATCGAGCGTGGTGGCGCCGATGCAGTGCAATTCGCCGCGGGCGAGGGCCGGCTTCAGCAGGTTGGACGCGTCCATCGCGCCCTCGCTTTTCCCGGCGCCGATCAAAGTGTGCATCTCGTCGATGAACAGGACGATGTCGCCCTCGCCCTGGCGGACCTCGTCGAGCACGCCCTTTAAGCGCTCCTCGAACTCGCCGCGATATTTCGCGCCGGCGATGAGGGAGCCCATGTCGAGCGCCATCAGCTTGCGGTCCTTGAGGCTATCGGGGACGTCGCCATTGGCGATGCGCAGCGCCAGCCCTTCGGCGATCGCGGTCTTGCCGACGCCGGGGTCGCCGATCAGCACCGGGTTGTTCTTGGTCCGCCGGGCGAGGATCTGGACGGTCCGCCGGATCTCCTCGTCGCGGCCGATCACCGGGTCGAGCTTGCCGTCGCGCGCGGCCTGGGTGAGGTCGCGGGCGAATTTCTTCAGCGCGTCGTAGCGGTCCTCGGCCGACTGGGTGTCTGCAGTCCGCCCCCCGCGAAGCTCGTTGATCGCCGCGTTCAGCGCCTCCGCCTTCACCCCCGCATCGGCCAGCGCCTTGCCCGCCGCGGTGGTGGTGGAAAGGACCAAAGCGAGCAGCATCCGCTCGACCGTCACATAGGAATCGCCTGCTTTCTGCGCGATCTGCTCGGCGCTATCGAGGACGCGCAAAGCCTCCGCGTCCAGCCCCGGCGTCGCATTGGCGCCCGCCCCGGTGACGACCGGCACTTTGGCCAGCGCCTCGTCCGTCTCCCGCCGAGCCGCCTCCGCGCTTCCGCCCGCCCGAGCGATCAACCCGGCCGCCATCCCCTGCTCGTCCTCGAGCAGTGCCTTCAAGATATGCGCCGGCGCGATCCTCTGATGGTTCATCCGAAGCGCAACGGTCTGCGCCGACTGCAAAAACCCCCGCGCCCGCTCGGTAAATTTTTCGAGATTCATGTCTGCCCCTCTACTTCCTTCGCGGCCGATATGGTGTTGCTGTTGAGCAACACAAGGCGGCGCCGAACGATGTCCGTGCTTCGAGCTGCTGGGAGTGGCGCCGCTCGATCGGGCGACGGCGAGTCACGGCCCCGGCGGCTGGCGGGTCACGTCCTCGAGCTTCCCGGTCTCATGGATCGCCACGGCCGAGGGGCCGACCAGCTTCGCGACATCGTCGACATGGTCGTCGCCAATCTTGACGAACAGCGGCGCCTCGGCCGCGGTGACATTCTCGGCCATGGCGCGCTCGCGGGCGGGATCGACCGGTGTGAGCATGTCCTGGCGGCTGTCGGTCGGGGCGAGGCTCTCGTTCAGCCGCTGCCGCTCCTCGCCGCGCGCTCCGGTGAGGGACATCAGGCTCGTGGCCATCGTGACCAGGAAGCCGCGACTGGCGGCGATCCCGTCGAGGGCGGTTTCGAATTGCGCCTTCACCGAGTCCGCGTCAGCGGCCTTTGGGTCATAGATGTCGATCGTGTTCGTCGCGGTCTTCAGGAAATCGGCGAGGACGCCGAACGCCGGGTGATAGACGTCCCGGAAATCCTTTGCGAACGCATAGACCTGCTTCGAACGTTTGGAATGCCTCCCCTTCCCCTCATAGGCGGCGGCGAACGCGCCATATTCCCGGTGGCCGAAGTCCGCCGAGAACAGATCATCGGCCGCTTCGACCAGGAGCGAGCGTATCTGATCCTTGTGCGCCGGGTCGGTCCAAAGCGATCGGACCCAGGAAGCGCCGACCACATTCAGGACGTTGTGGGTGCGCAGGACTTCCGTCAGCGTCCAGGCGTGGCGGCTCTCGAGCGGCTGGTCCTGCTTGTCGTCGGCCGGCATCCCGACCTTGCGGCGCTCGCTGCCGGGCAGCGCCTTGGTCCACTCGAACATCTTGCCGACCTTGGACCAGAACTTGGTCGCCTCGTTCCACTTGGCGGTGGCGGCCGGGCCATGGGTCTCGCCCAGCAGATATTTCCGGCTCATGTCGAGCAGATGCACCGGCTCGGCCATCCGGTTTTCGTGGAAGTCGTCGCGCAGCCGATACCGGTTCTTCTTCTTGATGAAGGACAGCAAGGTGGGGGAGACCGGGTCCTTGGGAGAGAGTTCCTGCTCGCCGTCGATCACCTTGGCCTGGACGACGCCGGGCTTGGCGGTCGCCGGGCGCGGCGGCCCTTTGCCCTCGATGCCGCCGCGGGCCGCCCTGTCGCCCATTCGGTCGGCCTCCGCCTCGAGCGCCGGATCGGCATTGAGGCCAGCGCCGCCGACCCGCCCCTGCTTCTGCTGCACGACATGCCAGGCCTCGTGCGGGAGGTGCTGCTCCTGGCGTGGCCCCAAATGGATGTCGGTTCCGCGGGCGAAGGCGAGGGCGCCGAGCTTGGCCGGCTCCGGGGAGTTGGTGTGGACCCGGACGTCGGCCAGCGAGAAGCCGGAAAGTGCCTCCGCACTCGCCCTGATCCGCGACGGAAGACGTCCTGCGCCGGTCGATCCCCCCTCTGCTCCGAGCGCAGGCCGAGCTTCGGCACCCGCCCGGCCCGGCCTGGCGAGTTGCGTGGCGGCGGCGGGGGGAGCGGGTCGCTTGGGCTCGGCGTGGCATCGCATTGCGGTCCTCCCGACGACGCGGTGTATCGCAGCTCCTTATGCGCCTCGCACAGCGCCCGGTAAACGCACGCGCGTTTTTGAGCGGCACGTGTTGCGCCGGGGGTGCCCGCCGCTATGGTGCCGCCGCAAAGACTCGGAAGGGATGCCGATGCGCCGCCTGCTGCTTACCACCACCCTCTTGTCCTCGCTCGCCCTCGGCGCCTGCGCCACCGCGCCGGTGGAGGCGCCGCGAACCGCTGCAGAAGCGCCGGCCCCCGCGGCGCCCGCGCTGACGCCTGCGCAGGAGAAGCTCGCCGGGCTGGTCAGCCAGGTCGACATCCCGCACCAGTCCTTCACCCTGGACAACGGCCTCCGAGTCTTCGTCCATGAGGATCACAAGGCGCCGGTCGTCGCTCTGTCCGTCTGGTACCATGTCGGCTCCAAGGACGAGCCCCAGGGCAAGACCGGCTTCGCCCACCTCTTCGAGCATCTCATGTTCAACGGCTCGGAGAACGCCAAGGGCGACTTCTTCGGGCCGCTCCAGCAGGTCGGTGCGACCGACTATAACGGCACCACCTGGTTCGACCGGACCAATTATTTCGAGACGGTGCCGACCCCGGCGCTGGAGCTCGCCATGTTCCTCGAGAGCGACCGCATGGGCCATCTGCTCGGCGCGGTGACCCAGGAGAATCTCACCAACCAGATCAACGTCGTCCAGAACGAGAAGCGGCAGGGCGACAACGAACCGTACGGCCTGGTCGAATATAAGGAGCTCGAAGCGCTCTTCCCCGCGGGCCATCCCTATCACCACTCGACCATCGGCTCGATGTCGGACCTGACCCACGCCAGCCTCGAGGACGTGAAGAACTGGTTCCGCCAGAAATACGGCCCCAACAACGCGGTTTTGGTCCTCGCCGGAGACGTCGACGTTCCGACCGCGCGCCGCCTCGCCGAGAAATATTTCGGCGACATCCCCCGCGGCCCCGAAGTCACGCCCGCCGCCGCCACGCCTCCGACCCTCGCCGCGCCCAGGACGGAAGTGATGCACGACCGGGTCGCGACCACCCGCATCTACCGCGTCTGGGCGACGCCCGGCCTCACCGATCCCGAGACCGTTCCGCTCGACATCGGCGCCACCGTGCTCGGCGGCCTGTCCAGCTCGCGCCTCGACAATGCTTTGGTCCGCAACGAGAAGATCGCGGTCGCGGTCAGTGCCAATCTGCAGGAGTTCGAGCGGATCAGCATGCTTGAAGTCAGCGCCGACGTGAAGCCCGGCACCGATCCGGCCCTCGTCTCCCGCCGGCTGGACGAGGTCATCGCCGAGCTGGTCAAGAACGGCCCGACCGCGGACGAGGTCCAGCGCGTCGCCACCCGCGAGGTCGCGAGCCGGATCAACGGCATCGAATCTGTCGGCGGCTTCGGCGGCAAGGCCGTCACCCTTGCAGAGGGCGCGCTCTATGCGGGCGATCCGGATTTCTACAAGCACCAGCTCGCCGCCTACGCCTCGGCCACCCCGCAGCAGGTCCAGGCGGCGCTCGCCAAATGGCTCTCCCGCCCTGTCTATGCGCTGACCGTCGCCCCCGGCGAGCGCGAGCCCTATGAGGAAGCGCCCGCCGGCTCGGGCACCCACAGCCCGGCTTATTACCGCACGCCCACCGCCGACGAAAAGCCGCTCGCCCCCAAGCCGTCCAAGGCCCTGGTCGATGCAGCCACCCTCGAGGCCCAGGGCCCGGGCGCGGCCGCACGGAGCAACGTCGACCGCTCCAAATTCCCCGAAGTCGGCCAGGTCGCCAATCTCGACTTCCCGGACATCGAGCGGGCGCGCCTCACCAACGGCGTCAAGGTCGTCTACGCCCAGCGCTCCGCGGTTCCGGTGACCCGGGTCTCGGTCAGCTTCGACGCCGGCAACGCCGCCGATCCCAAGGCGCGGCTCGGCACCCAGTCGCTGATGCTGGCTTTGCTCGACGAGGGCACGACCAGCCGAAGCTCGGTGCAGATCGCCGAGGAGCAGGAGCGCCTCGGCGCCACGATCGGCGCCAATGCGTCGATGGACCGCACCAGCGTCGGCATGTTCACCCTGACGCCCAACCTCGCGCCGTCGCTCGACCTCCTCGCCGACGTCGTCCGCAACCCGGCCTTCGCGCCCGAGGAAGTGGAGCGGCTTCGCGGCCAGCAGCTCGCCCGAATCGCGTCCGAGATGACCCAGCCGCAGGGGCTGGCAACGCGCGCACTCCCGCCCGAATTATACGGTCCGGCCCACCCTTATGGCGTTCCCTTTACGGGAACTGGCGATCCCAAGGCGGTTCAGGCGGTCGGCCGGGCCGAGCTCGCGGCCTTCCACGACGCCTGGCTGCGCCCCGAAAAGGCGACCATCTTCGTCGTCAGCGACCGTCCGCTGGCCGAGCTGATGCCGCTGCTCAACGCCAGCTTCGGCGACTGGCAGCCGCCGCAAACCCCTGCAGGCGTTAAGAATTTCGCCGCCAAGACGCCGCCGGTCCGCCAGCGGATCATCCTCATCGACCGTCCGCAATCGCCCCAGTCGGTGATCCTCGGCGCCCAGCTCCTCCCCTACAAAGGCAGCGACCCGATCGAGCCCCTCAGCGTCGCCAACGACGTGCTGGGCGGCACCTTCCTGTCGCGCCTCAACATGGACCTGCGCGAAAGCAAGGGCTGGTCCTACGGGGTCAGCGGCCGTCCGAGCCGCTTCGTCGAGAGCGTCCCCTATATCGTCTCCGCCCCCGTCCAGTCGAACCAGACCGGCCCGTCGCTGGCCGCGCTCCGCGCCGACATGAAGGACTTCCTGACCAGGAACGGCATCAAGCCGGACGAACTGGAGCGCACCATCAACAACCGCACCCGCGGCCTCGCCGGCAATTTCGAGACATCGGAAGACGTCCTCACCGGCCTCCAGTCGATCGACCAGTTCGGCTGGCCCGACAATTATTACGAGACGCTCGCCGATCGCTATCGCGCGATGACCATCCCCCAGCTCGACCGGGCCGCGCGGACGGTAATCGACCCGGACAAGTTCGTCTGGATCGTCGTCGGCGACGCGGCGAAGGTGAAGCCGCAGCTCGCGAAGCTGGGGCTGCCGCTCGAGGTGGTAGCGCCGAGGTAACCCCCCGCACCGTCATTGCGAGCGAAGCGAAGCAATCCAGTGCGGCCTCCGAGGCCTCTGGATTGCTTCGTCGCTACGCTCCTCGCAATGACGGCAACAGGCGCGTGACGTGCCCCATCTTGCGACCGGCCCGCGCTTCATCCTTTCCGTAGAGGTGAAGGTGGGCGCGGGGGTCCGATAGTATCTCGAGCCAGGCGTCCGCTTGCTCACCGATCAGATTGTCCATCACCACCCGCGGCGCGACGAGGTCAGTCGCCCCCAGCGGAAGCCCGCAAATCGCCCGGATGTGGTTCTCGAACTGCGACGTCACCGAACCTTCGATCGTCCAATGGCCGCTATTGTGCACCCGGGGCGCCATCTCGTTGAACACCGGCCCATCCCCGGTCGCGAAGAACTCCAGCGCCAGCACGCCGACATAATCGAGCGCCTCCGCGACCTTGAAGCCGAGCTCCCGCGCCTGTCCGATCGCCTCCTCCAGCTCCGGCCCGGCGGGCGCTTCGGATCCGGCGAGGCTTCCATTCACATGACTGTTGCGCGGCGCCGGCCAGGTGACCCCCTCACCGTCCGCCCGTCGGCAGAGGTTGATCGAGAATTCGGCTGTGAAATCGACGAACGCCTCGAGGATCGAAGGCGCCCCCCGCACAGCGTCCCAGGCGGCACCGGCGTCGGCGGGGGAGGCGATCCGTGCCTGGCCCTTCCCGTCATAGCCGAAGCGCCGAGTCTTGAGGATCGCAGGCGCCCCGATCCGCGCGATCGCCGCATCCAGCTCCTCCCGGCTCGAAACCGCAGCGAAGGCCGCCGGCCGGCCACCCAGCCCCTCGACCCACTGCTTCTCGTGAAGCCGGTCCTGCGCCACCTCCAGCGCCCGCACCGGCGGGTGGAGCGGCACCTCCGCGGCCAGGGCTGCAAGCGGCCCCGCCTCGATATTCTCGAACTCGTAGGTGGCGACGTCGACCTCACGCCCGAATGCCGCCAGTGCCTCCGCATCGCCCCACTCACCGCGGGTGAAGCGCCCCGACACCTCGGCCGCGGGCGGCGCCTCGTCGGGTGCATAAATATGCACTTTATAGCCCAATTGTGCGGCGGCGACGGCCAGCATCCGGCCCAATTGTCCGCCGCCGACGATGCCGATGGTGGAGCCGGGCTTGAGGCTCATTCCGGCGCTTCGGCTACGCTGTCGGTCTGCGCCCGCCGCCAGTCCCCCAGCCGCCCGGCAAGCGCCTCGTCGCTCAGCGCCAGGATCGAGGCGGCAAGCAACGCGGCGTTGATCGCCCCCGCCTTGCCGATCGCCAGAGTCCCGACCGGAACGCCCGCAGGCATCTGAACGATGGAGAGCAGGCTGTCCAAACCGGACAGCGCCTTCGATTCCACCGGCACGCCGAGCACGGGGAGGGAGGTCATCGACGCCGCCATGCCCGGCAGATGCGCCGCTCCGCCCGCGCCCGCGAGGATCACCTTCAGCCCCCGCCCCGCCGCGTTCTTCGCGTAATCGTAGAGCCGCTCCGGCGTCCGGTGGGCGGAGACGACCTTGGCCTCATGCGCGATTTCGAGCGCCTCAAGAGTCTCGGCGGCGTGGCGCATCGTCTCCCAATCGGAGCGGCTGCCCATGATGATCCCGACGGGGGGCGCTTGCATCTGTCTCTCGTCTGACCGGCGAAGCGCCACGTCTTAACCGCCCCCCCGCGCACAGGCAATCGCGGCGCCTCTCCTTCGCGATCCGTTAACCGCTTTCGGCTAGCAAGGCGCCATGGACCAGAGCTTCGAAAACCCCGCGCCCCACGGCGATCTCGACCCCCAGGCGGAGAACCTCCTGCTGCGCGCGTCCTTGACCCAGATGCAGGCGCGGATCGAGGAGTTGGAGCGGCTGATCG
>VBAE01000088.1:4742-29934 GCA_005882415.1 Alphaproteobacteria bacterium | reverse complement strand
CCCTTGGTGTCGAACGCGATCAGCTCCCGCGCAGCTTCCTCGAACCCGGCCGTATGGGTCATCAGCTGGCGAAGCGTGACCGGCTTGCCGTCGCGCACCGGAATCTTGAAGTCGAGATATTTGTTCACGTCGGCGTCGAGGTCGAGCTTGCCCTGCTCGACCTGCTGCATGACCGCAGTCCAGGTGATCAGCTTCGAGACCGAGCCGGGCCGGAACAGGGTGCGGGCCGGATCCACAGGGGTGCGCTTGTCGGCGTCCGCATAGCCGAAGCCGCGCGCCGAGATCACATTGCCGTCCTTCACCACCGCGACCACCGCTCCGGCGATGTCGGCGGAGCGCAGCGCGTTGGGCATGAAGCCGTCGAGCCAGACGTTGAGGTCCTGCGCGGTCAGCTCGACTCCGCCCGGCGGCACCGGCAGCGGTGCCGACTGGGCCTGCGCCTCCGCCTTCGCCATGGTGGCTGTGGAGGGCGGCTGGAGCGGCAGCGCCTGCTGCGCCGCGACCGCAACGCCGATGAGAGCGGCGGCACCCGCCACCGCATATTTGAATCCCCGCATGCGTCTCTCCCTCGCGGCCGGCCCGTTTGCCTCGGGCTTTCTCTGCCGCTATTGTGTATGGCAGGTACAAACCAGCCTGATCAGGACATTCGGTCCTAATTAGAAAAAAGTCAAACGCGGGATTCTTATGGTCGGGTCGAAGCCAGAAGCCGTGCAGCCTACGCTCGGCAAGCTGCTGCGCAGCTATCGCTCACGCAAGGGCTGGACGCTCAAGGAGATGAGCGACAAGAGCGGCATTCCGGTCTCGACCCTGTCCAAGATCGAGCATGACCGGCTGACCCTCACCTACGACAAGCTCCAGCTCGCCACCCAGCGGCTCGGCATCCGCATGTCCGACCTGTTCGCCGATTCGACCGACGCCGCGGAGCCGCCGGTGACGGCGCGGCGGAGCATCGGCAGCCTCGACCGGTCGATCCAGGTGACGACCCCCAATTACGACTATCATTATCTCTGCCCGGAGCTGCGCCGGAAGCGGATGATCCCCATCCTCACCACCATCCGCGCCAAGACGGTGGAGGAGTTCGGCGAGCTCGTCCGCCATTCGGGCGAGGAATATATCTACGTGCTGAAGGGGCGGGTCGAGATCCACACCGAATTCTACGAACCCGAAGTGCTTGAGGCCGGCGAGTCGATCTATCTCGATTCGCAGATGGGCCACGCCTACATCGTCGCCGAGGGCTGCGACGAGGCCGAGGTGCTCGGCATCTGCTCGAGCGCGGACGAGGGCCTGATGAACTCGCTGATGAGCCTTCACGGCCCCGAGCCGGCAGCAGGTTCACCCCCCCGCCGCGAAATCGCGCCGGAGGCCAAGCGCCGCAAGGCCGGCTGACGGACGCAGTGGCCGGCGGCAGGGTTGGTGGCTCGGAATGCCAGGATCGCCAGAGTCTTTTTCAAGAACCTTCGGTGAAGGTCGTCCGATTCCAAATTTCCGATGTGCGTCAAGAGCCGGCGCAGACCGGATATTTACAGAATTTCGCCCTACTTATGGCCGTCCGAAGTAATTGATCGCAGCATAGATTCTTAGCATCGGCGATATTGACTAGCTCTCCGCAAGGTATAGTCTGAACCTATTGGGGGTTGCATTGCGGCAGGCTCGACCTGTCCGCGGCATGCGGCGTCTCCGGCCGCATCCGCCCGCGGCTCGCAGCGGCGGACATGGAACAGGAGACAAGCAATGTCCCGGACCGCCAGCGCCGCCGCCCTCGAACCACGCGACCCCAAGTTCAAGGCAACCGACATGGCCGCGTTGCGCGCGATCGCGCAGGCCGCCGTCGACGTCGAGCTGTTCACCATCCCGCTCTACATGACGAGCCTCTACTCGATTGCCGGCACGCACGAGATCAACGACCAATATGCACTGTACCAGGGCTGGATCTGGCCCGGCGCGGGGCCGGTCGCCGTGCCGAATTCCCCGACCGAGAAGGCGTTCAACATCCTCTTCTCGATCTTCATCGAGGAAATGCTCCACCTCCAGATGGCGGGGAACATGGCGACGGCCGTCGGCATCTCCCCGTCCTTCACCTCGACGGCGCTGCAGACGAGCGACCATGGCTGGAAATGCTATGGCGAGTTCAACTCGGTCATCCCCAACATCATCGACCTGCGCGACACCTTCCTCGAGGAGCCGCACAAATGCGAGCTCAACGTGCCGGTCGACATCGGCCCGCTCGACGACAAGCGGCTTGCGCTGTTCCTGGCCATCGAGCAGCCGGACGAGGATGCCCGCAAAGCGATCCGCGAGGAGGCGAAACGCAAATATTTCCCGTCCGTGCCGTTCGACAATTGGACCGCCCAGCAGCCGCTGCCGCTCTTCGGCACGATCGGCCACATGTACCAATGCTATTACGACTATCTGCACGTCACCTATACCGACGGGTCCAAGCTGTGGAACGCGGTGTTCGACGCGCAGGCGGTGCAGAAGGACCATTTCAACCAGACGGCGAAGCTCCCGCAATACGCCTTCTCGCTGGCGCTCGACCTCAGCAGCCCCGAGACGGCGTTCAGCGAGATGTGCCGAATGATGGACGCGATCACCGACCAGGGCGAAGGCAGCGAGCTCGTTCACAGGCCGAACCCGCTGCTCCAGGTGGTGAAGGACGAATATCGGTCGGTAAAGCCCAACCTCGAGCAACTCTACGTCAGCTACGACAATGCCGGCACGAAGCTGCCTCGATCGGCCGCCGCCAACGCCCGGTCCGACAATGACAAAGGCGATCATTATGAGCGGTTCACGCTGCTGAACGAGATGCTGCCGCAGATCGAGACATGGGCGAAGAACGGCAAGCCCGGCAATTGGACCGCGGCCGACTTCATCGCCCCCAATGCGCCGGGGGGCGCCTGGCCGAACCCGCACGGCCTGCCCTCGCCGGAGGACCTCGCCGACGCATGGAACCGGATCTACAGCGAGAACGGCGCCGCGGACTCCAGCTTCACCTTGTTCAGCCAGGCCTGCGTCGGCTCGATCGCAGGCACTACGACCGTGCTCGAGGCCTATTGGCAGGACCCGGCGGTCGGCTTCCCCGGCCCGGCAATGGGCGGGACCGGCAACCGGCTGTCGACGATCTGGGCCGCGATGGGACGCAAGCCCGATCTCTCGCTCGGCCTCGAGCCGATGCCGAAGGACACGCTCGCCCACAGCTGCCAGGCGATCGACTACAATATCAAGCAGGGCGGGCAGGTGAACGCGTGCGCCACCGTCCAGACCTTCCACAGCTGCATCGGATCGAACAATTGCCACGCGGAAGGCGGCTGCGGCTTCGTCAACAAGGTGACGGGCGGCGGCAGCTGCAGCGGCGGCGGCGGCGGAAGCTGTTCGACGCCGGCCGCGAGCACCGCCGGCGAAGGAGTTGGCGGCGGCGGTGCAGGAGGCGGCGGTGTAGGCGGCGTCTGCGGCGCACCGGTCCTCTACTCGGGGCCCGGCGACAATAAGTGCAAAAGCTTCGGCGGCTGCGCGGTGCCGATTTCCGCCTCGCAGCTATACCCGCCGCCGCCCAACGGCCAGCCGGTCGCGGGAATGCAGGGCTTCGACTTCGTAGCGGACCCGTCCGGCTTCAACGGCTACAGCTCCGTCAAGACCGGGATCGTCACCTACAAGGGCGGCGATAAGGTCGACGAGGTCGCCTACAAGGCGTTCCAGATGGCGATGGCGAACCGGAGCCCGCCGGTGGAGGTACCCGAGACGATGCCGACGCCGAGCACGCTGCGCATCGTCTTCCCGCCCTCGACCTGATGACGGCGTCGGCGCCGCGACAGCCTCGGCTGGGCCTGCCCCACCTCGGCGACGGGGTGGGGCTTCGCGACCCGCATTGCGCGCACCTGATGGCGACCCCGCCCGAGCAATGGGGCGTCGACTGGTTCGAGGTGATCAGCGAGAATTATATCGGCCATCACGGCTGGGCGGCGCATGTGCTGGAGCGGGTGGCGGCGCACCGGCCGGTGGTGATGCACGGCGTCTCGCTGTCGATCGGATCGGCCGAACCGCTCGACCTTTCCTATCTCGACCAGCTCGCCGCGCTGGCCGAGCGGGTGAAGCCCGCCTGGATCTCGGATCATCTGTGCTGGACCGGCATTGCCGGCTTCAACACGCACGATCTGCTGCCGATGCCGCTCAGCGAAACAAGCCTTGCTCATGTCGTGGGACGGATCGGAGAGGTTCAGGACCGGCTCGGCCGGCTTATCGTGCTCGAAAATCCAAGTTCCTACCTCCAATTCCGCGCCGATCAGATGCCGGAGTGGGAATATATCGCGCGGATGGCTGAGGAGTCCGGCTGCGGCCTGCTGCTCGACGTCAACAATGTCTGGGTAAGCTCGGTCAACCACGGCTTCGACCCCGTCGCCTATATCGAGGCGATCCCGGCCGATCATGTCGTCCAGATCCACGTCGCCGGGCCGACCGACTGCCTCACCCATTTCATGGACACGCACGACAGCCCGGTGCGCGACGAGGTGTGGGCGCTCTACCGGCTCGCGCAGGAGCGGACCGGCGGAGTCTCGACGCTGCTCGAATGGGACTCCAACATCCCGGCCTGGCCGGACCTGCTCGGGGAGCTCGGTAAAGCGAAAGCGGTGCGCGAGGGGTGGCTTCCCGCCGCCGAGGCCGCCTGATGACCGATCTCGGCGCGGTCCAGCACTGGATGCAGCGGGCGATCTTCGCCGGCGGCGCGGCCCCGGGCTTCGCGGACGAAGTGGTGAGCGGCGATGCGCGGCTGACTCCGGCCGAGCGAGTCGGCATCTATGCAGGCGGCTATCGTGCGCGGCTGATGGAAAGCCTGCGCGACGAATATCGCGTGCTTCGCCTGTTCGCCGGCGACACCGCATTCGACCTGTTCGCGAGCGGCTATGTCGAGAGCCGGCGCTCGCGCGATCCGAGCCTCTACGGCTTCGGATCGGACTTTGCGGGCTATCTGGCCGAGCGCGCACCGCCCGAGGCTTCGGAATCGGGGTCGCTGATGGCCGTACCAGCGCAACTGGCGCGGATCGAGCGGGCGCGAAGCGAATGCCTGCGTGCAAGCGGGATCGAGGCCGAAAGGTTGCCGGTGACCGGCGATCTCGCGCTGATGCCCGCAAGCCGCCTGCGCGTCCCCGACGGCGTCCGGCTGCTGCGGCTCGAATTCGATTTTGCCCCTCTCCTCGCGGCCGCCGACGGCGGCGAGGCCATCCCACTGCCGGAAGCGGTCGAGACCAGGACCGCCGTCGCCCGAAGCGGCTGGCGGGTGCGCGTGCACAGGCTCGATGCGTGGCGCTTCGCATTTCTCGAGGCGCTTCCCGCCGGCAACGGAGACGTCCACGCCGCGGCCGCCGCGGCCGCCCGCGGCAGCGGCCGCGAGCCCGGCGCCGTGATCGCCGATCTTGCCGCCTGGCTGCCGTCGGCCGGGACCATGGGGCTGGTTGCAGCGGTTTAGCCGCGGCTGCCGGCGCCCGAATCATGAGCATGCCTGGCTGGGGCGGCAGGATTCGAACCTGCGAATGCCGGTACCAAAAACCGGTGCCTTACCACTTGGCGACGCCCCAGCGGGCGCGGGCCTTATAACCGGGCGGGAGCCCGGCGAAAGCCCTAGCTGTTCGATATCCGGCGGTGGGCGAGGTCGAGATAGTCCTTGCGCAGCTGCAGGGTCATCTCGCCGACTTCGAACCGCCACGGGCCGGCCTCGGCGACGGGGGTCACCTCCGCGGCGCTGCCGGTGAGGAAGAATTGCTCCATCCCTTCGAGCTCCTCCGGCCAGATCGCCCGCTCGATGACCTCGATGCCGCGCTTCTGGGCGAGCTCGATCACGGTCTGGCGGGTGATTCCGTTGAGGAAGCAGTCCGGGGTCGGCGTGTGGAGCTTGCCGTCCTTGACGAAGAAGGCATTGGCCCCGGTCCCCTCGGCGACCTGGCCGCGCCAGTCGAACATCAAAGCATCGTCATAGCCCTTGGCCTGCGCCTCGTGCCGCGAGAGGGTGCAGATCATGTAGAGGCCGGCGGCCTTGGACTCGACGGGCGCGGTGTAAGGCGCGGGGCGGCGCCATTTGGCGATGTCGAGGCGAAGGCCCTTGCGGATCGCCTCCTCGCCGAAATAGGCGCCCCAATACCAGGCCGAGATGGCGAGGTGGATCTTCGAGCGCTGGGCGGAGACGCCCATCTGCTCCGATCCGCGCCAGGCGAGCGGCCGGAGATAGGCGTCTTCGAGATTGTTGGCGCGAAGCGTCTCGCGGCAGGCTTCGTCGATCTGCTCGACGCTCCACGGCACTTCGAAGCCGAGCAATTCGGCCGAGCGCTTGAGGCGGCGGCTGTGGTCGGACAGGCGAAAGATCTCGCCGCCGTATGAGCGCTGCCCCTCGAAGACGGAGGAGGCGTAATGGAGGGCGTGGGTGAGGACATGGACCTCCGCCTCGCGCCAGGGGACCAGCTTGCCGTCGAACCAGATGAAGCCGTCGCGGTCGTCGAAGCTGCGCTGATCGGTCACCTGTGTCCTGCTCCTGATGGTTGCCCGGCGAGATAGGCGCGGGGGGTGGGGCCGTCAATCTGAGCGGCGGGCCGCCGCGGCCATCTCGGCGCCGCGCCTGCGGGAGGCTTGGAGGGTGTCGAGGAGCAGCGGCTTCAGGCCATGGTCCGAGTCGAGCACGGCGAGGCCCGCCTCGGTGGTGCCGCCGGGGCTGGCGACTCGGCGGGCGAGCTGCTCGGGGCTCTCGCCGGAGGAGGCAGCGAGTGCAGAGGCGCCTTCGGCCATCCTCGCGGCGAGGCGCGCGGCCTGTTCGGGCGGGAGGCCGAGGCTCTCCCCGGCGGCGGCGAGGGCGTCCAAGAAGCGGTAGAGGAAGGCGGGCGCGGCGGCAGTGAGGGCGCTTGCGGCGGCGAAGCGCGCCTCGTCGTCGAACCATTCGACATGGCCCAATGCGCCCATCAGCCGTTCGATGGCGGCGCGGTGGGCGGGGTCGGGGCTGTCGGTGAAGAGGTCGGTGACGCCCTTGCGGAGTACCACGGGCGTGTTGGGCATTGCCTTGACGATATTGCGCGGGACCGGGAAGCGGCTGCGCAGGGTGGCGAGCTCGACCCCGGCGAGGATCGAGACGAGGATCGTCGCCGGATCGAGCGCGCGGGCGACCGAGGCGGCGACGTCGCCGAGCTTCTGCGGCTTCACCCCGAGCAGGACCAGGGCCGGGACCTCGTCCTCGGGGAGGAAGGTGAGGGTGCGCACCCCGGGCGCCGGGGCGACCCCGCTCGGCCGGATGACGGTGACCTGGGCCGGATCGAGCCCGGCATCGAGCCAGCCGCGAAGCATCGCGCCTGCCATATTGCCGCAGCCGACCAGCCAGATGGGCCCGTTGAACAAAGGAGACTCAGCCATGGAAGACGCGTCTCCTCGTCCGATCTACGCCTCGCCCTGGGTCTCGATGAGGGCGGCGGCGATGGCTTCCTGGGGGGTCTTGCCGGCCCAGAGGACGAACTGGAAAACCGGGTAGAAGCGCTCGCATTCCTCGATCGCGGCCTCGACCAGGGTCTCAGCCTGCTGGAGCGAGAGAAGTGCGCCCTCGTCGCCGTCGAGGAGGGCGGCGTGGCGGAAGAGGACGAGGCCGCTATTGCCCCAAAGCTCGAAATGGCCGAGCCAGAGCTGCTCGTTTATGAGGCCGATCGTCTCGTAGACCGCGGCATATTTGTCGCTTGCGACGCGGATGTCCGGGAGCGCGAGGAACTGGAGGACATTGTCCTCCTCCCGCCAGATCGCGCGCAGCTCATATTGCGCCCAGCTGCCCTGGAAGCTGGCGACGATCTCCTCGTCGCCCGAACGCTCGCAGGCCCAGCCATGGGCGCTGAAATAATGTTCGAGCATTTCGATCGGCGCGCTGGTCTCGCGCTCCAGCTCATACTCGTCGACGTCCATGTCCTTGATCCCAAATGCCCCCGGCCCTGAAGGGAAGCCTGCCTGCCGCGCCCCCCAGATGCAAGGGGAGCTATGCGGCGCTGCACAATATGTTGTGGATTACTGCGCCGGAGGTTCGGCTCCCGGCGAGGCCTTGCGGCTGCGCGGGGCGGGCGCGGGGGCCGCCGCGGCCTCCAGCTTGTCGAGCCGGGCCTTGAGCGCCAGATTCTCCTCGCGCGCCGCGACGGCGATCGCCTTCACCGCCTCGAACTCCTCGCGGCCGACCATGTCGACGCCGCCGAGCCATTCGCGCATCCGCTCGCGCATCGAGCCCTCAGCCTCGCGGGTCATGCCCGCGAAGGTGCCGGCGGCGCCGTTCATCATCTTCACGAAATCGTCGAAAATCCGGTTCTGCGATTGCATGGCTAAGCTCCTCTTAAAGGGCGATATCGGCACTCGCCCCCGGCTGCGCAAGGTAATCGGGGTTGAGCGCCCGGATCTGCCAGGTCAGCGCGCCCGCGAAGCAGAGCCAGGCGAGATAGGGGATGAGCAGAAGCGCCGCCGCCTTGCGGATCCGCCAGAAGAGGAACGCGCAGACGAGGGTGAGCAGGATCATCGCCACGATGAGAGCGAAAGCGAGGCCCACCTGGTGGAAGGCGAAGAAGGCCGGCGACCAGGCGTAATTGAGCGCCATCTGCACCAGGAACAGAGCCACCGGCAGCCCCCTCCCCCGCGCGCCGCGGGCGTGGAGGATCATCGCCAGGCTGAGCCCGAGCAGGATGTAGAGGATCGTCCAGGCGACCGGAAACGCCCAGCCGGGCGGCATGAAGCTGGGCTTCTGGAGGGCGTCGAACCAGGGATTGCCATAGCCCGATTGGGCGGCGACTCCCGACAATGTTCCGAGCAGGAGCGTCGCCGGCACCGTGACGAGTGCATAGCGAAGGAAGCTCATGCGGAGCTGGGCGGGAGAGGCGATAGCGGTCATTCCACCCCCGAAGCAGCCCGGGCCCATGAGGGCAACCGAAAATAAGTTGAGGAAGTCGCCCGTGCCTGAGGACGACTGGCGCGAGTGGCGGGAAAGTCGTGAAAGTCACATGGAATCGTGGGGGGTATCCCGGCCCGGCGAGCCCTGATCGGACGAAGAAGGCCATGCGCCACGGCTGCGGCATCGGAGGAGGATAGGGCTGTCATCTCAAGGAGGGTGACAGACGAATTCCTACTATGGAAATGAAAAGTCCTCCCCATCCGCAGGATGGGGAGGGGGACCGGACGTAGTCCGGTGGAGGGGTAGAAGGCTGGTCCTTAGCGGTTCTCGCGGGAACCTCTGATTCCGCGACACTTACCCCTCCACCACACTGCGTGTGGTCCCCCTCCCCCCGCTTTGCGCGGGGAGGACTACTCCGCAGGCGCGGGGACCGTTCCTCGGCCTAGTTCCGCCTCGAGCTTCCTCGTCACCGCTTCGGGGGAGCCGGTGTAGCGGGCGAGGCGGGCGTAGAGGACGGGGATGAGGAACAGGGTGATGAGGGTGGAGATGGAGACTCCGAAGACTACGACGACGCCGATCGCCTGGCGGGCGCCGGCGCCGGCGCCGCTGGCGATCATCAGGGGGACGGCACCGGCGACGGTGGCGATGGAGGTCATCAGGATCGGGCGGAGGCGGCGGGCGGCGGCTTCGCGGATTGCAGTGCCGATGTCGCGGCCGGAATCGCGGAGCTGGTTGGCGAATTCGACGATCAGGATGCCGTTCTTGGCGGCGAGGCCGACCAGCATGACGATGCCGACCTGGCTGTAGAGATTGAGCGTCTGGCCCATGAGTGCGAGGCCGACGATGCCGCCCGCCACCGCGGTGGGGACGGTGGTGATGATGACGGCCGGGTGGACGAAGCTTTCGAACTGCGCCGCGAGCAGCAAATAGACGAGCACGATGGTCAGCAGGAACACGACCATGATCGAGCCGCCGGCTTCCTTGAAGCTCTGGCTCTCGCCGCGATAGCCGATGGCGGTGACTTCGGGCGCCTTGGCGGCTTCCGTCTCCAGCCAGGACAAAGCCTCGCCGAGCGAGTAACCGGGGGCGAGGCCGCCCTGGAGGGTGATTGCGCGGAGCTTGTTGTAGCGGCCGAGATCGCGCGCGCCGGCGGTCTCGCGGGTCTTGACGAGATTGGAGAGCGGGACGAGGCCGCCGCTGCGGTTGCGGACATAGATGGAGGCGAGGCTCGCCTCGGTCGAGCGGGCGCCGGCCTCGGCCTGGACGATCACCCGATATTCCTCGCCGCGGTCGACATAGGTCGAGACCCGGCGCGAGCCGAGCAGCGACTGGAGCGCGTTCGACACGTCCTGCACCGACACGCCGAGATCGCCGGCGCGGGCGGTATCGACGTCGATGCGGAGCTGCGGCTTGGTCTCCTTATAGTCGGAGTCGAGGTTGAGGATTCCCGGCTTGGACTGGGCGGCCTCGATGATCCGGTCGCGGGCGCGGGCGAGGTCCTCATAGGTCGCGCCGGCGATGACGAAATTGACCGGCTGGCCCCTGCCCCGGCCGAGCGAGGAGCGGACCGCCGCATTGCCGCGGAGCGAGGGGAGCTGCTGGAGCTTCTTGTTGACCTCGCGGACCACGTCGTCGGTGGTGACGTTGCGTTCCTCCCAGGGCTTCAGGAAGACCGAGACGCTGGCATTGTTGAAGTCGTCGCTCGGGCCGAAGCCGCCGGGCACGCGGGCGATGACGGTGCGCACCGCGCCGTTGCCGACCATCGGCAGGAGCAGCTTCTCGGTGTCGCCGAGATAGGTCTTCATCTGGTCGAAGCCGGTGCCTTCGGGGCCAGAGAGCTGGGCGGAGAGGATTCCGACATCCTCGGTCGGGACCAACTCGGACTTGATCGTGGTGAACAGGAAGGCCGCAACGGAGCTCGACCCGCGAGAAGCGGTCGTCGACCGAGACGGCGAGGCGCCCGCGGTTCTCGTGCGGGAGGAGCTTCGAGCAGAGCATCGGCGCCAGGCTCAAGGCGAGGAAGCCGGAAAAGGCGATCGAGCCGATCATCGCCACGCCCAATTCGCGGAACAGGAGCCCGGTCTGGCCGGCGATGAACATGATCGGCACGAACACGGCGCAGACGACGAGGGTGGTCGAGACGATGGCGAAGGCGACCTGGCGCGTGCCTTCGAAGGACGCGGCGAGCGGCGGCTCGCCCTGCTCGATCCGGTGGTAGACATTCTCCAGAACGACGATGGCGTCGTCGACGACGAGGCCGATGGCGAGCACCATGGCGAGGAGGGTCAGAAGGTTGATCGAATAGCCGAACATCCACAGCACAGCGAAGCTGCCCAGGAGACAGATCGGGACGGTGACGGCGGGAATCAGGGTCGCCCGCCAGGTGCCGAGGAAGAGGAAGATCACCGCGACGACCAGGATCGCGGCCTCGGCAAGCGTATGCCAGACGCCCTCGATCGCCTTGCTGATGAACAGGCTCTCGTCCGAGCCGACGGTGATCGTCATCTGCTCGGGCAAATTGGGCTTCACGTCTTCGGCGAGCTGCTTGNCGTGGAAGCTGTTATAGGGGTTTTCCGGCCCCTCCTCGATCCGGGCGACGTCTCCCAGGCGAACCAGATAGCCGGTGTCGCCGCGCGCGACGACCAGGTTCGCGAATTGCGACGGCGTGGTGAAGGCGCGGTTGACGCGCAGGGTGACGTTCTGGCTGCTCGATTCCAGGCGCCCGGCGGGGAGCTCGACATTCTGGCGGCGCAGCGCATTCTCGATGTCGGCCGGGGTGAGGCCGAAGGCGGCGAGCCGTTCGGGCTGCATCCACACGCGCATGGAGGGTCTCGCCTCGCCGAAGATGAAGACCTGGGCGACGCCGTCCAGGGCCGAGAAGCGGTCGAGCAGGGTGCGATCAACATAGTCGGAGAGCTGGAGGCGCGACCAGCCGGGCTTGGAGACGACGAGGAACAGGATCGGCGAGGCATCGGCGTCGACCTTGCGGACCTGCGGTGCGAGCGCTTCCTCGGGCAGGTCCTGGGCGGCGCCGCCGATCCGGTCGCGGACGTCGTTGGCGGCGGAATCGATGTCGCGGCCGGGGGTGAATTCGACGCTGATGTCGGACTGGCCGTCGCGCGAGCGGGAGGTGATGGTCTGGAGGCCCTCGACTCCGGCGAGGCGCTGCTCGAGCACCTGGGTGATGCGGTTCTCGACCACGCTTGCGGCGGCGCCGGTATAGGTGGTCTGGACCGAGACGATAGGCGGGTCGACGTCCGGATATTCGCGGACGGGAAGGCTGAGGAAGCCGACCACGCCGACGATGGCGATGAGGATCGCGAGAACCGCAGCGAAGACCGGGCGGCGGACGGAGAGGTCGGAGATCTTCACCGGGCGGTCCGGGCAACCCCGGCGGCGGCGTTCGGGCCGGCGAGGCGGACCTTCATCCCGTCGGAGAGCTTGACCACACCCTCGGTGACGACCTTGGCGCCAGGCTTCAGGCCGTCGAGGATTTCGATCCGGCCTTCGGAGCGGAGGCCGGTCTTGACCTGGGTGCGCTTCGCCGTGGCATCGGGGCCGACGACGTAGACGAAGCGCTGGTCGCCTTCGCCCACCACGGAGAGTTCGGGGACCGAGAGGGCGATACGCGGCTGGGTCTCGATGCGGACGGTGAGGAGCATGCCCGGCTTCAGGCGGCCGTCCGGATTGGGGAGGATGGCACGGACGGTGGCCGAGCGGGTGTTGGGGTCGATCACCGCGTCGACCGTCTCGATCTGGCCGTGGAAGGGCGAGTCCGGATAGGCGGCGGCGATTGCGACGATGCCGAGGCCCTTCTTCATCTGGGCGAGGGCGGTTTCGGGAACGGCGAAATCGAGCTTGATCCGGCTGACGTCGCTGATCTGGGCGATCTCGGTGCCCGAGCTCACCACCGCTCCGGGCGAGATGTTGCGCAGCGAGACATAGCCCGAGAAAGGCGCTCGGATGATCCGGTCGCCGATCGAGGCGCGCGCCTCGGCGGCCTGGGCGCGGGCGGCGGCGGCGGACGCGACCTGGGCGTCGAGGTTCGACTTGGTCGCGAAGCCCTTTTGCCGCAGGGTCTCGATGCGCGAGAGCTGCTGACCGGCTTCGCGGGCGCGGGCGTTGGCCTCCGCGAGCTGGGCGTTCTCTTGGCCCAGAGCGAGCTCCGGTCAAGGTCACCTGCTCGTTGGCAAGCGCGGTTCCGACCGCCTCGACCGCGGCGGTGAAGCGCATGCTGGTCGCCGGCTCGGCCTTGACCAGAGGCGGGGTGCGGTCGCGTTCCTTGCCCGCGCTTCCCCCGCAGGCGGAGAGCGACGCAAAGAGCGCCAGGACAAGGAAAAATTTCGGTTGGGGCACGGGTGCCCGCTACCGCGCGCGCGGCTCGGGATCAAGCCCGTTGCAATGCGATACCGGTGTCTTTCAAGGGGCGGCGCTGCGCTCGGCGGCGAGGAGGAATTCGACATTGCCTTCGGGGCCGGTGATCGGGCTTTGGACGACGCCGGCCACCGTCCACCCGCGCGATTCCACCCACTGTGCCGCCGCCCGGCACACCCGCTCGTGCACCTCCGGATCGCGCACCACCCCGCCTTTGCCGATCTCGCCCCGCTCCGCCTCGAACTGCGGCTTGACCAGGGCGACCAGCCGGCCGCCGGGTTTCGCGAAATCGAGCGCGGTGTCGAGCACCTTGGCGAGCGAGATGAAGCTGGCGTCGCACACCACAATATCGACCGGCTCGGTGACGATGTCGTCGGTAAGGTAGCGCGCATTGGTCTGCTCGTGGACCGCGACCCGCGGGTCCTGCCTCAGCTTCCAGGCGAGCTGGTTCGTGCCGACGTCGACCGCGAACACCTTGGCCGCGCCCTTCTCGAGCAGCACGTCGGTAAACCCCCCGGTCGACGACCCCACGTCTAAGGCCACCGCTCCGGCCACATCCCAGTCGAAATGCTCCAGCGCATGCGCCAGCTTGACTCCGCCCCGCGAAACCCAGGGATGCTCCTTCCCCCTGACCTCCAGCGGCGCATCGGCGGCCATCCCTTGCCCAGCTTTCTCCACCTTCCGCTCGCCCGAATAAACGAGCCCGGCAAGGATCAACGCCTGCCCCTTCGCCCGGCTCTCCACCAGGCCGCGGTCGACGAGAAGCTGGTCAGCGCGTGCCTTCATCTTAGCGTCCCTTCGCGCCTTCGCGCCTTTGCGTGAACCCTACACCGCCCCCTCCGCCCGCGCGAGCGTCGTAGGCGCAGCAGCAAGTGCAGAAACTGCATCCGTTATCTCTACCTTTGCAGTTGAGAATAGCTGCACATCGGCGCAGGGGCGTTGCGGGGACGGAACGGTTCCCGACTGAAAAGGAAGAGAAAATGCGTATCGTAGAGAGCCTCACGGCCGGCGTCGTCGCCGTTGCCGCCCAGCTCCTCGTCGTCGCCACCGTCTTCATCTAAGACGCCCCGACAGAAGAACGACGCGAGTCCCTCTCGGCAGAGCAAGTTCGCCCGCTACCGCGCCCGCAAGAGGGCCAAGGGGTTGCGGGAAATCCGGCTGTGGGTTCCCGACGTCGATGCGCCGGAATTCCAGGAGCGCCTCGATCGCGCGGTCGCGGCCATCAATGCTTCGAAGGACGGCGACGAAGCGCTTCGCGGCTACGAGGCGGGAGCGGCGGAAGTCTGGAACGACGTAGATTGAAGCGGGGCGATATCGTCATCACGTCGCTCCCCGGCGACTATGGCAAGCCTCGTCCGGCCGTCGTCGTGCAATCGGACCGCCTTCGCTACCTTGAGAGTGTGCTGCTCTGCCCGATGACCAGCGACATCGTCTCAGCCGAGCCCGTCCGGATCACGGTTTCCCCCACACCCGAGAACGGTCTTCGTCACCCGTCCCAGATAATGGTCGAGAAGCTGACGGCATTGCGCCGCGCGCGATGCGGGGATCCGGTCGGGCGACTGGACGACGCGCTCCTCCAGCGGCTCGACGAAGCGCTGGCGCTGGTGATCGGGCTTGCTGGCTGAAAAGCTCCCGGCCCTAAGCCCGGGCGCCTTCGACAACGCCGGCGCTGTTGTGGCGCAGCGCCTTCAGCACCGTGTCGACGATGCCGTCCGCATCCAGGCCCGCTTCGGCGTACTGCTTCTCCGGCTTGTCCTGGTCCTGGAAGCGGTCGGGGAGGCGCATGGTTCGGATTTTGAGGCCGGAATCGGTGAGGCCCTGGTCGCTGGCCATGGTGAGAACGTGGGCGCCGAGGCCTCCGACAGCGGCTTCCTCGACCGTCACCGCGACTTCGTGCGTAGCGAGGAGGCGGCGGATCAGGGCTTCGTCGAGCGGCTTGACGAAGCGCAGGTCCGCGACGGTGGTGGAAAGGCCCTTCCCTTCCAGCACGTCGGCCGCTTTCAGCGCCTCCTCAAGCCGCGTGCCGAGCGAGAGGATGGCGACCTTCTTGCCTTCGCGGACCACCCGGCCCTTGCCGATCTCGAGCCGCTCGGGAACCTCGGGCAGCGGCACGCCGGTGCCGTTGCCGCGCGGGTAGCGGACCGCGCTCGGGCCGCTATCGTGGAGCGCCATGGTGTGGACCATGTGGACGAGCTCGGCCTCGTCGGCGGCGGCCATCACCACGAAATTCGGCAGGGTCGCGAGATAAGCGAGGTCGAAGCTCCCTGCGTGCGTCGCGCCGTCCGCGCCGACCAGCCCGGCCCGGTCCATCGCGAACCGGACCGGCAGATTCTGGATGGCGACGTCGTGCACCACCTGGTCGTAGGCGCGCTGGAGGAAGGTCGAGTAGATGGCGACGAACGGGCGGTAGCCCTGGGCTGCGAGGCCGGCGGCGAAGGTCACCGCATGCTGCTCGGCGATCCCGACGTCGAACATCCGCTCCGGGAAGCGCGCCCCGAACTTGTCGAGGCCGGTGCCCGACGGCATCGCGGCGGTGATCGCGGTCACCGTCTCGTCCCGCTCCGCCTCGGCGAGCAGAGCGGAGGCGAAGACGTTGGTGTAGCTCGGAGGGCCGGGGTCGCTCTTGGCCTGGACGCCGGAGACCACGTCGAACTTCTGGACGCCGTGATATTTGTCCGCCGCCGCCTCGGCCGGGCCGTAGCCCTTGCCCTTCTTGGTGACGACATGGACCAGCATCGGCCCCTCGCTGGCGTCGCGGACATTCTCGAGGATCTGGACCAGGCGCTCGACATTATGGCCGTCGACCGGGCCGACATAATAAAAGCCCAATTCCTCGAAGAGGGTGCCGCCGGTCCACATGCCGCGGGCATATTCCTCCATCCGCCGCGCCATCACATGGAGGCGCTTGGGCATCTTGCGCGCGACCCGCTGGGCGAGGTGGCGGAGGCTGAGATATTTGGGCGAGGAGACGAGCCGCGCGAGATAATGCGAAAGCCCGCCCACCGGAGGCGCGATCGACATGTCGTTGTCGTTCAAGATCACGACCAGCCGGTTGCCGGCGGCCTGGGCGTTGTTCATCGCCTCATAGGCCATGCCCGCCGACATCGCGCCGTCGCCGATCACCGCGATCGCCTTGCCCGGAGTGCCGGCGAGCTTGTTCGCCACCGCGAAGCCCAAAGCGGCCGAGATCGACGTCGAGCTGTGCGCGGCACCGAACGGGTCGTATTCGCTCTCGCTCCTCCTGGTGAAGCCGGAGAGGCCGCCGCCCATGCGCAGCGTGCGGATGCGGTCGCGGCGCCCGGTCAATATCTTGTGCGGATAGGCCTGGTGGCCGACGTCCCAGATCAGCCGGTCGTCGGGCGTGTTGAAGACGTAATGGAGGGCGACGCTCAATTCGACCACGCCGAGGCCGGCGCCCAAGTGGCCGCCGGTGACGGAGACGGCCGAGATGGTCTCGGCGCGAAGCTCGTCGGCGAGCTGGCGGAGCTGCGCCGGCTTCAGCGATCGAAGCTCCTTCGGGGTCGGAACGGTATCGAGGAGCGGGGTTTCGGGGCGGTCGGACATCGGCGCGGATATGATCCCTCTTGCGCCGTCCCGCTAGCCCAAAGGCGCCGCCCTGTCGAATGATGAAAGGATGCAGAAGCCGCGCAAAAGCGTCCCCCCACCTCTTCCTGGCGCCTTACTCCGCCTCGCACTCCCCGCAGCGGCCGCGGACTTCGATGACGGGGCGGTCGGGCTGGAAGCCGGCCTGCTTGGCGGCGGCGCGGACTCCGCCGGCGAGGCGATCGTCGTCGATATGGGTGGTGTTGCCGCAATTGTCGCAGATGAGGAAGATGCAGTCGTGCAGGCAGCCCGGATGGTCGTTGGCGATATAGGCGTTGGCGCTCTCGACCCGGCGGGCGACGTTGGCGCCGACGAACAGGTCGAGGATGCGATAGACGCTGTTGGCCGCGACCCGGCGGCCCTGCACGCGCGAGACGGCGTCGGCGATGTCGTAGGCGGAGGCCGGGCGGTCGAAGCTTGCGAGCGCGTCGAACACCGCCGCGCGCATCTGGGTCCACTGCTCGCCGGCGGTCTCGACGGTGGAGCGGGCCGCCTTTTTCAGCGACTCCCCTGCGTGGCTGTGGTGGTCGTGCGGCATGCTTGGCTAGGTAGTGCTTCGAGACGTTTCGGACAAGCATCGTCGAGTCCGAAACGGAAGCTAACCCAGCGCCTCGAAGCTGGAGAGCTCGAGCTGGAAGACGAGCCTGCCGTCATGTTCGATGCTCATTCGCTTCGGCCAGCGGATCGGGCCGGGCATGGTCTCGCTCGAGAAGAGGAAGCGCTGGGCGATCTTGCCCTCCCCCTCGGGCTCCGGGACGACATTCTCGGCGCCGTAGAGCCGCCAGTCGCCGTCGAACAGCAAGGTGGTGCGCGGCGCCCGGGGGTGGAGGACCTCGATCCGGCGGTAACCGCGGTCGCGGCCGTGCTCGTCCTTGGGGGGCGAGCGCAGCACCACCCGGGGCTTGAGCAGCGGCGCGAGCAGCATCATTCCGTAGATGGCGAACTGGTCGCGCTCATGGGCGACGATGCCCGGGGCGAGCGGGGTTCGGCCGGTGGGGGTCACCTCCCAGCCGCCGTCGCGGGTGATCAGCATCGAGCGAGTCGCGGACGGGCCTTGGGACAGCAGCCAGCTGTCCGACTTCGCCCATTCGAACGGGGCGACGGTGGTCGAAACGCCGATGTCGAGCTGCCGGCCGGCGGCGTAGACCACCCCGCGGCCCTGCCACTTCAAGAGGTTTACCCGCTCGAGCGCGCGCCAGCCGCCGGCATGCTCCATCGCCTCCTTGATTCGCCACTCGGCGCCGGAGGCTGCGAGTGCAGGGCGGGTGGGTAGCAAGGCAGCGGCGCTGCCCGCCGCCAGGAGGAAGGTGCGACGACCGATCATGCGCGCTCCGGGTGGTAAGGCTAGATCACAGCCCTGCGGTTGAGATCGTGGCCGAGCGCGAGGATCGCGACTCCGACGATCGTGTAGACCGTCCCCATACCGCCTTCCGGCAGGCCAAGCGAGCCCGCCATCACACCGAGCCCCAAACCGCCGACCGCAGACGGCATCATGAAGCCGTGGTCGACGATCCCGCGGCCAAGCGCGATCATGCCGAGGCCGACCGCGAAGATCAGGCCGACTTCGTGGATCATCGGATCGAGCAGCAGCCCGCCCGCCGAAGCGAGAAGCGCAACGAAGATCGCGCTCGCCAGGCAATGGACGAGGCACAGGCCCGAAAGGCCGATGGCCAGCCGGTCGATCCCGACGCTTCTGGGTGCGTTGGCGAACATGGTCCCTTTCTGCTCCGGCTCCATCTATAGGCGCCCTACAGAGAAGATACAACATAACATGTGTTGAAAAGTTTCCCCGCTCGTCGTTCCGGAGCGTCGCGTTGCGGATTGGCAACGGCGCCCGCTTTGGCCATAGCGCGCGGCCATGTACTCCGTTCCGACGCCCGCCCCGCAGGCCGCCGCGCCCGCGCCACGCCGCGCCGCACGGCCGGGTGCGATCTCGACCTGGCTGCTCGCCGTCGCCCTCCTCGTCTTCCTGATGGTGGTGGTCGGCGGGATCACGAGGCTGACCGAGTCGGGCCTGTCGATGGTCCGCTGGGAGCCGGTGTCGGGCGCGATCCCGCCGATCGGCGAGGCGCAGTGGAAGGCGGAGTTCGACGCCTATCGCGACAGCCCGCAATACCAAAAGGTCAATTCGGGCATGACCCTGACCAGCTTCAAGTCGATCTTCTTCTGGGAATATGTCCACCGGCTGCTCGGGCGGCTGATCGGACTTGCCTTCGCGTTGCCGCTCCTCTGGTTCGCGTGGAAGCGGGCGATCCCCAAGGGCTATGGCTGGAAGCTGGTCGTGGTGGATGGTGGCTTCCGGCCTGGTCGACAGGCCGGACGTCAGCCACATCCGCTTGGCCGTCCACCTCCTCACCGCGCTGGCCATCATCTCGGTGCTGGTCTGGGTGGGGCTCGACCTGCGCGCGTTGGCCCGCGACCCGGAAGCGCGGCCGTCGCATATGCCTTTGCTCGGCATCTGGACACTGTCGGTGCTTGCGGTGCAGCTGATGTTCGGCGCCTATACGGCCGGGCTCGACGCGGGCTACGCCTTTTCGAGCTGGCCGAAGATGGGCGACGAGTGGTTTCCGAGCGGCACGGAGTGGCTCCAGCCCTTCCTCCGCAACTTCGCCGACAACCCGATCGTGGTGCAATTCGTGCATCGCTGGACCGCCTGGCTCGTCGCCGCCTTCGCGATTGCGCTGGCGGTTATGGCCTGGCGCCGGGGCCTCCGGGGCTATGCCGCGCTGGTGGCCGGGGCGGTCTTCGCCCAGATCCTGCTCGGAATCCTGACCCTGCTCTCGGGCGTCGAGATCCAGATCGCCGTCGCCCATCAGGCGATGGCGGTGATCCTGCTCGTCGCGATCGTCGCCACCTCCCACCGCCTCGGCGAGCGCCCGGCTAGATGAGCGACATCGTCACCGTTTACGCGACCTTCGCCAGCGAGGAGGAAGCCCTCCGCATCGCCCGCACCCTGATCGAGGAACGCCTTGCCGCCTGCGCAAACCTCCTCGCCCCCTGCCGCTCCCTCTACCGCTGGGAAGGGAAGATCGAGGATGCGGCCGAACACCCGGCCCTGTTCAAGACCGCGGCGGACAAGGCCCAAGCCCTGATCACCCGCTTGGCCGAGCTCCACAGCTACGACGTCCCCGCGGCAGTCGTGTGGCCGATCGGCGATGCGCATCCGCCTTATGAGCAATGGGTGAGGGACGAGACGGCCTCACAAACCCAAAGGTAAAATAATACCTCCCACGAAACCCCGGCTTTTCCTTGACTTCTGCGGCCCTGTTTGCCATTTGGCCGCACGCGCCGCTCCCCCGTGGAAGCGGCGCCTCTCATTTCTTACGAAGGGTCTCGGGCCATGAAGGCGCTGATGAAGACCACCAAGTCGGCCAAGCCGGCCGAGGTGGAGAAGAAATGGCATCTGATCGATGCCGACGGCCTGGTGGTCGGGCGTCTCGCCTCGATCGTCGCCAACATCCTGCGCGGCAAGCATAAGCCGAGCTTCACCCCCCATGTCGATTGCGGCGACCATGTCGTCATCGTCAATGCGGACAAGGTGCGCTTCACCGGCAAGAAGCTGCAGGACAAGATCTACTACCGCCACACCGGCTATGCCGGCGGCATCAAGGGCGTCACCGCCGGCAAGGTGCTCGAAGGCCGCTTCCCGGAGCGCGTGATCGAGAAGGCCGTCGAGCGCATGATCCCGCGCGGACCCCTCGGCCGCGACCAGATGCGCGCCCTTCACCTCTACAACGGCACCGAGCATCCGCACGGCGGCCAGAGCCCTGAACTTCTCGATGTCGCGGGCATGAACCGCAAGAACAAGGTGGGTGCCTGATGTCTGACAACCGTCAATCGCTTTCCGACCTTGCAGCGCTGACCGGCGCCGCTCCGGCGGCTCCCCCGGCCGCTCCGGCCGAGGAAGCTCCCGCCGCTGCCGCCGCCGCTCCTGGGTCCGAGGAAGCCCCGACCGAGTCCCGCCGCCGCGGCGAGCCCGCGGTCGACGACCATGGCGTCTCGACCCAGGGCCCGCAGATCCAGGCGATCCTGCGCGAGCAGCAGCTCGACAAGCAGGGCCGCGCCTACGCCACCGGCCGCCGCAAGGACGCGGTCGCCCGCGTCTGGTTGAAGCCGGGTTCGGGCAAGATCATCGTCAACGGCCGCGACCAGGAGGTCTATTTCGCCCGCCCGACGCTTCGCCTGATCATCAACCAGGTGTTCGACATCACCGAGCGGCGCGATCAGTATGACGTGATCGCGACCGTCACCGGCGGCGGCCTTTCCGGCCAGGCCGGCGCGGTCCGCCACGGCATTTCGACTGCGCTCACCCGCTACGAGCCGGAGCTTCGCACCACCGTGAAGCGCGCCGGCTTCCTGACCCGCGATCCGCGCGTCGTCGAGCGCAAGAAGTACGGCCGCGCCAAGGCCCGCCGCAGCTTCCAGTTCTCCAAGCGCTAAGCGCAGAGCCGCCGAGCGCAGCTTACGCTGCGCGAAGAGACGGCTTGAGCCGGACGGCCTGCGCGAAGCGACAGGACCGACGTCACGCGGATTCACTCCGCGTGACTACGGCGCCAGAAAAAGAGGCGGCCCGGTTCATCCCGGGCCGCCTTTTTCTATGCGTGCGCGTGGACGACCCAGAAGGCGGCTCCGCCGACCGCTCCAAAGCAGCCGGCGATGAGTGCGAGCGGGGCGAGCAGGCCGCCCATATCGGAGGTCGCCAGCAGCGCGACCGGCGCGAAGGCGATGCAGAAGCCGGCAGCGACGGCCGCACCGGCGCTCAGCTTGTTGGCAAGGTGGAGCAGCGTATAGGCGGGAAGGCCGAGGAATATGGCGAACAATCCCGCGACGGCGGATGCAACCCAGAACGTGTAGAACGCAACCAGCGCGCGCTCGGCGAGATCGACGGAAACGAAGACCATAATGGCGAGGGCGGCCATTGCGGCGGGCGCTGCCGCCGCTGCCAGCAGAGCCAGCGCCAAGGGGCGCTCCTCCGCTTCCTCCGCATCCAGGGTCCAGCGAATCATCCCGACATCTCCTCCCCGCTCCGCAGCCAACCTTGATAGCGGATCACTTCCCCCGCCAGCGGCATCGCGACGCCGACCTCGAACCTGAACCGCCCTTGCTCCTCCCACTCCCGCGCGGAGATGCGCGGGGCGAGGAAGCGGGGCATGGGGAGGCCGAAGCCGCTCCAGCGGGCGAGGTGCATTTCGAGGCCGCGTTCGTCCGCCGGAATATCGAAGGCGAAGCGCAGGGGGCCGAAGCGTTCCACGATGCAGCCGCGCGGGGCGCTGAGCTCGCTGGAGAAGAGGTGGCCGCCGAAGTCTCGGGTCCAGGTTTCGCGCCCCGCCCGCTCGGCGAAGTGGACGTGGAGGGGGACTGTGCCGGAGGCTGAGAAACGCATCAGGGAGGCGATCAGCCGCGCGAGGGGCGAGCGGCCGCGGACGACGGTGCCTTCGCCGAATGCGCCCGCGTCGCCGGTCACGCTGTGGATCGCGCGCACCGCCTTCGGCAGCGCCTCGAAGTGCGGGCCGAGCACCCGGGCGTAGAGCGGCGGCGGGAGGGGGCGCTCGACCGTCTCGTGGCGGATCGCCAGCGGAGCGAAAGCGGGTGCGAAATCTTCCAGCTCGAGCAGCGCAGCGGCATTGAGCACGCCGGCGGGGAGACCTCCGCCGAGGATGCGCTCGGCGAGGATGGCTGCGGCCATGGTCGGGATTTCCAGGCCCTCACCCCGCACTGCAACCAAGGTCCAGCGGCGCTCTACCCCGCTCCCCTTCAACGTCACGCTCATCGCCGAGGAGGAGCCGCCGAGGGCGCGGGTGAGGCGGTAGAGGGGGATAAGCAGCCGCCGGAGCGGCGACAGCGAGCGAATCCAGCCCCAGCGCACGAGCCAGCTCGCCAGCCAGAGGGAGCGCATCTGGAATCCGAGCTCGGTTCCGGCGCGGAAGGCGACGGAGGGGCGGCCGGGGAGGAGTTCGGGCAGGAGGTCGAAGTCCGGTACGTCGGCCAGCGCCACCAGCCGCCCGCGGACGCCGCTCCCGTCGGAGAGGGTGAAATCCTCCCGCTTCATCTCCTGCCAACCCACCGCTTCGGCCCAGCGCCGCCCGCGCCAGATGCGGATCGGCTTTCCGACATAAGACAGGATCGCCGCCATCACGGCCTCGCCGCCGCTCGCGCGGTTGGAGGCACTGATCGCGATGTCGACGGTGGAGACGGAGCCGAGCCCGGCAGCGAGGCGCCGCGCCACTGCACCCGAAAGGGCGGGCACGCTCGATGCTCCGACCACCACGCTCACCCCCGCCGCCCGAGCCTCCCCGTCCAGCGCCGCCGCGTCCGTCACGAAATGGCGGGCGTCGGCCAAATCGACGTAGGGAATGCCGGTGGCAATGCAGGCGCGGGGGACTTGGTAGCCGCTTCCCTGGAAAGGGCCCGCCGAGTCGATCACCAGGTCCGGACGGTGCCGCGCCAGCACGGCGCTCACGTCCCCCTCCCGGTCGACTACCACCGGCTCGGCCGAAGGCAGGGTCGCGCAGAAGCGCCTCGCCTTCTCCTCGCTCCGGCCCCCGATGAGCAGGTGGTGCGCCTGGAGCCGCCGGCACAGCCGCGCCCCGAAGCCACCATAGCCGCCGATCACAAGGACGCGCTTCAGAGCAGCCGGCCGCTCGTCGCTCATTCCTCCGGCTCCGCCCGCTCTCGGAAGAGGACGGTCTGGCTGACCAGCTCGCCGAGGAGCGGATGCCCGACCTTCAGCACGAAGGCGAACCAGCCATGGTTGCAGTCGATATGGCTGACCCGCATCCGCCCCGGCTCGAGCCAGCGCGGCAGGCGGAGGCGCCGCCCGAACAGGCTCAGGAAATAATGATCGCTCAAGAAGTGGAGCGCGCCGCCTTCCACCTCGACCCGCAGCGCGATGCCGATCCCGGAGCCGATATATTCCTCGAGCCCGGTCGGCCCGGCGAAGCGCTTGATGGAATGGATGACCTGCGGAAAGCCGCGCCGCCGGCCGTAGATCCGGGTCCAGAACTGGCCGCCGCTCGCCGGATCCTCGGTGACGCTGACCGCGGCCGGCACCCAGATGTCGCGGCTCACGGGGAGCGGCCCGCCGATCGCCCGCGCCAGCCCCGCGAGCAGGCGCCCGATGCGGCTCATTCGGCATTCGACGATCTCGCCGGCATAAAGCACCGTCCGCCCCCCGCCGAGGCGCTTGGCGAAGCGCGCCCTTACCGCGGGGGGAAGCGCCGCCCACCCCGCCTCGCCGATCAGCCGCCGGAAGCGCAGATCGACGGCGGGGGAGGAGGCGCGGGCGCTCGGGAACGGTACTACCCGCGCCTCGCTTCGTGCCTCTTCCACCTCACCGCTCCCTTCCGCCGCCCCGATGGCGGCCTAGGCCTCTTCGCTCTCCCGCGCCTTCTTCGGCCGGCCGAAGCCGACCAGGCTCGCCACGCGCGACCCCATCCGCACCAGAGCCATCAGCTTGGGCGCAGGCACCGCCAGCATCTGGTCGTGCCATTTCATGAGAGTGGAGACGAAATCGTCCATCGCCGCGAGCCGCTTGCGGGCAACGTCGCTCACCCGGGAATCCTTGTCGGCCTCGACGCGGCACGCCCTGAGCGCAGCCGCCGCCGGGTCGATCTCCCGCTCCTTGCGGCCCTGGGCGATCCGGGTCGCCATCTCCCAAAGGTCGGTCTCCGCCTCGAAGAAGTCGCGCCGGTCGCCGAGCACCGGCACCCGCCGCACCAGCTTCCACCCCTGAAGCTCGCGAAGGCTGGTCGACACGTTCGACCGCGCGATGCCGAGGGCCTCGGCAATGTCCTCCGCCGTCAGCGGCCGCTCCGAAAGGTAGAGCAGGGCATGTATCTGGGCGACCGACCGGTTCACCCCCCACTGCCCGCCCATGTCCCCCCACTGAAGTACGAACCGCTCCACCGCAGGCGGCATCGGACGACTCAATGCAGTAATTTCTGTCATGACAGAAACTTCGGTCAGTTCGGGACGCTTGTCAAGCGGCGAGGGTCTTGTTGGGAGTGCGGAGTCTCAGCGCTATCGAAACGGTCAGGCCGCGGCGGCGTCGGGCTCCCGATCCTCGATAGCGGCACCGGCGGCGGCGGCCGCGCCTTCGGCCCGAAGCACGAGCCCGAACGCCTTCAGCACATTGAAGAAGGTCTCGATGGTCGGGTTCCCGTCCTCGTTGAGCGCCGCGTAGAGGGACTGGCGCTTGATGCCCGTCCGCCGCGCAACTTCCGTCATCCCGATCGCCTTTGCGATGACGCCGAGGGCATGGGCGACATATGCAGGGTTCCCGGATTCCAATGCATCGTTGAGCAGTTCCGCCTGCGCTTCGCTGCTCCCGACGAACTC
>VBAE01000088.1:0-4727 GCA_005882415.1 Alphaproteobacteria bacterium | reverse complement strand
ATCAACTCTATCCACTCATCCTGAGTAGGGACTGAGCTTGTCGAAGGCCCGTATCGAAGGACGGCACCGTGCGATCCTTCGATACGCCGCTTCGACGGGCTCACCGGCTACTCAGGATGAGCGGTGGTGTTGTGTGCGCCGCCCACGCTCCGTACTGTGCCCCGATGAACACCGCCCAACTCCCTGTACCCCCACGCAAGCTCTTCCTCCCCCTCCTCGCCCTCGCCGCCTTCCCCCTGGGCGGATGCGTTGCCGGCATCGCAGCGAGTGCGGTGGGGATGGCGGCGAAGGCGGCGGCGGGGACTCCGCAGAGCAACGCCAAGTTCTCCGGCTCAGCGGCCGAGCAGTGCAGCGCCAGGGCCGCCACATACGGCACCGTCCACATCATCGACGTCGAGCAGCACAGCACGTCGAAGATCATCGTCTGGGGCACGGCCGACGACGGCAAGCAGCGCCAGTCCTTCCAGTGCGACTACGGCACCAAGATCACCGGCTTCAAGCTGCGCCCGGTAGCCCCGTCCCGCTGAGCACCCGGCAGATGCCCTCCACCGAATAGGGCTTCTGGAGCAATTCGAAGCCGTGCGTGCCCTGTTCGGCGAGGACGTGGCTGTAGCCGCTGGTCAGGACCACCCGCATCTCAGGATAGAGCCGGCGCACCTCCTCGGCGAGCTCGATCCCGGTCATCCCCGGCATCACCACGTCGGTGAAGACGAGGTCGAAATCCTCGGCCCGCTGCTCGAGCAAAGCGAGTGCGGCGCGGGCGTTGGGGGCGAGGGTCGGGCGGTGGCCGAGCTCCTCGAACACCTGTTGGGCGAACTCGCCGACCTGGACATTGTCCTCGACCACCAGCACCCGCTTCGGCGCCACCCCCTCGCCCGCCGCGGCGGCTTCGGCGGCGGCCTCGGCGGAGGTGCGTTCAGCCCGCGGCAGATAGAGGCTGAAGGTGGTTCCGCGCCCGGCCTCGCTGCGCACCGAGACGTCGCCGCCCGATTGCTTGGCGAAGCCGTAGACCTGGCTGAGGCCGAGGCCCGTGCCCTTCCCCACCTCCTTGGTGGTGAAGAAGGGCTCGAAGATGTGCGGCAGCGCGTCCGGCGCGATGCCCGATCCGGTGTCGGTGACCGCGACGCAGACGAACTTGCCCGGCGCGCCGTGGTGGCCGCGGATGCTGGGCAAGCCTTCGACCACGTCCAGGCGGATGGTCAGCCGCCCCTCCCCGTCCATCGCGTCGCGGGCGTTGACGGCGAGGTTGACGATCGCGGTCTCGAACTGGGCGACGTCGGCCTCGATCGTGCAACCCTCGCACTCGGTCTGAAGGTCGAGCTCGACCCGGGCGCCGACCACCGTCTTCACCATGTCGCAGATCCGCCGGGTGCGCTCGGCGGCGTCGAAGCTCTGCGGCGCGAGCGCCTGGCGCCGCGCGAAGGCGAGGAGCTGGCCGGTCAGCCGCGCCGCCCGGTCGACCGTATCGCTGATCGCCTCCAGGTACCGCCCCTTGCGGTCGTCGGCGATCCCGGGGCGGCGGATCAGGTCGACCGAGGAGCGGATGATGGTGAGGAGGTTGTTGAAATCGTGGGCGACGCCGCCGGTCAATTGCCCGATCGCCTCCATCTTCTGCGACTGCCTGAGCGCCTCCTCGGCGCGGAGAAGCTCGCGGCTGCGCTGGACGACCTGCTCCTCCAGCGTATCCTTGAGCCTGCGCAGCGCTTCCTCGGTGCTCTTGCGCTCGGTGATGTCGAGCAGGGCGCCGAGCACGCGCTCCGGCTCTCCGCCCGCGCCGAAGATGATCTCGGCGCGAAGCAGCAGCCAGCGCCAGTCGTCGCCGTCGCGGCGGAAGCGGAACTCGACCTCGAAATGGCGGTCGCCGCGGGCAAGCGCCTCCTCCCCGGCGCGGCGGATGCGCTCACGGTCCTCCGGGTGGTAGTGCTTACGCAGCGCATCGATGCTGCCCAGCTCTTCGTTGGTGAGGCCGAGGAAGGTGGCGAGCTCGGGCGTCGCCTCCAGCCTCTCGGCGGCGACATCATATTCCCAGATCGCCATCCGCGCCGCGTCGACCGCGAGGCGGAGGCGCGCCTCCGCGGTCTGGAGCGGGGTCAGGGGCCGGTCGGCGGTCTCAAGGGCGTTTCGTTCGAACATCGCCCGGCAGACAACCCACCGGGAGCGCAGGCCGTTCCCCGCCCCCCCCTGCCTCAGCGGTTGATCGTCTGCATCCCCCGTTCGTGATAGCGCGGCCCAGCGGCGGCACCTGCGGGGAGAATGGAGTCGATCCGCTCCAGCTCCTCCGGGCTCAGCGTCACGTCCAGCGCGGCGATATTCTGGTCGAGCCATTTACGCCGCTTGGTGCCGGGGATGGGCACGATGTCGTCGCCCTGCGCCAGCACCCAGGCCAGAGCGAGCTGGGCGGCGGTGCAGCCCTTCTCCTTCGCAATCGCCTCCAGCTCCCCGACCAGAGCGATATTCTTCTCGAAATTCTCGCCGGTGAAACGCGGGTGAAAGCGGCGGAAATCGTCCTCGGGGAAGTCTTCGGGCCGGCGGATTTGGCCGGTGAGGAACCCGCGGCCGAGGGGCGAATAAGCGACGAAGCCGATCCCGAGCTCGCGCACGGTGGGGAGGATCTCGTCCTCTACGTCCCGGCTCCACAGCGAATATTCGGTCTGCAGCCCAGGAAGCGCACCTTCCCCGCCTGCACCAGCTCCGCCATCGCCCCCACCGTCTCCTCGATCGGCACATTGGGATCGACCCGGTGCTGGTAATAGAGATCGATCATATCGACGCCGAGCCGCTTCAGGCTCGCCTCGCAGGCGGAGCGGACATAGTCGGGAGTCCCGCACACCCCGCCGAAGCTTCCGTCGGCGCCGCGCACGTTTCCGAACTTGGTGGCGAGGAACACGCGTTCCCGCCGGTCCGCGATCGCCCGCCCGACCAGCTCCTCGTTGCGGCCGACGCCGTACATGTCGGCGGTGTCGAAGAAGTCGACGCCCTCCTCGATCGCCCGGTGAATGGTCGCGATCGATTCCGCATCGTCGCCCGCGCCGTAAAATTCGGACATGCCCATGCAGCCGAGGCCGATCGCCGAAACCTCGGGGCCGTCCCGCCCCAGCCGCCTTTTCTCAACCATCTCGCTTCCTCTCATCGCTGGCCGTGGTGAACGCATCGTTCACCGTGCCGCTCCGTCCTTCCTCAACCGCTCGGCTTTAGAAAGGGGCTTCGCAGCTTTGCCCGGGGGAAAGATTGAAGCCTCACCTCACCGTCACCGACCGCGCCGCCCTCACCGACGCGTCCGAACTCATCGTCCGCTTCGGCGCCCACGCGCGGAGCGAAGCGGCGTTGCGCGCCGACAAAAGCCGCGACCTCGGCAACATCCTCCACTTCTGCCGCTGGCGCCAGGCCGAGCGGACGATAGACCTCCTGAGCGACGAGGCGGTGACCGGCACGGTCCATTAAGGCCCGAACGCCCGCATTCCCACCATCGTCACTCCGGGCTTGACCCGGAGTCCATGAACACAGGTCCCCGAGAACTCTCCCCGAACCGTGTTCATGGATGCCGGATCAAGTCCGGCATGACGGCTTCAGGCGACTGATCTGGCACAAACATTTCGCCGCTAGCCGCCGCCGCTCGGGGGGGCTAGTTTCATGCCCATGTCGCAAGTCGCTGCGGGGCGGCGTGTGGCGGCTCTGCTGGCCGTCGCCGCTCTCACTCTTCACCCATATACAGCGCTTGCGCAGGAGCAGGATCCGGCGCCGGACCTCGGCCCGACGCTCGACCCCTCCGCGCCGCTCGATCCGATGCCCGATCTCGGCCTCGACTGGCCGGACATGGAGCAGAAGGGCGACGACTTGATCCCCGACGCCCCCACCGCCGCAGTCGCCGACGCGACGACGGAGCGGAGCTACACGGTCAGCCTCACCGGCCTCGACGCGGCCGAGACGGGCGATTTGAAGACCCAGTTCCAAACGCTCTCGACGCTGGAGCAGAAAAAGGGCGACCCCGCCAACGCCGCCCAGATCGACCGCCGCGCCCGCGAGGATGCCGATCTCCTCGCCGAACTGCTCCGCGCCCACGGCTATTACGACGCCCTCGTCTACACCCGCCTCGAAGCCGGCGAACGCGCCGGTGCGCTCCGCGTCGTGCTCGAAGCCGAGCCCGGCCCGCTCTACCATTTCGCCACCGTCAGCCTCCCGGGCATCGACGCCGCGGGGGCCGACGAGGCGGCGCTGCGCAAGGCGTTCGGAGTGGCCGAGAACGACCCCGTCGACGCCAGTGCGGTCACCGCCGGCGAGGCCGAGCTTCGCGCCGAACTGGGCCGCCGCGGCTATGCCTTTGCCGATGTCGGCACCCTCGATGTCGCGGTCGACCACGAGACCCGCACCGCGAGCCTCACCCTCCCCGTCACCCCCAACGGCGCCCGCCGCTTCGGGCGCATCGTCGTCGTCGGCAAGCCTCTGTTCGGCGCCCGCCACATCCAGCAGATCGCCCGCTTCGAGCCGGGGGAGTCGTTCACCGCCGCGATGCTGGAGGACCTTCGCCGGGCGCTGATCGCCACCGGCCTCGTCTCCTCGGTCGACGTCCACCCGGTCGCCGCAGCCGACCCCAAGACGGTCGACGTCGCGGTCGCGCTCCAGCCGGCGCCGATGCGGACGATCGCCGGCGAGGCGGGCTACGGCACCGGCGAGGGCGTCCGCCTCGAACTCTCCTGGCAGCACCGCAACCTCCTCCCGCCCGAGGGCGC
>VBAE01000041.1:2534-6391 GCA_005882415.1 Alphaproteobacteria bacterium | reverse complement strand
CTATGGCATTACAGACCTGGTCGCCAAGACCGACACCGCGAACACGTTCGTCGCACTCCAGACCTTTAACAGTCTCAACACCTACGCGGCAAACGCCACGCAGCTAGCGAACCCAGGCGCGCCTACGATTACGCAAATCGGAACGCCAGGCGCCACGCTCTGGCGGTATCGAATTGTCGCCAAACTTGCCGATGGCAACACTACCGCCGGCGGGACGCTTGGATTCACGTCGACCGGAAACGCGACTCTCGACGCCACCAACAAAAATTCTTTGACCTGGTCAGCCGTAACCGGCGCCTCGAGCTACGACGTTTATCGGACCACCGTCGGCCTGGTTCCCAGCACGACCGGAAAAATCGCCAACGTCACGAGCCCCGCCTACATCGACGCCGGCGCCGCCGGCGATTCGGCCGCTGCTCCGACGGTCAACAACACAGGCAGCATCAACGCCGCAACCGGGACGTATGGGACCATCAACGCGACCACGGCCGCGATCGGGACCAGCTCAGTCAGCGGAGATCAAACCGTGGGAGGCACGATCGCAGCCGCTGGCCAGATCACGAACCTAAATTTCCTCGACGTTTCCCGCCCTCCTTACAGCGCGGACATGACCGGCTCCGCTGTCTCCACAACCGCACTCAACAACGCGATTACCGATGCCGTAGCGAGCGGAAAAGACGTCTACGTCCCATCCGGAACTCTCAAGATCGGCTCCACAATCGCAATCACCGGGAAAGTTCGCATTTTCGGCGACGGCAAGGACACCGGGGGGACCAAACTTCTTTGGTCGGGCGCATCCAGTCCCATGATGACGATCACCGGCGTATACCGCGGCCTGACTCTCCGCGATCTCCTTTTTGATGGGAATAACGCCGCCACGATCTGCCTGTTCATCGATAGCTCGCAATCCGGCCACTACGAAAACATCAAGTTCACGAAATTCGTCACCACGGGCATGAAAACCACCGGAGCGACGGCCCCAATGAAGGGGAACACGTTCCTAAATGTCGGCGCCGTATCCACCACGGCCGGGGACTCGTGCTTCTGGCTTAGCGGCGTAAACGGCGCCAGCGATACCACCCTTAACACCTTCATCGGCCTTCAAATCGACATGACAGGCGGAACTCGCCAAGGGATTCGCTTGGGCGGCTGCGATCAAAACCTCTTTTTCAACACCTGGATATATACCGACGATGCCGCCAGCCATGGCGTTTATTGCGACCCGTCCGAGACCACCGGAAATGCGCGCCCGAACGGGAACATCTTTAACGGCCTCGTTGCCGGGATCGGCGGCTGGTATCAACCCTCCACCGCAGCCAGTTTCCTCAGCAACAACTTCGTCTATGGCTACGGCAAAAGTAACGGCGAGCCCGATCCTCAGCTGAACGGAACCCACACCCTCACCTGGGACGACGAATATGGGAACCGGACCACTTCCGCCGCGGTCACCGGCTCCTATGTCATCGCGCAGAATTACACCACCGCATCCGTCAACGGCGTTGGTGTCCGCGCGAGCGCTTACGGCTCCACTTTCATGACGACCTACCTCGCCCAGGGCGACTCCGCGGCCGTCGGAACTTTCAACGGGATCCCACTGGCTAACTCCGGAATCCTGGCTTTTCAAAACACAGACACCGCCGTCATCGGGACGAACAGCAACGCCCCAATTGTTCTGGCGACAGGCAGCAGCGAAAAGGCCCGGGTAAGCACCAGCGGCTTTTCCATCGGAGGCGGAACGGCGATCGCGAAGGTCCTGAATACGTCGGTGACTTGGAATGTCCCTTCCACCGCTGCCGGCTCCTACGCCTTCTCAGACGTGACTTTCACCGGAGTCGGATCCAACGACGTCCTCCTTGTGACGCCGGCGAACTTTTACGGCCTCATGGTTGTGAGCTGGGTAGACACCAACACCGTGCGATTACAATATTACAACATCAGCGGCGCCACCCAGGATCCTCCCGACTATACATTCCAGATCACCGCGATCCGCTTCTAGGGACCATTCGCGCCCGAGTGCCGGGTGTTTTTTGACATCGGTTCGCACGCGTGACTCCAGGCGAATTCAACCCTAACTCGATCGACGCGCAGCTCGCTACTGTGATCCAGCGTTTGGGCGACCAGGACATCTGGCTAAAGGCCATCCATCGCCAGACCAAGCTGACCAACGGCCGCGTCACCAAGCTCGAGAAGAAATGGATTTACGTCGCCGGCCTGATCATCGGCGGCTGGTTCGTCCTCGGCGGTGCCTGGTTCGTTTTCACCCACTGGCCGCATTGACACCGCGCCAAGCTCCGATGCGTTTCTTGCTTTTCGTCATCGCCGCGTGCCTGGGAATGCTGCTGGCCACCAGCTGCTCCAATCGTAAGCCGCTTACGATGCATTACTCCGCGCCCTCAGTTGCGCCGGTCCGCGAAAAACTTTCCGATGCCCAATCCCTGTCCGTCGCCGAAGCCACTACTGGCGTAGCCGCCCAGCTCGCGCTCGCCCGCGCCAAGACACTGGCGCCACAGGTCCCCGACCTCCAGGAAGCGATCGCCGAGGCCTCCGGCCAGGTGGAGCACTTGCTCGAGGTAAACGCGAATCTTCAGGCCGCCCTGAAAGAAGTGGGCGCGAAGCTCGCTGTTTACGAAACCGCCACCAATCTTCAAACGACTCTCCTGAACAGTGCGAACGACGCCAAGAACTCCGCCATCACCGAGCGCGATATCGCCGTCGCGAAATATCATCGCCTAAAATTCCTTGTTTGTTTGCTTGCCGCCGGCGCGGTCCTATCCCTCGCCTGGCGGTTCAAGACGCTGCTCCTCTTCATCCCTCCGCCGTACGACCTGGTCGCGATCGGCGCGCTCCCGGTGATCGCCTTTGCGTTCTGCTGGATCGCCGAGCCCTGGGAATGGTTGCCGTTCCTCTAATCGAAAATGTTGAAGTCTTACCTCGATCGCCTTCTAAATTTCGGCGCACGCGCATTGAGCGAAGATAGCGGCCAGCCTTCGAGCCGTCGCGTCGTCATGGTCGCCGCCATCTTCGCCGCGATCTTCTTTTGCGCTGGTCTGCTCATCAAAAGTCCGGAGATGTGCGTTGACCTGGCCAAGTTCGTAATCATCAACGTCATGAGCCTGTTCGTAATCACGAAAGGCATCGAGCAGGTGAAAGGCAATGCCAATGCGTCTTCGCAGCCGTCGTCTCCGCCTCCCGCCGCCTAGAGCTCTCCGGTTTCCGGTCTCCGCTATCCGCATTCGAATGAATCCCTTTCAAGCCCTAGCCGATATCGCAGCCTCGCAGCTCGGCACTCAGGAAGACGCGAAGCACACCAACGCCGGCGCCGCGATCGCGAAATATCAGCACGACACGAATCTTGGCGGTCAGGGCTGGCCCTGGTGCGCGGCATTCGTCGATTGGTGCGTCCACCAATTCTTGCTGGTACCGGCGAACGCGGCCATCTGCGCGATCCCATTAGCGAACCGTCCACGGACCGCCGCCGCGTTTGGCCTGCGCACCTGGGGCCTCGATAATAACTGCCGCATCTTTCATCCGAACAACAAAGACAGCCACGGCCTCGCTCCGCTTGCCGGCGACCTGGTAGTCTTTGCTTTCAGCCATTGCGGAATCGTCAGCCGGAACGTCGACGCCCACCACTTCGAAGCGATCGAAGGCAACTCGAACAACGACGGAAGCCGCGACGGCTACGCCGTAGTCCGGAAGGTGCGCGACATCACCCGGGTCCTTTGTTTCGTCCGCCTGCCTGTGCGCGCCCAGCGAGCCTAGGCCGATTCTTCACGTTTTCTTCACGTTCCACGAGGAACAAGCCCCCATACGTGGAGGCGGGGGCGGGAATCGAACCCGTTCCCACCACTTCGGGC
>VBAE01000041.1:0-2476 GCA_005882415.1 Alphaproteobacteria bacterium | reverse complement strand
TTGAAATGACAGGGGCAGCCACGAGTTGCGGAAAAGGTGTAATATTGCTGTCGCGGATGCCGAATCCTTCACGTTTCTTCACGCGCTGGGTGAAGATTCCCTACCGAAATTCCAATGGCAGGGGCATGGGGACAACGTTGGAGCTATCGGCTGGCGGCATCAGCTTGAAGTACTCTAACCCTTCGGCCTCGGGCTTGGGGTCGTTGTAGTCCTCTCGCACTTTCCGCGGGCTGTTCCCCATCTCGACGCTGACCTGTTCGAAGTTCTTCACCACCGCCAGTCGATAGCTGCCGTAGCTGTGCCGGTTCGCGTTGTCGCGCCGATCGAGCCCGGTGATCTTGAAAAGCCTGGCCATTTCATCGCCTTTTAGGTTCTCGTTCGTCTTGAAGTTTCCCGGGTAGATCTGACCGACGCGATCGCGGTATGGTAAAAGCCAGGCGGTCAGGTTTGGCGATATCGGAACGAGCCGGCTGACTCGAATCTTTCTCGCGACTTTGCGGGAGACTGCGATGACCCCCTGCCCGAATTTAACGGAGCTCCAATGGATCCGAAGGATCTCGCTGGTCCGCATCCCTGCGAACAGACCGAGCGCCATCCACGGAAGCCAATGCGGGGAAACGTGCTCCAGCAGCAATGCGGCTTCGCCTGGTGTCCAGGTCTTGACGTCGTGGCCGGCTTTGATCTTGCCGACTTTCTCGGCTTCTGACTGGCGATCTTCGGCGAGGTAGCCGCGTTTCCGCGCGAACCGGGAATGCTGGACAATCGCGTCGCGGATGTTATCCCGACGCCGCGGCCCGACGTTTGCCGTGACGGCGCGCAGATAAACGATGATCTCCGGGGCCCGCGCAGTCTCGATGCGGGGATGGGCCGCGACATAAGGCTCGAGGTCGGCGCGCAGCGCATCGATGTGGCGATCGCTGCGGTGATGATCGGCGAGCTCAGCGAGCATTTCCTCGAGGATATCTTTCGAGGAAGGAATCGCACGCGATGTCCGGGCCGATCTAACGACGATGTTCGCGGCTTCAATGATCGAGACGTCGCCCAGAATCGATCGAGCGGCCGCCCATTCTTCTACGGCGGCATGGAGCGGGATTCGGAATGGCTCGAGGAGTTTTGTCGAACGCAGATAGATTTCCCGATCGCCGCCGCTGAGGGTGGTGGTTTGGGACCGATCGTTCGCCAGGTCTATGGCGATTTCCCGGGCGCGATCCCGTGCTGCGCGTTCGCCGGTCTTGGTTTCCCGCTGCAGGGTGTCGCCCTGGAATCGATACCAGGCGAGGCAGTACCGTGCGGACCGATCAGCTTTCTTGTCGGTGCCGTAGGGCGGCTTGCCGTACTTGTATGCGAGGACGCTGGAGCTGCCTTCCCGGACGGTGAATGCTGGCTCGTGCTTCACAAACGGTACGGTTCGTCGCGTGAAGGGATGGCGGCGCGGACCGGAGGCGGCGGCTTTACCGGAACGACATCTGGTTGTTGTCGCACCAGGCTCGCGCGCAATTCCGCCCGAAGCTCCTGCAAATGCCAGGCGGTGAGCTCAGCGTAGTGGGCGTTCTTCCCCAACAGGACAAATGCCCCGGAAAGGCTGAAATAAAAAAATGCCGCGATCAAGGCCGCGAAGGCCAAGGCGGAATCGTGGCCGGCAGCGAGAGCCGCTCCGACGATGAAAAGGATGCCGAGAATAATCATCGCGACAGCCCCAGCTGGCTCGGAATAAACCGGAGGCCGGAGCGTGGGTGTAGAGTTAACGACTGCGTCACCTTTCGAGGCAGGGGGTATGGTCGCCATTTTAGACTTTCTTTTTTGGGTAGCAGCCAGGCTCTTCGGCGGCCCGGGGCAGGACTTTGATTTTCTCGGCGCGCTTTTTATCCAACATGAGGGTCAGCTCTCGGACAATCCACTTCGACCGACTGCGATCGTCAGCGGTGGCGTATTCGGTGATTTCTTCTTTTAGCCATTTCGGGAGAGAGATCGTGATCTGCGTCTCAGTCTGAGCCCGATCGTGCCTTTTGGGGGCCTTCTTTTTCATGACGCTGACGAGGCTGTGTTTTTTTTCAGTGAAAGTCAATAATTTTTGTTGACGGGCCGTATTACGCCTGATACGGGTTGAGGATGCCTGAAGAAAATGAGCCACTGGACCAGCTGACCGTGAGTGGAATTCCGAGGAGCCTCGTGCAGGAAATCGAGGAGATGGCCGCGAGAGAAGATCGGCCTCGGAATCGCCAAATCGTGGTCCTGCTAAGGGAAATCGTCGCGATCAAGAAAGCGCAGAACGCCGCGTAACATCCCCCCTCGATGATCTCCGACGAGCAGATTCTCGATTGCGTGCGGGCGCGGATCGCCGCGGCGCTGCCGAATCATGTCGTTCGCTCGATCGCGCGCCAGATGATCCGGAAGGACCTGGGCGTAATGTCGCTGGCCGAGGCCGCGAAGTTTCTCAAGTGGACCGATCCGGAAAGCCTGCGCCAGGCGCTAGCCC
>VBAE01000087.1:15631-26615 GCA_005882415.1 Alphaproteobacteria bacterium | reverse complement strand
TCGATACCCAGAGCTGGCGCGACCCGAGGTTCGCGGTTCGGGGGAAAGTGAAGTAGTCCTCCCCGTCGCCAGACGGGGAGGGGGACCACCCGTAGGGTGGTGGAGGGGTAGAAGGCGGAGGACTTGGGAGGTTCGCGCGAGAACCTCACATGCCGGCGACACTTACCCCTCCACCACACTGCGTGCGGTCCCCCTCCCCCCGCTGCGCGCGGGGAGGATTTATGCCTTGTGTATTACACCACTAACACGCTAGTCTCTCCCGGCACATCGACCGAAGGGGATGGGACATGAAGACCAGGACTCTGCTTCTCGCCGCCGCAACCGCCGCCGCCACGCTCGCTGCAATCCCGCCGCCGGAGCAGAGGCGCCGCTGATCGCCCGGGAGAAGATCTTCGGCAACCCGACCCGCGCCGCCGGCCGCCTGTCCCCCGACGGCAAGTGGCTGTCCTGGATCGCGCCCAGGGACGGAGTGATGAACGTCTGGGTCGCCCCGGCTTCCGACCCCAACGCCGCCCGCGCACTCACCGCGGAGACCAAGCGCCCGATCCGGAGCTACTTCTGGGCACCGGACAGCAGCCAGATCCTCTACATCAACGACAAAGGCGGGGACGAGAATTTCCTGCTCTACGGCGTAGACGTGAAGTCGGGCGCGCCGCGCCTGCTCACCCCGTTCGAGAAGACCCGGGTCCAGGTCGTCGGGGCGTCCGAGCTCCACAAGGACCGCATCCTGATCGGCGTCAACAATCGCGATCCGAAGTGGCACGACGTCTACAGCCTCGATCTCGCCAGCGGCAAGCTGACCCCGGTGATGATGAACGAGGGCGGCTATGCGAACTTCATCGCCGACGACGACCTCAATATCCGAATCGCCGCCAAGTCCCGCCCAGACGGCGGCTCCGATTTCTACCGCGTCGTCGCCGGCAAGGTCGAGGCGCAGCCTTTCGAGCAGGTCGCGCTGGAGGATAGCCAGACCACCCAGCCCGCCGGCTTCACCCGCGACGGCAAAATCCTCTACTGGATCGACTCCCGCGGCCGCGACACCGCCGCGGTGATCGCGCAGGACGTCGCCACCGGGGCCAAGACCGTCATCGCCCAGGACGCCCGCGCCGACATCGGCAATGCCCTCGTCAACCCGAAGACCGGCCGGATCGAGGCCTATGCCGTCAATTACCTCAAGAACGACTGGGTGCCGGTCGGCAATGCGGTGAAGGCCGATCTCGACTTCCTCGAGAAGCGCCTGCCCGGCGAGATCGGCGTCGCGATGCGGACCGACGCCGACGACAAATGGGTGGTGACGGTCGATTCCGTGACCGCGCCGAGCAGCGTCTGGCTCTACGACCGCAAAGCGAAGGCGCTGACCAAATTCTACACGACAAGGCCGGAGCTCGAAGGTGCCACCCTGGTCGCGATGCACCCGATCGAGATCGCCAGCCGCGACGGCAAGACGATGGTGTCCTACCTCACCCTTCCGCCGGGGAGCGACTCCAATGGCGACGGCAAGCCCGACAAGCCGGTGCCGATGGTCCTCTTGGTCCATGGCGGGCCGTGGGGCCGCGACGGATACGGCTATAACGGCTCGCACCAGTGGCTCGCCAATCGCGGCTATGCGGTGCTGTCGGTCAACTTCCGGTCCTCGACCGGCTTCGGCAAGAAGTTCATCTCCGCCGGCGACCTCGAATGGGGCCGCAAGATGCACGACGACCTTTTGGACGCGGTCGACTGGGCGGTGAAGGGCGGAGTCACCAGTGCCGACAAGGTCGCGATCATGGGCGGCTCTTATGGCGGCTATGCGACCCTTGCGGCGCTCGCCTTCACGCCCGACAAGTTCGCCTGCGGGGTCGACATCGTCGGCCCGTCGAACCTCAACACCCTGCTCGGCACCATCCCGCCATACTGGGAGGCGATCCGCGCCCAATTCTACAAGCGCATGGGGGATCCGACGACGCCGGAAGGCCAGGCCCTGCTCAAGGAGCGCTCGCCGCTCTTCGCCGCCGACAAGATCAGCCGCCCGCTGCTGATCGGCCAGGGCGCCAACGATCCCCGGGTCAACATCGCCGAGAGCCAGCAGATCGTCGATGCGATGAAGGCGAAGGGCATCCCGGTCACCTACATCGTCTTCCCCGACGAGGGCCACGGCTTCGCCCGCCCGCAGAACAACATCGCCTTCAACGCGGTGGCGGAAAACTTCCTCGCCAAATGCCTCGGCGGCCGGGCGGAGCCGATCGGCCCGTCGCTCAAGGCGTCAACGGCGGAGGTCCGGTACGGCGCCGAATATGCGCCGGGGCTTTCAGAGGCGATGAAGTAAATTCCTCCCCATCGGAACGATGGGGAGGGGGACCCCGTGAAACGGGGTGGAGGGGTAGAAGGCGAGGCAGCGGTGGTTTCACACGCGAACCTCTCACCTCCGCGACACCTACCCCTCCACCGCACTTCGTGCGGTCCCCCTCCCCCCGGGCTGGCGCCCGCGGGGAGGACTTCACGTTGCACAACACCCTCCGCTCCGCTATTGGCGCGGCTGTCGAGCCCCGGCCCGCGCCGCAACCTGCGGCCGCCGCCGGGGCGAATCGTTTTGGAGGCCTTGAATGTCCCGCCGACGCCAGATCTACGAAGGCAAGGCCAAGATCCTCTACGAGGGTCCGGAGCCCGGCACTCTGATCCAGTATTTCAAGGACGACGCGACCGCGTTCAACGCCCAGAAGAAGGGCACCATCTCCGGCAAGGGCGTGCTCAACAACCGGATTTCCGAGCATATCTTCACTCTGCTCGGCACGATCGGCATTCCGACCCACTTCATCCGCCGCCTCAACATGCGCGAGCAGCTGATCCGCCAGGTCGAGATCATCCCGATCGAGGTCGTGGTCAGGAACGTCGCCGCCGGCACGCTCTCCAAGCGGCTCGGGATCGAGGAGGGGACTCAGCTCCCCCGGACGATCATCGAATATTATTATAAGGACGACGCGCTTGGCGACCCGCTGATCGCCGACGAGCATATCGCCTGCTTCGGCTGGGCGAGCCAGGAGGAGATGAACGACATCGCCGACATGGCGGTGCGCGTGAACGACTTCATGTGCGGCATGTTCGCGGCGATCGGTATCCGCCTGGTCGACTTCAAGCTCGAATTCGGCAGGATCTGGGAGAATGACTATGCCCGGGTGATCCTCGCCGACGAGATCAGCCCCGACGGCTGCCGCCTGTGGGACATGACCACCAACGAGAAGCTCGACAAGGACCGCTTCCGCCGCGACCTCGGCGGCGAAGCCGAAGCCTATCAGGAAGTCGCCCGCCGCCTGGGCCTCCTCCCCGAAGGCGAAGCCAACATGGTCCTCGACCTGGACCAGCACCGGGCAAAGCGCGGGAAGTAAGTTACCCCCCGTTGAAGACGGGGAGAACCTTCGAACGCTTCGCCTGCGAATGCCGCCCTTTTTTGCGCGCAGAGACGCAGAGGCGCAGAGAGTCTGCGGCCGTCAATGAAGCACCGCCTACCCGCGCGCGCAGGAATCTCTGCGTCTCTGCGTCTCTGCGCGAACAAAATACCGGCGGCTGAACCACGCAGTGGCAAAGAAAAGGGCCACTCCTTTCGGAGCGGCCCCTTAGCCTCAGCCTTCCCAGGAAAGCTTATTCGGACTTGACCGGGCCGCCCAGCGCGACTTGCGTTTCGGCGCGGCGCTGGACCGACTGGAGGTAGTCGGAGGACTGGAGGAAGGGGACCGGGTTGACCGGCTTGCCGTCGATCCGGACCTCGTAATGGAGGTGACTGCCGGTCGAGCGGCCGGTGGAGCCCATATAAGCGATCAGCTGGCCGCGCTTCACATGATCGCCGGCGGCGACGATGTAGCGGGTGAGGTGGCCGTAGCGGGTCTGGATGCCGCGGCCGTGGTCGATCTCGACCAGATTGCCGTAGCCGCCGGTGTTCCACTCGGCGCGGTCGACGGTGCCGTCGGCGGTCGCGTAGATCGGGGTGTTGAGCGGACCGGCGAGGTCGATCCCGGCGTGCATCGCGGCGCGGCCCTTGAAGGGGTCGGAGCGGACGCCGAAGCCGGAGGTGAAGTTGGTGCCGTGGACCGGAACGGTCGACGGGATGGCGATGGTGCCCTGCTCGATCTGGTCGAGCTTCTTCCAGCTCATGAACAGAGCCTTGAAGTTCGGGTCTTCGGCGCGGGCCGGCTCGACCAGCTCCAGCGGGCCGCCGCTGCCGGTGTAAGCCTGGCCGCCGTGGAAGCGGGTCGGCTCGAGGCCGAGCTTCTTCATCTCGGCTGCGGTGAGCTCGTAGCGCTTGGCGGCGACCGCCTTCATCGCTGCGACATCGGCCTGCATGGCCTCGACGTCGTGCTGGATTCGGCTGATCTGGGGATTGAGGGGAGCGGAGGCTGCGAGGGCCAGCTGGACGGTTGCCGCCGCGGCCCAGAGGAAGAGGAGGAGGAGCGCGAAGGACGCGCCGGCCTGAATTCCGGTCCCGATCCTTACCCGGCGCAATGTGCTGCCATCGTGAAAGAAAATGTCGCGCGGCTTCAGAAGGTTCAGGAACTTTCCGGCGCGCTTCGCATTATTCGTTTTAGTCAAAATCGTCATCCCATCCCCCGCCGGCCCCTCGGCTCTCGCCGCCGGCCGCGCAGTCGTGCGACCATTATCTTTTTTGGGACGATTTCCCGCCCCGCGTTACGTCGGAAGTGCCCACCCCGCGACGTGTGAGCTGAGACTGTTAAACATATCCTTCCGCCGCAAGAGCGCCGTACCAATCGCGGGGCAGACCGGCTTCGAGCCGCGCCGAGTCGTTGAATGGAGGCTTCAACGCACCCCGGAAGCGGGCGGCGACCAATCGTTTCCATTCCGAAACCGGCTCGATTCTCCGCGCTTCGCAGGCGCTGAGGAACCATCTGGAGCCTGCCGCGACGTGCCGGATTTCGTCGCGATAAATGCGCTCCAAAATGGCGGCCGAGCGCTCGTCGCCGGCTGCTCGGAAGCGGTCGACGGTGGCCGGTGTGACGTCGAGCCCGCGCGCCTCCAGCACCATCGGCACGACCGCCAGCCGGGCGAGGGCATTGTCGGCAGTGGCCTCCGCCGCTTCCCACAATCCATCGTGCGCGGGGAGGTCGCCATAAGCCGAGCCGAGCGCCTTCAGCCGGCGATCGAGAAGCGCGAAGTGAATCGCCTCGTCGGCACCGACCGACAGCCAGTCGCCGACGAATTCGCGCGGGAATTGACCGCCGAACCGCCCCGCGGCGTCGAACGCCAGGTCGATCGCTCCGAACTCGATATGGGCGAGGGCATGGAGCATCGCGATCCGCCCGCGCTCCGATCCGCCCCGGCCGCGCTTCGGCATGCGCGACGCGGGGAGAAGCTCCGGCCGCCCGGGACGCGCCGGACGGTCGGGCATTGCCTCTTCGAAGGCGAAGGCCAGCCGCCCCGCCCGCCAGTCCCGCGCCACCGCCCGAGCGCGCTTCACCTTGTCCAGCGGCTCGGCGGCAAGCAGGACTGAGCGGCAGGCGGAGGCGACGCTGTACATGGCATTCGCATAGGTGCCGCCCCGCTTCTCCTCAAGGCTGGCGGCCCCCGCCGATCCGTGCAAACTTCCCTCCAAACGCCAACCGAGGGAGCGGGAATGAGGGACGACGCAGCGGATCTTCCGAAGCATCACGAGGCGACCCAGAGCGAGAAGCTCGTCATCGTCGCGTCCTCGCTCGGCACCATCTTCGAATGGTACGACTTCTACCTCTATGGCCTCTTGGCGACGATCATCTCGGCCCGCTTCTTCTCGGGCGTCAACGAGACGACGGGCTTCATCCTCGCGCTCGCCGCCTTCGCCGCCGGCTTCGCGGTTCGCCCGTTCGGCGCGCTTCTGTTCGGCCGGATCGGCGATCTCGTCGGGCGCAAGAACACCTTCCTCGTCACCATGGCGATCATGGGCCTGTCGACCTTCTGCGTCGGCCTGCTTCCGCAATATGCGAGCGCGGGCGTGGCCGCCCCGGTGCTCCTAGTGCTGCTCCGCCTGCTCCAGGGCCTTGCCGTCGGCGGCGAATATGGCGGGGCGGCGATCTATGTCGGCGAGCATGCGCCCGACAATCGCCGCGGCCTCTACACCAGCTTCATCCAGACCACCGCGACCTTCGGCCTGTTCGCGGCCTTGCTCGTCGTCATCGGCACCCGCACCCTGATCGGCGAGGAGGCGTTCGCCGAGTGGGGCTGGCGAATCCCGTTCCTGCTCTCGATCCTGCTGCTCGCAATCTCGATGTGGATCCGCCTCCAGCTCGCCGAAAGCCCGGTCTTCCAGCGGATGAAGGCCGAAGGCCGAACGTCCAAGGCGCCGTGGCGGGAATCGTTCGGCCGGTGGAGCAATTTGAAGCTGGTCCTCATCGCTTTGTTCGGAGCGATCGCGGGCGAGGCGGTGGTCTGGTATACCGGCCAGTTCTACGCGCTCTTCTTCCTCGAAAAGACGCTGAAGCTGAGCGGAATCGGCGCCAACATGCTGATGGCGGCGGCTTTGATCATCGCCACGCCCGGCTTCATCTTCTTCGGCTGGCTGTCGGACCGCATCGGGCGCAAGCCGATCATCCTCGGCGGCTGCCTGATCGCGGCGCTGACGTACTTCCCCTTGTTCGACGCCCTCTCCCGAGCCGCCAACCCGGCGCAGTACGAGGCGCAGCGTTCGTCCCCGGTCAGCGTCCTCGCCGACCCGGCCGATTGCTCGCTCCAGTTCGATCCCATCGGCAAGAACAAGTTCGACGCCCATAGCTGCGACATCGCCAAGGCGCTGCTCGCCAAATCGGGCATCCCCTACTCGAACGTGGCCGCACCCGCCGGCACCATCGCCAGCGTCCGGGTGGGCGCGACCGCCCTCCCCGCCCCCGATCCCGCCGCACCCGACAAGGCCGCGGCGATCAAGGCGTTCCAGGGTGACGTCAAGGCGGCCCTGGCGTCCGCAGGCTACCCTGAGAAAGCCGACCCGGCGCGGGTCAACACGCCGCTGGTGATCGCCATCCTGACCCTCCTCGTCCTCTACGTGACGATGGTCTACGGCCCGATCGCGGCCCTGCTGATCGAGATGTTCCCGGCCCGGATCCGCTACACCTCGATGTCGCTCCCCTACCATATCGGCAATGGCTGGTTCGGCGGCTTCCTCCCGACCATCGCCTTCGCCATGGTCGCGGCCACCGGCGACATCTATTACGGCCTCTGGTACCCGATCGGCGTCGCCGCGCTCACCGTCGTCGTCGGCCTCTTCCTCCTCCCCGAGACCCTAGGGCGTGGCATCGACGAGGAGGCGCAACGATAGGATCGTCATGCCGGACTTGATCCGGCATCCATGAACACGGATCGAGTCCAGTTCTCACAGACCTGTGTTCATGGATTCCGGGTCGAGCCCGGAATGACGAGAAAGGATACTACACGAGGCGCCCTCGAAGGAGAACCACTGCATGGCGAAGCTGTTCTTCGGGATGAACCAGTCGCTGGACGGCTATGTCGACCATATGGGCTTTTCGCCGGGCCCGGCGCTGTTCCGCCACTTCATCGAGCAGACCAGTGGCTTGGTAGGCAGTCTCTACGGCCGCGGGCTCTACGAGGTCATGCGCTATTGGGACGAGGACCAGGCGGACTGGGTGGACGAGGAACGCGCCTTCGCCGCCGCTTGGCGCAAGCTTCCGAAATGGGTCGTCTCACGCTCGCTCAACTCGGTCGGCCCCAACGCGACGCTGATCGACGGCGATCTCGAATCCGCGGTCAGGGCGCTGAAGGCGGAGCGAGACGGGGAGATCGAGGTCGGCGGACCCGAACTGGCGCACGGCCTCACCGACCTCGGCCTGATCGACGAATATCGAATCTACCTGCACCCGGTCGTGCTCGGCCGCGGCACACCCTATTTCGCCGGCCCCCGCCCGCCGCTCCGCCTCGTGTCGAACGAGCGCATGGCCGAGGACGTGATCAGGCTGAGCTACGTCCCCGCCTAGCCCTACCCGAAGCTGTGCTTGATGCTGATCGAGGGGACGATGTGCTTGTTGCGATCGCGATGCTCGAACAGGTTGGGATCGGGGTTGCTGCGGGTGGGCGAGAAGAAGGTGCGGTCGCGAAAGGCCGGGCCGTCGGTGAGGTTCTCCAGGTTGAACGTGAAGGTCGTCTTCGGGCTCGGCCGGTATTCGACGAAGGCGCTGATGTAGGGGTTGCTGCTGAACGGCTTGTCGATCTCGTTCTGGCGGAAATAGTAGGTCGGCGCGTTGTAATAGGCGGTGACGCCCCAGGCGAACTTGCCCAGATCCTGGCGGAAGCCCGCATCGGCGTTGAGGATCGAATAGCCCGAGAAATGGCGCTGGCGGTGGGTATAGGGGTCCTCCACCGACGTATCGACATAGGAGCTGTGGGCGGTGAAGCGCCCGCCCTTGATCCCGAACCGGGCGAGCGGCGCGTCGAGCGTGGTTCGGACGAGGAACAGCCGCCCGTCCCCGAGATTGCCCGGCGCGTCGAACCCTTCCGGAGTCGGCACCCGGTCCTGGACCAGCGAGATCTTGTTGTAGCCGACCTCGACCTTGACCAGGCCGTCGCCGAGGATGGGATGCTCGATCGTCGCGAGCAGCTCCCAGGCGCGCTGCGGCACCAGATTGGCATTGCCGCCGTTGACCCGGTCGTTGGTCAGCTCGGCGGTGCTGATGAAATCCTCGAAATTGAGCTGGGCGACGGTCCGCGCGACCGAGAGCTGGGCGTGCCAGCCGCCTTTGGGGCGCCAGTCCAGGCTCGCCTTGGGCTTGAGGAATTTCAGCACCCGCTCGGCCTTCGCATCGCCGCTGACGGTGAGGCGCGAGGCTTCGTAGGTGAGACCGAGGTCGAGCCGGAGCGTCTTGGACAGCGGCTTGCCCGCATTGACGAAGGCCTCGCCGCGATATTCCTTGACCACAGCCTGGTCGACCGGGAGGTCGATCCGCGTGCGGTCGCCGCCGGCGTCGATCTCGTAGAGGTTGACGTCGCTGTCGAGCTTGTTGAGCACGCCTTCCGCGCCGGTCTCAACGCTCCAGCCGGCGACGTCGCTCTTGTTCCAGACCAGGCGGAGCACCGTCTCGTCGCGCTGGTTCAGAAGGTCCTGGACGAAGCCGCCGATCACTTCGCTGTGGACGCGGTTGTACGAGCTGTCGACATTGTGCCGGTGGCGCCGGGTGGCGAGGCCGATCAGCTTGATCCCGCCGCCCCAGAGCGGCCTGGTGACGTCGCCGCCCAGCTCGAAATTGCGCGTGTCGTAATTTTGGGTGAGCCGGTCGTCGCGGACGATCCCGCCGGTCGGGATGACGTCGTTGGTCTGGCCGAGGTCGAACCAGCCCAAAGCGGCGCGGAAGTTCAGATGGGCGGTGCGGTTCTCGCCGGCATTATTCTCCCACGATCCGGAGATATAGGCGGTGCGGTCGGCGATCTCGTTCACCTTGCGGCGATATTCGAGCAGCTCTCCGCTCGGCAGCCGGTTGACTGTGTCGAAGCCCTCCTCGGTCTGGACGAAATTGTCGAAGCCGGCCGAGACGTTGAAGGTCGATGTGCCGCGGCGGAGCAAAGCCGAAGCGCTGCCCTGCGGCCCGAGCCGGCCGTCATAGCCGCGCGAGAGCGAGCCGGTGACGTTCCCGGCCAGCCCGCCCGCGGCGGTGGTGACCAGGTTCAGAACCTGCGGCTTGCCTGAGAATTCCGAGCCGAACAAATCGCCCGGCCCGATCTCGACCCGCGCCACCCGGCTGGCCGGAATGCGGGCGAGAATCGTCTCCAGAGTGTCGCTCTTGGAGCTCGGCCGCTGGCCGTTGATGACGACGTTACCCGCCGCCTGGCCGAAGCCCCGCACCTCCTGGTCGCCCACCTCAAGGGTGAAGCCGGGCACCCGGCGCACCACTTCGAGCGCATTGGCTGGGGAATATTGCTGGAAGAAGGCCGCTTCGTAGACGGTCCGCCCGCCGGCTCCCGCGGCCTGGGCGAACGCCGAACCCGAACCGACAACCATCGCCGCAGCGCCGGCGGCCGCCAGCACTCCCCACTTACCAAGAAGCTTCACACTCTACCCTTTTTCGAAATCTAGAGACTCATCCCGCGCCGCCAACCGCAAGATGCGTGCCACCAGCCGCCCCGAGGGCGAGCCCTTAGGGGCTGTCCGTTTCCGGACGCAATCCCCGTCCGGAAACGAACGTCAGGCAGCCGCCGGGTCGAGATCCTCCACCCCGCCCACTGCTTCGTAGAGCCGGTCGAGGTCCGCGTCCTGCAGCGCGCGGAGCAGAGCGTCGAAGCTGTCGATGACGAAGTAGCAATGCTGGAAGGCGTCCGAGCGGTAGCGGGTCCTCAGCACCTGCTCCAGGTCGAAGGCGCGGCGGTGCGGCGCCGGATCGTCGAGCGCGAAGCCCGCCTCGCCGAAGCTGGAGGCGAGGCCCGCCCCGTAAATCTTGAGCGCCCCCTCCTCCCGCGCAAGGCCGAACTCGACCGTGTACCAGTAAAGGCGCGACAGGCGGTGGAGCACGCCCTTGTCCATCGCCTCGAGCCCGAGATGGCCGAGCGCCTCCATGAAGTCCGCGACGCGCGGCTGGGCGAGCATCGGCACATGGCCGAAGACGTCGTGGAAGACGTCCGGCTCCTCCAGATAATCGAGCTGGGCGGCCGAGCGGATGAAATTGCCGGCCGGGAAGCGGCGCTGACTCAAATGCCGGAAGAAGACGTCGTCCGGCACCAGCCCGGGCACCGCCACCACCGTCCAGCCGGTGCGGGCATGAAGCCGCTCGTTCAATTCGCCGAACTCGGGAATGCCGGGCTTCGACAGCCGGAGCACGTCCAGCCCCTGCTGGAAATCGCTCACCACCCGGTCGGCGAGCCGCTCCTGCTGGCGCGCGAACAGCACGTCCCACACGCGGTGGTCCTCGGCGGTGAAATGGCTCCAATTCTGAGGGATCGTCCAATCCGCCGACTGGGGCGCTTCGAATTCGGTGAACACTGGTCTTCTCCACATGAAAAAAGACCCGCCCGGATGATCCGGACGGGTGGA
>VBAE01000087.1:0-15619 GCA_005882415.1 Alphaproteobacteria bacterium | reverse complement strand
CCGCAGCGGCGGGCGCTGGCAAAGGCACGAAAATGGCGCGCATCGGCTTCATCCCTTCAAGCTGGCGAACTCCGCCCTCTTTGTCAAACTCGGGATGAGCCCGCGGTGAACGCGGGACAGCGGCTCAGCGGAATTCGCGTACAACCTCGATCACGCCGATGATCGCATCATTGAACGCCTCCAGCTGCTCGGCGGGGATCCAATATTCGCGGTGGGCGCTGCCGCCGGCGTCCTGCACGGCGTAGCGCGAGAGGAAGTCCTTCCGCACCTCGAAGCGGGTGACGAAGCCGGCGCCGCTGGCGGGGACGTTCCAGTCGCGGGCGATCTTCACCGCATAATCCTCGGTGGTGACCGGATAGAAGATCGGCTGTTCGGGAAGCCGCGGCGGGAAGGCCTTCATCCCCGCTTCCTCGATCAGCCGAAGCTCCTCCGGCCCGACCGGCCGCCAGAGGGTGACCGTCTCCTCAGCCAAGCTCGCGCGCCGCTTCGAGGACTTCCTCGGCGTGGCCGGTGACCTTCACCTTGCGCCACACCTTTTTCACCACCCCGTCGCGGTCGACGAGGAAGGTGGCGCGCTCGATGCCCATATATTTGCGGCCGTATATGCTCTTTTCGACCCAGGTGCCGAACGCCTCGCAGACCGAGCCGTCGGGGTCGCTGGCGAGGCTGACCTTGAGGCCGTATTTGCTCGTGAACTTGGCGTGGCTCTTGGCGTCGTCCTTCGAGATTCCGATCACCCAGGTCCCCGCCTTCTCGAAATCCTCGGCGAGGGCGGTGAAGGCCTGCGCCTCGGCGGTGCAGCCGGACGTGTCGTCCTTGGGGTAGAAATAGAGGACGAGCTTCTGGCCGCGGAAGTCGTGCGGGCTGATCGCCTTTCCCTCGGGGCCCGCCATCGCGACGTCGGGTACCGGATCGCCTTCATTCACCATCGCTTCGTCTCCTTGCCTCCCCTCTGCCTCGGCAGGGCGCGGCGGGCAAGGGTCAGGCGGCGACGGACTCCGCAGCGCCGCTGCGGGCGAGGCGGCCGTCGAGCAGCCCCTCCTGCCGCGCCACCAGGACGGGAACGAGCATCTGCCCGGCGACGTTCACCGCCGTCCGGCCCATGTCGAGGATCGGATCGATGGCGAGGAGGAGGCCGGCCCCTTCCAGCGGAAGGCCGAGGGTGGAGAGGGTCAAGGTCAGCATCACCGTCGCGCCGGTCACCCCTGCGGTGGCGGCGGAGCCCAGCACCGACACGCAGGCGATCATCGCATAGTCGCTTGCGTGAAGGGTTAGGCCATAGAATTGAGCAACGAAGAGGGCAGCGATGGCGGGATAGATGGCCGCGCAGCCGTCCATCTTGGTAGTCGCGCCCAAAGGGACGGCAAATGCGCCATATTCGCGGGAGACGCCCAGTGCGCCGATCGTCTGCTCCTCGGTCACCGGCAGAGTGCCCAATGAGGAGCGGGAGACGAAGCCGAGCTGGATCGCCGGCCAGGCGCCGGCGAAGAAGCGGCGGATGCTGAGCCCGTGGGCGGCGAGCAGGAGCGGATAGATGACGAACAGGACGAGGGCCAACCCGATATAGACGGCGGAGGCGAAACGGCCGAGGCTGGCAAGCGAGCTCCAGCCGTAGCTCGCCACCGCGGTGCCGAGCAGGCCCGCGGTGCCGATCGGGGTGAGCGCGATGATCCAGCGCAGGATCGTCCGGACGAGGGCGTAAGCGGTGTCGGCGAAGGCGAGGACGCTCCTGCCCTTCTCGCCCATGCGCAGCGCCGCGATCCCGACCGCGAGGCCGATCACCATCAGCTGAAGGACGTTGAAGCCGACGCTCGTCTTCGCCGCACCGCCGCCGGCGGGGATCGAGGTCGACGCCTGCAGGCCGAACATATTGGCCGGGATCAGGCCTTTCAAAAAATCGGTCCAGCCGCCCACTGTCGACGGCATCGCCGCCGGCGAGACGATGGCGGCGTTGCGCCCCGGCTCGAGGAAGGTGCCGAGAGCGAGGCCGACGCTCACCGCGAGCGCCGACGTGATCGCGAACCAGAGCAAGGTCTTCATCGCCAGCCTCGGCCCGTTGGCGATCGTCCCCGCCCGGCCAACGCTTGCGACGACGGCGGTGAAGACCAAGGGCGGCACCACGGCTTTCAGAAGCTGGATGAAGCTCGACCCGACGAGGTCGAGGAGCGTGCTCAGCGCGACCGTGTCGTCCGGCCAGGTTCGCGCGATCCAGCCGAGCGCGACGCCCACGACCATCCCGATCAGCACCTGCGCTCCGAAGGAGATCCGGCGCGGCTTGGGCGCGGCCGGGGCGGGAGAGAAATGCTTCATCGGTTACTCACGAACTGGAATCGGCGAAGTTGGAAGATTCTTCCACCCGCGCTGGGCGTGAGACTTGATGCGCCTCCCAAAGCCGTGCAACCCCGCCGCAGAAGAAAGCATCTTTCTTCCACCTCCACTGCCCGATCTTGGAAGAACCTCCTAAAATGCCCCGCAAACTCGATACGATCGACCGCCGAATCCTGGCCCTGCTTCAGGAGGATGCGACCCAGTCGGTGGCGGCGATCGCTTCGGCGGTCGGCCTGTCGCAGACGCCCTGCTGGCGGCGGATCCAGAAGCTGCGGGAAGACGGCGTCATCGAACGGACGGTGGCGATCTTGAGCCCGGAGGCGGTCGGCCTCGGCCTCAGCGTCTTCGTCGAAATCCAGGCCAAGGACCACAGCGCCGGCTGGCTCGCCGACTTCGCGCAAACCGCGGGGGCGATGCCCGAGGTGCTCGACATCTTCCGGATGGCCGGGGAGACCGATTACCTCCTCCGAGTCGCGGTGAGCGACATGGCCCATTTCGACGATTTCTACCGCCGCCTCGTCGCCGCCGTGCCGATGCGTAACGTCACCTCCCGCTTCGTCATGGAGCGGGTGAAGAGCTCGACCGCCTACCCGCTCGACGTCTAACTGGAGACGCTCGCCCAAAGCGCCCGGATCGTCTCCCGCGCGGCGTCATGCGCCGCGAGGAGGGCCTCCCAGTCCGGCAGCCCGCACGCCTTTGCCACCAGCGGCCGGGTCGCCTCGGGCGGCACCTGCGATTGCGGCGAGACCAGGCGGAACATGACCAGCATCCGGGTCAGCAGGCGCAAGGCGGGGTCGATCCCTTCCGGGAGCAGGCCCGCCTCGGTCAGGGCAGCGATCGGCACTTCGAGGTGCGGGTCGAGGCCGATGCCGTGGCGGAGCTGGAGGGTGTGGACGGCGAATTCGAGGTCGATCAGCCCGCCCGGCCCGCGTTTGATGTCGAACGGGCCCGCCGGCGGCTTGTGGACCATCATCTCGCGCCGCATCCGGGCTGCGTCGGCCGTGATCCGATCCGCATCGCGCGGCCGCCGCAGAGTCTCCTCGATCACCCGCTGGAGGCTCGCCCGCGCCTCTCCCGAGCCGAAGACGGGACGCGCCCGGAGCAGCGCCATATGCTCCCAGGTCCACGCCTGCTCGCGCTGGTAGCGCTCGAAGCTCTCGACGGAGATGGCGAGCAGCCCGTCGCTCCCCGAAGGCCGAAGCCTGGTGTCGACCTGGTAGAGGGCCCCCGCCGCGGTCGGCACGCTCAGCGCCGCCGTCACGCGCGGTGCGAGGCGGTTGAAATAGTCGGTGGCGCGGAGCGGCTTCGCGCCGTCCGATTCCGCCTCATGGGTGCCGCTGAACAGATAGACGAGGTCGAGGTCCGACGCGAAGGTCAGCGCCTCCCCGCCCAGCCGGCCGAGCCCCAGGATCAGCAGTTCTGAGCCCGGGACCCGGCCGTGCCGCTCCTCGAACTCGGCCACCGCGGCGTCGGCGAGCACGTTCACCGCGGCCTCCGCGATCCGCGAATAGCCCTCGGCAACCTCGATCGGGTCGCTATGGGCGACGATCAGCTGCACGCCGAGGGCAAAGCGCCGCTCGTTCACCCGCCGCCGAACCCGGTCGAGCAGCAGCTGGTAATCCGTCGATCAGCCCGTCGAGCAGCTCCGGCCGCAATGCCAATTGCTCCGCCAACACCGGCGCATGGCTCAAGATGGTCGCCAAATGCTCCGTCAGCCGCGGCCGCGCCTCGAGCAGCCGATAGAAATTGACCCCACTAGGCAGTCTCTCGACCACATCCCCCATCCGATTCATCGCCCGCATCGGATCGGGCGCATGGCCGAACGCGTCGATCAGCACCGGAAGCATCCCCTCGAAGGCATCGCGCGCGGCGGCGGTGCGGAGCGAGCGCGCCCGCCCCGCCCGCCAGCTCTCGATCCTCAGGCGCGCCGCAATCGGGTCGCCGAAGCCGGCGGCGGCGAGATGCGCGTCGAGCGCGTCGGCCCCCAGCGGAAGCCGCTCGGCATCCTCCCCAGCGAGCGAATCGTAGAGCGAGGCCACCCCCTCGACCCGCGGCGCGATCAGCCCGAGCAGAGCTTCGCCCGAGCCGAGCCCGTGCAGCGCCGCGACATTGTCGAGCGCCTCCGGATCGGCGGGGAGCGTGTGGGTCTGGCGGTCGTCGACCATCTGCAGCCGGTGCTCGATCGTCCGGAGCAGCCGGTAGCCCTCCGCCATCGTCCCGGCGTCCGCCGCCGGAATGTGTCCCGCCGAAGCAAGCGCGGCCAAGGCGTCCAGGGTCGCCGCCGGCCTCAGGCCGGGGTCGCGGCCGCCGTGGATGAGCTGGTGGATCTGGGCGAAGAACTCGACCTCGCGAATGCCGCCCCGGCCGCGCTTCAGGTCGAAGCCGGGCCCGAACAGCTGCCCCTGCGCATAATCGATCGCCCCGAAATCGAGGCTCCGCCGCCAGACGAAGGGGTGGATCGCGTCGAGGAAGTAGCGCCCGAGCCCCTCGTCCCCGGCCGCCGCCCGCGCCCGGATGAACGCCGCCCGCTCCCACGGCAGAGCGCTCGACTCGTAATAGGAGATCGCCGCGTCGACCGGCAGAGCGATGGGCGTCACCTCGGACGACGGGCGAAGCCGAAGGTCGACCCGGAACACATAGCCCTCTGCGTCCCGCTTCTGCAGGATCTCGATCATCCGCTGGCCGATGCGGACCGCCGCCTGACCCGGCTCCTCCCGCGCGCGGTGTGGGAGCGTTGCGGGATCGAACAGGAAGAGGAGGTCGATGTCGGAGGAATAATTGAGCTCGCGGCTGCCATGCTTGCCGAGCGCGACGATCGAGAAGCCGCGCACCGCCTCGCCGGGATAGCGTTCCGCCATCGCCGCCTGGAGCGCCGCCTCCAGCGCCCGGTCGGCAAGGTCGGAAAGCTCCGCCGTCAGCCGCTCGAGCGGCAGGATTCCGGCCAAGTCCCCCACGGCGAGCGCCAAAGCGAGGGCACTCCGCTCCCGCCGAAGCGCACTGGGCGTGTTCCCCCCCCCCTCCCCCGCCTTCTTGGCCAGAGCGATCGCCTCTTCCACCGCGCCTTCGCGCAACGCATTGGCGACGTTCGGAAAATTCCTGAGCTGCAGCGACAGGAAGGGCGAATGGCGCTCGGCGCGCCTCAGCGCGTCGTTAACCCCCTCTTCACCCTCTGTTTCATTCATGCCACAATCCAGCTCAGTTCCGTTGAGAAACCGCAACGGTTGAAACCCTAGCGGAAAAACGGCGTTCTACCTCTCGTGAATACTCTCAATCCGAGACGTGAGGCTATGGTTCATGCTTCCTCAAGGCGGTTCGTCAAGGTGGCGCCGCCCACGGTGCATGCCGGAGTCGGCAACGCGCTGAGGCAGGCCTTCGCCATGGACGGCGAAGTGCGCTCGCTGAAGACGTTCGAAGATTTGCTCGCCCGGCTGGACGACTGACGGTCGCACCCGGTTACAAAAGCACGTCACCCCAAGACCGTCATCCCGGGCTTGACCCGGGATCCATGAACACAGGTTTGTCAGAACTGGACATGATCCGTGTTCATGGATGCCGGATCAAGTCCGGCATGACGAATGGCGTGGGCTCGGGCCTGCGCCCTTAAGCCGGATCAGTCGTCCTCGTGCAGCGTGCGCCCGCTCGGGTCGCGGTCGCGGCTCAAATCGTCGACTTCGTTCATGATCGTCTGAAGCGCCGACCGATTGGGATCGGTCTCATGCTCGCGGCGCGAGGGGAGCTTGCCGTCGGTGAGCAAAGCCTCGAGCGCGACCCGGCCGCGGGCGACGCGGCTCTTGATCGTGCCGACCGCGCAGCCGCAAATCTCGGCCGCTTCCTCATAGGCAAAGCCGCCGGCGCCGACCAGGATCAGGGCCTCGCGCTGCGGCTGCGGGAGGTGGAGGAGCGCGCGCTGCATGTCGCCAAGCTCGACGTGCCGGTCCTGGCTCGCCGGAGCGGCAAGCATCTTCGACGCGGTGATCTCGTCCCACTCGCCTTTGAAGCGGGCGCGGCGCATCTGGCTAAGGAACAGGTTGCGCAAGATGATGAAGGTCCACGCCCGCATGTTGGTGCCGGCCTGGAACCGCTTCCTCGCGGCCCAGGCCTTGAGCAAAGTCTCCTGCACCAGATCGTCGGCGAGATCGCGGCTGCCGGACAGCGAACGGCCGAAGGCGCGCAGATGGGGAATTACCTGCGCGAGCTGGGTCTTGAACTCATCGTCGGGCAGCGGGACGGGCTCGGGCCGGGGCTCGTTCTCGTCCAGTTCGTCGTCGATGTCGATGGTCGTCGGCTTGTCGCTCAAGCTGCCCCCACTGGAATACACATGTCTGCTATCGCTCACGCGACCGGTCGCCGCACTCGTCACAATGTGGCCCTTAGCGCCAGACGTACAATATGATCAGGAAGATGATCACAACCAGCCCCAGCGACAAAGGGAGGATTACCCGGGTCATGTGCGGGGTCTGCCCCGCCCGTGCCCTGGTGGTGTCGATATGCCGCTCGCGCTCGTCCATAAACCTCGGTTCCATTCGTTCCAGGCAGGCAACGCCCGCTGGGCAGCGGGGTTCCCGAAGCAAATGAAGGCGGACGCCCTCAGGCCGGAATCGTCGCCTTGTCGAAGAACAGGGCCTGGGCGATCGCCGCCTTCACGGTCGAACGCTGGAACGGCTTGGTGATAAGGAAGGTCGGCTCCGGCCGCTCGCCGGTGAGCAGACGCTCCGGGAACGCAGTGATGAAGATCACCGGCACGTTGAACTCGGCGAGGATGTCCTTCACCGCGTCGATGCCCGAGCTGTCGTCGGCGAGCTGGATGTCGGCGAGGACCAGGCCCGGCCGGCGGGCCATCGCCTGCGCAACCGCCTCGTCGCGGGTGACCGCAACGCCGGTGACGGTGTGGCCGAGGTCGCGGACGATCGTCTCGATGTCCATCGCGATGATCGGCTCGTCCTCGATGATCAGCACCTCGGCGCGGGTCTGGCGCTCGATCTCGGCCAGAGCTTCGGCGACGAGCGATTCGACTTCGCTGGGCTCGGCGCCGATCAGATAGCCGGCGTCCTCGGGCGTGAAGCCTTCCATCGCGGTCAGAAGCAGCGCCTGGCGCGACAGCGGGGTGATCCGGGCGAGGCGGGCCTGGGCGATCTCTTCCTCATCGGCACCGCTGGCAGCGCCCGGATCCTCCTCGATATTGGCCGACGACCAGATCGCGTGGAAGGTGCGGTAGAGGCCGAGCCGCGGATCGACGTCGCGCGGGAAGGCTTCGGGAGCGGCGACGATCGCCTCCAGGGTCGCGCGGACGAAGGCGTCGCCATGGTTCTGGCTGCCGGTCAGCGCACGCGCGTAGCGCCTGAGAAAGGGAAGGTGCGGCGCGAGTTCCTGTCCAAGCGGCATGTTCGTTACGACTCCTGTTCAACCCACCGGGCTAATGATAGTGTGCCGCACGCAATGCAAGCCTGCCCAAAGGCGGCCCTACTGAGTACGGCAAACGGCAGGAATACGGCCCGGCCCGCTCCATTCGCGGCTGTGGAACCAATAAGAGAGTTTTTTGTTTCCACGACGGCAGCGGCCTATTATCTGGCCGCTCGCTCGACCCTGCCCTCTAACGGCCATTGCAAGCCGTCGGACGGGTGGGGCTGTCATACATTCAAGCTGCGGGCGCTTCGACGGACCCGGGGGGTAGAGGTTTTGAGCTTCGTAAACGAAGATAGGGACCAGCGGCGAAAGTCCGCTCAAGCCAGTGAGAACGAAGCATCCGTGACGCCAAGATCGAAAAAGAAGCGCCCCCCGCTCCCCGAGGTCGGCCAGGCGCTGCGCAGCGCCTATCAGCAGGCGATCGACGAGGACATTCCTCCGGAAATGCTCGATCTGCTCGGCAAGCTCGGATAAAGCCAGCTTCCGGGGCGTTCGGAAGATCGTGAACAGGGACAATCAAACCTGGATCGGTGCGCGGTTCGCGCAGCTTTCCACCGGGCTCAAGATGCTTCTCATCCTGAGCTTCGGGCTGTTCCCGCTCGGGCTGATAGCGGTCGTCGCCTCGATCGACAGCGCCCGCCAGAACATGGCGGATCGCCGCGACGACACTTTCACCAGGCTCGAGATCAAGGCGCAGCGGATCAACGCGGCGCTGGACCGGAGCGCGATTACGATCGGCGCGGCGAGCGCGGCGATCGATTCGACGGAGGCGGGCTCGGGCGTCTGCCGCCGCACCCTCGGCCGGCTCGGCAGGAGCAATGCCCGCTACGCCCTCTTCGCCGACGACGGCAGTCCGCGCTGCGCCACCGCCGGCTTCAGCGTGCCGACGGCGCTTCCGAAACCCGCCCGCCGCGCAGTGGCGGAGATCGTCCCCGACGGATCGGCGCTCCGCCTGTTCGTGTTCGGCGAGGACCGCAGGATCGAGGGCATCGCCGAATATCCGCGCGAGGCGCTTCGCGAGATCGCCTATATCCCCGGCACCAGCCCCGATTTCGACCTGACATTGAGCCAGGGCCCTCGGCGGATGGAGCTTCGCCACGGCTACGTCCCCGGCACCCTGGTGCAGACGATCAGCGGCAGCGAGGACGTCGCCGACGGGCAGTTGAAGCTCAGCATCGCGCTCGGCGCTGCGCCCTTGAGCGCCTCCGAGCTGGTGATGATCCTGCTTCCGGTGCTGATGTGCCTCGCCGCCGCGATCATCGGCTGGCTGATCGTCGACCGGCTGCTGCTTCGCCCGCTCGCCCGGATGCAGCGCGCAGTCGCCGCCTATCAGCCGGGCGACAGCCGGATCGACCTCCCGTCCATCTCCTCACCGGCGCGGGAGATCGGCGAATTGGGCTCGGCCTTCAACCAGGTCACCCAGACCGTCGCCCGCCACGAGGCGGAGCTGGAGGCGGCGATCGAGCGCCAGACCCGCCTCGTCCGCGAGGTCCACCACCGGGTGAAGAACAACCTCCAGGTCGTCGCCTCGCTCTTGAACCTCCACGCTCGCGGCGCGCCCAACGAGCAGGTCTCGGCCGCCTACGCCTCGATCCAGCGCCGGGTCGACGCCCTCGCCGTCGTCCACCGCAACCATTATGCCGAGCTCGAAGTGAACCGCGGCGTCGCTTTGCGCTCGCTGATCTCGGAGCTCGCCTCGAACCTGCGCGCCACCGCCCCCGCCTCGGCGTCGAGCATGACCATCGCGCTCCACCTCGAGCCGCTCTACGTCACCCAGGACGTGGCGGTGTCGGTCGCCTTCCTGATCACCGAGATCGTCGAGTTCGCGATGCTGACCGCAGCGCCCACGGTCGTCATCTCGCTGGAAAGCCGGAGCGACAAGGTCGCGCGCCTGACCATCGGCTCCCCCAGCCTCAAGGCCGGCACCGACTACGACCCGAACCTCTTCGAGCGGTTCGACCGGATCGTCACCGGCCTCTCCCGCCAGCTCCGCTCCGCCATGGACCGCGACCTGGACCGCGGCCGCTATTCGCTCGATATCGCCATCAACGCCCGCGGCGAGGGGTAGCGGGCGAAGGAGGCTCTGTGCCGGTCCTTCAAATTCGCCGGGCAGCTTGTGGGACTTGAACCGGTCCCTGGCCTTACACCATCAGCTCGACGACCGACGATCCGAACAGGATTGCGACGAGCAGGACGAGGATCGCCGCATTGGCCTTGCGCCCCTTTACGAAGATGAGGGCGATCAGCAGCGCCAGCACGGTCAATCCGGTAAGCCCGTCGACGGCTATCTGGGCGTCGCTTCCCATCGCGGCGTCCGGGGTGGGGGAGACGATCTCGAGCGCGATCTGGCCCGCCGCGCTGCCGAGATTGGCGCCAAGCAGGCCGAGGATCACGAAGCGGTTCTGGCGGTCGTAATGATCGTCGAAGTCCGGCCATTCGCCGGGGTCGTCCGGGAAGATCAAGGAGGCGGCGAGATAATAGGTGCCGACGATGGCGGAGACGACGATCAGGGTCAGGTAATTCGCCCGGAGCTGGTCGCGTGCCTCATAGGCGACGACCCAGAAGCTGGTCAGGTCGAGGATCACGAACAGGCCGAGCAGCGGGGTCAGCCAGCCGATCCGAACCGCCTTGGCCGATCGCCGGAGCCGGAGCGCCCGGGCGAAGCCGCCGAGTACCTCGGCGATCGCGAGGCCGAGCAGGAGCCCGAACAGGGCGAACACCAGCTCGAACGGGCTCATCTCAGCGCTCCGGCGCCCGCGGCTTGGCCGGGCCCGATTCGTCCTCGAGCCGGATCCGCAGCGCCCCGCCGCGCCGCACCAGCAAGGCGCTGTAGGAGAAGGTCAGCACGGGCTTGCCTGCGCCGACTCCCCAGTCGAACAGCCCCGCGACGACCACCCCCTCGCCCACCGGCTCGAACGAGAGTTCCCGCCAGGCGAAGCTGGACGGCGGCGACCAGGCGGGGCCTTGGTAGCGGGCCCGGATATCCTGCCAGCCCGAGAAGCTCTTCTCGCCATTCCCGACCCGCCAGGCCCCGCGCCGGTCGTATCGGCCGGCGATGGCCGCGCGGTCGCCGCTCCGAAGGTCCTGGGCATAAGCCGCCATGAACGCCTCGGCCTCCCGCACCCTCCCTGGCGCCGCCGGCGCAGGCGCGGCTACCGCCAGCGCCGCCAACACCCACGCTCTCCCCGCTCGTCCCATCCGCGCCTCCCCCGTCGGCCAATTCCAACCGACGAGCCGGGCCAAGTCAACCGGCTCCCGCTTCGTGCGCCTTGACCAGCCGCTTCGGCGCCCGCATCGCCCAGGCCGCTTCGAGGCGGGCCGCGAGGGTGTCGTCGTCGATCGCCTCCATCCGCACCAGCACCGCCGGCCAGCCCTGGAAGTGCGGGGTGTCGAAGTAGAAGTCCGGCGCAACCTCCATCAGCATCGCCTTGAGCTCGAGGGGGCAGTGCACCGCGAGGGCGCCGGGGACGCTGCAAATGTTGGCAAAGGACTTGCCGCCGGCCTTGAGCGCGGGGCGGCCGTAGGAGGTCCCGACCTCCGTTCCGGGGAGGTGGCCGGCCAGGCGGAGGGCACGCTCGAAGATCGACTCGCTGTCCACGGGACCCTCCCTACAACCTCAGGCCAACCTATGTTAGGGGCGCCCTATGTCCGAGCCCCTGAAGCCCGCCGCCGAGCTCGCCGCCGCTGCAAGCCGGCCCTGGCCCAACGAGCCCCCCGGCTACCGCGCCGCCCGCGAGGCGCTGCTCGCCGAGGAGATCGAACTTCGCCGTCACATTGCCAGAATTGCCGGAAATCGCCGGTCCTTGCCGCTCGGTGGCGAGGTTGCGCCGCATTATCGCTTCGATGACGGGTCGGGACGCAGCCTCGCCCTCGCCGACCTGTTCGGCCCCCACGACACGCTCGTCGCCTATTTCTGGATGTACGGGCCGGAGCGGGAGCGGCCCTGCCCGATGTGCACCAACCTCGTCGGCCCCCTCGCCGCCAACGCCGCCGACATCTCGCAGCAGGTCGCGCTCGCCCTCGTCGGCCGCTCCACCGTCGAGCGGCAGCGCGCCTTCGCCGACGAGCGCGGCTGGCGCGGCCTCGCCATCTACCAGTCGCTCGGCGACGAATTCGCGCGAGACTACCGCACCCTCGCCGACGACGGCTCCGAATGGGCAGGCCTGTTCGTGTTCGTGAAGCGCGGCGGCAAGGTCTATCTGTCCTGGGCCGGCGAGATGGGCATGGAGACCGCCGACCCGGGCCAGGACCCGCGCGGCGCACCCGACCTCGCGCCTTTGTGGAACATCCTCGACCTGACCCCGGCCGGCCGGCCCTCCGACTGGTATCCCAAGCTGGATTATTGAACGTGTACGCGATCCTGTGGACCTATGCGGTGAAGGCCGACGAGCGGGGGCGGTTCGAGCGGACCTATGGGCCGGACGGCGAGTGGGCGCGGCTGTTCGCCCGCGCCGAGGGCTATCTCGGCACCGAATTGTACCTCGATGCGGACGGCAGCTACCTCACCATCGACCGGTGGGAATCGCAGGCGCGCTTCGCCGCTTTCCTCACCGCCCACCGCGCCGATTATGACGCGCTCGATTCGGAGACGGAGGGGCTCACCGTCGAAGAGCGGCGGATCGGCGCCTGGGAGAGCGTCGCCTAACTGGGGGGGGTCCGTCGCTTCGTCGAGCGCGTCTCCGGCCTCGTCTCCGCCGCCCGGCCCTTCGTCGCGCCGGGCGAGCGCGCCCCAACGGGCACCCGTAGCTCCTCCCGAATGGCAGGCGGGACGATCCGCCTCGCCGCGAGGAAAGGACGCCTGAGATGCGCAACATGATGCTTGCTTTCGCTTGCGGAGCCGCGGCGCTCGCCGCCGCTTCCGCCCCTGCCCGGGCCTCCGCCCCCGCGGACCCCCTGTTCCGGGTCGAGGTGCCGATCGGCGATCTCGACCTCGCCGTGCCGGACGGCCGGGCAGCGCTCAGGAGGCGTGTCCGCCAGGTCGCGCTCACCACCTGCGCCCGCCATTACAGCCCGGCGAGCGGCGAGGAGATCTGGTCGAACTGCATCGGCCTGTTCGACGACGCCGCCCGCAAGGCGATCGGCCGGAGGGGCGGCCGCACGTCCTGAGGGGAATGTTGCGGGGGCGATTCAATCCCCGATATCCCCGTTATCCACAGGCCGAATCGCCTTGCCGACTCGGGGCGGCCATGACAGCTTCAACTCGTGGCCGGAAGCGGACCTTCGGAAACGAAGACAAGCTTCCAGCCGCTGCCGAAGCCGGCAAGTATCGAGGACCGCAAGGAAATCGAGAGAGGCAGACGGAGGCAGGGCAAGCCCGGGAAGAAGCGCGAGGCAAAGGCGAAAGCCGATGCCGAACCCACTTTCCCGAGGCGGTCCGGCGGAACCCAAGCCTTCGGGCGAAGGAACCGCGAAAGGAAGGCCGGAGAAGCCCGCTTCACCAGCCGACCGAAGAGGAGAGGTAGAACGAGGGTCAAACCTTGGATCGCCCTTCCTTTAAGGAAAGCCATGAGGGGTCAAACCCGAATGGTGGACCGACGGGACGAAGGCACGGAGGTCAAACTTCGTATCGAGCCCCGGGAAAGCCATCCGAAGGGGTCAAACCTTTCCGAAGGGGATCCGAAAAATGGGCAAGCGCCCTCAGCAGCAATGCCGAGGCACTAGCCCGAGCGGAAGCCGCCAGACGCCGCAAGGCATCGAAACGGCGACCACAGGGAACCGACCGGGGCCGAGAGGCCTCGGCCGGAACCCGACCGCCCGGCAAGGCACGTCGAGCTCTTCGGAGCGAGGCTCACGAACCGGGCAGAGTGGGGGCTGGTGGCAACACCGGCCCCCATTTCGCATGCGCTTGAGGTGGGTGCGGCCGCGGTGTCTTTCATTTTAACGCTGCGGCTGGGCCAGCCGCCCGGTTTCACCCAAAGCACCAAAGCACCAAAGAGACCAAAGGTGCTGTGCCGCGGCATATGGCGGTGCACTCACTCCCACTTGCTGAAGGGAGCGACTTCGTCGCTCCAATAAGACCTGTCGGCAGTCGCCGCCCAGCGAGTCCCCTTGCGGACGCAGAGGGGCGCAGAGGGGCGCAGAGATTCCGGCGCGGGCTATCATTCGTCATCCCGGGCTCGACCCGGGATCCATGAACACAGGTCAGCGAGAACCCGACACGATCCGTGTTCATGGATGCCGGATCAAGTCCGGCATGACGAGGGGATACAACGGCCTCCGCTCTCCTTCGCCGCCGGTGCCCTGCACGAACTCGGAGAAGGGATTCGCGCAGCGGACGCAGAGGGGCGCAGAGGGACGCAGAGATTCCGGCGCGGGCGGATAGGCGGTGCCTCATGGACGGGCGCAGCCTCTCTGCGTTTCTCTGCGCCCCTCTGCGCTCTCTGCGCGAAAAGAGAGCGGAATTCCCGGGCGGAGAGTTGGAGGACTGGTGCGGCCGCCCACGCCTCTCCCCCGTCATCCCGGGCTCGACCCGGGATCCATGAACACGGTTCGTAACCAGCTCTCCCAGACCTGTGTTCATGGATGCCGGATCAGGGTTCCCATCAAAGTACTACTTTGACGGGGTCCCTCCGTCCGGCATGACGCAGGTGGGCGCGTGCCGCCCCGCCTCTCCTTCCACCCCCAAGCGCCGGAGGAGGAAACTCTGGCGTCCGAGACCGTTCACCCTTAACCGCACCTGCGAGGGGACTAAGATCATGATCACGCGCACCGGCTCCGCACGTTATGAAGGCCTCGGCAAGGAGGGCGTCGGGCATGTTTCGACTCAGTCGGGCGTGCTCGACGAGCAGCGTTACGGCTTCGGCACCCGCTTCGGCGACGAGCGCGGCACCAATCCGGAAGAGCTGATCGCCGCCGCCCACGCCGCCTGCTTCACCATGGCGCTGTCCTTCGCGCTGGCTAAGGAAGGGCTCGAGGCGGGGACGCTCGCGACCACCGCCAAGGTCGCGCTCGACAAGGATGGCGAGGGGTTTTCGATCACCCGTTCGGACCTGGTGCTTGAGGCGAGCGTCGAGGGAATTACCGAGGAGCGCTTCCGGGCGATTGCGGCGGAAGCGAAAGCGGGGTGCCCCGTCTCCAAGCTGCTGAATGCGGAAATCACCTTGGACATCCGCCTGAAAGACTGAGCTCAGGCGTCAGCGGTCGCCCCAGCCCGCTTCATCGCGGCGGCGATGGCGGTGGCGAGCATGGTGGGGTCGTAGGGCTTGTTGAGGAATTCGAAGGGCGCGGCGGCGCCTTCGATCACGGCTTCGCTATAGCCGCTGGCGAGGAGGACGGGGAGGCCGGGGTGCGCCTCGCGGGCGGCCCGGGCCAAGTCGATTCCGCTCATTCCCGGCATCACCACGTCGGAGAAGAGCAGGTCGACCTCCTCGCGCTCCAGCAAGGCGAGCGCCTCTTCGCCGCCCTCGGCGGAGAGTACCTTGTAGTGGAGGTCCTCGAGCAGAGCGGTGGCGAATTCGCGGACATGGTCGTTGTCCTCGACCAGCAGCACCTTGAGGCCGGCCGGTGCCTCGCCTTCGCTCTCCGCCGCGCGGTGCTGCGCGGGCAGCTTGTCCGAGCGCGGCAGGATGAGGCGGATCGTCGTCCCCTCCCCTTCCACCGATTCGACCTCGGCCCGCCCGCCGGACTGGGCGGCGAAGCCGTGAATCTGGGACAGGCCGAGGCCGGTGCCCTTGCCGACCGGCTTGGTGGTGAAGAAGGGCTCGAAGGCGCGGGTCAGAACGTCCGGGCTCATCCCCTGGCCGGTGTCGCGAAGCGCGATCGCGACCGCGTCCGTACCGTCGGTCCCGCCGCCCTCCCTGTTCTCGGTGCACAAAGTGATCCGCCCGCCCTCGGGCATCGCATCGCGGGCGTTGAAGGCGGCGTTCAAGAGCGCCGATTCGAGCTGCGC
>VBAE01000086.1 GCA_005882415.1 Alphaproteobacteria bacterium | reverse complement strand
GACCACGGCCTGCTCCACGGCGACATCCTCACCGTCGCCGGCGAAGGCCTCGCCGATTACGCCAGGGAGCCGGCGCTCGACTCCGACCGCCTCGTCCACCGCGACGCGCCCGTCGAGCCGCTCGACGACACCATGCTCCGCCCCGCCTCCAACCCCTTCCAGCCCGACGGCGGAATGCGCCTCGTCTCGGGCAATCTCGGCCGGGCCACCTTCAAGACCAGTGCCGTCGAGCCCTCCCGCCGCACCGTCGAGGCGCCGGCCCGCATCTTCTCCGATCAGGACGAGGTGCTCGCCGCCTTCCGCGACGGCGAGCTCGCCCGCGACATGATCGTCGTCGTCCGCTTCCAGGGCCCGCGCGCCAACGGCATGCCCGAGCTCCACAAGCTCACCCCGACCCTGGGCGTGCTCCAGGACCGCGGCTTCAAGGTCGCCCTCGTCACCGACGGCCGCATGTCGGGCGCCTCCGGCAAGGTCCCGGCCGCAATCCACCTCAGCCCCGAGGCGCTCGGCGGCGGCCCCCTCTCCAAGCTTCGCGACGGCGACATCGTCCGCCTCTCCGCCGACACCGGCGAGCTCTCGGCCCTTGTCGACGAGGCCGAATGGGCCGCGCGCGAGCCCGCCGCTCCGCCGCCGCCGCCGCGCGGCACCGGGCGCGAGCTGTTCGCCCTCATGCGCCACGGCGCCGACACGGCCGAGCGCGGCGCCTCGGCGATGCTGCATCATATGGAGGAGGTCGCTTGACCGAGATCGTCGCGGTCGACATCGGCGGCACCCACGCCCGCTTCGCAATCGCCGAGGTGGCGGGCGGACGCGTCGTCTCCTTGGGCGAGGAGTGCACGCTCAAGACCGCCGAACATGCGAGCCTGCAGACCGCCTGGGAGGATTTCGGCGCCCGTCTCGGCCGCCCACTCCCCCCCGCCGCGGGGATCGCCGTCGCCGGGCCGATCCAGGGCGAGGTGCTGAAGCTCACCAACAATCCCTGGGTGATTCGCCCCGCCTGGATCCCGAAGAAGCTCGGCGCGGCACGTTACTCGCTGGTCAACGATTTCGGCGCCGTCGCCCATGCCGTCGCGCAGCTCGGCGACGAGCATTTCACCCACCTCTGCGGCCCCGAGCGCGGGCTTCCCAGCGAAGGGGTGATCACCATCGTCGGCCCCGGCACAGGCCTGGGGGTTGCCCAGTTGCTGCGCCGCGGCGGCCATTATCATGTCATCGAGACCGAGGGCGGCCATGTCGATTTCGCGCCGGTCGACAGCCTCGAGGACCGGATCCTCGCCGAGCTCCGCAAGCGCTACCGCCGCGTATCGGTCGAGCGCGTCGCCTCCGGAATGGGCCTCGGCAACATCTACGAGGCTTTGGCGGCGATCGAGGACCGTCCGGTGACCTTCCGCGACGAAAAGAAGCTGTGGGCGGCTGCGATGTCCGGCGAGGACAGCCTCGCCGCCGCCGCCTTCGACCGCTTCTGCCTGGCTCTGGGCGCAGTCGCCGGCGACATCGCCTTGGCCCAGGGCGCCGAAGCGGTGGTGATCGCCGGCGGCCTCGGCCAGCGGCTCGCCGAATATCTTCCCAAGTCGGGCTTCCGCGACCGCTTCATCGCCAAGGGCCGGTTCGAGCGGCGGATGGACGAGATGCCGGTCAAGCTCATCACCTTCCCCCAACCCGGCCTGTTCGGCGCCGCCGCGGCCTTTGCAGCGGAATATGGCGAATGAACATCGGTGAGATCATGCGCCTCGCTCCGGTCATCCCGGTGCTGGTCGTCGAGGACGCGCCGAAAGCCCGCGGGATCGCGGAGGCACTGGTCGGCGCCGGCCTGCGCACCCTCGAAGTGACCCTTCGCACCCCCGCCGCCCTCGACGCGATCCGCGAGATGAAGAAGGTCGAAGGCGCCGTGGTCGGTGCCGGCACCGTCCTCAACGAACGCGACCTCCAGCGCGCCATCGACGCCGGATCGGAGTTCATCGTCTCCCCCGGCCTCACCGAGCCGCTCGGCCGCGCCGCGATCGAATCAGGCGTGCCCTTCCTCCCCGGGATCGCCACGCCGGGAGACCTGATGCGCGGGCTCGACCTCGGCCTCAGCCACTTCAAATTCTTCCCCGCCGCGACCTCCGGCGGGATCGAGGCGCTGAAAGCGCTGACCGGGCCCTTCGCCGAGGCGCGCTTCTGCCCGACCGGCGGAGTGACCCCGCAAAGCGCCGCCGACTGGCTTGCCATCCCCGCCGTGCTCTGCGTCGGCGGCAGCTGGCTGAACCTCAAAAACGAGGATTATGAGGGCCTCGGGCAAGCCGCGCGCGCCGCCGCGGCGACCGCCCGCGCCTAAAGATTTTTCCAATTCATGCGATTGAAGCGGGCGGGCGGCAGGCCTAAGCACGTGCCGTCGAGGGAGCCGCAATGCACATCGCGATCGTCAGCATCGGAACCGTCCTGATGGTCGGAATCCCGACCGTGGTCGGCATCTGGTACTCGCGCACCCACCACGAAAAGCGCCGCCGCAAGGTCTCGAAATCGAGTCGCTCGAGCGATACCGCCATCACCCTCTTCTCCGGCACCGCCCGCGAACCCCGCCGGGGCCACCGCTCCCGCCGCTCCAGCCGCCGCCCGCACGCGCAGGTCAATTTGTTCAGCCAGACCGAGCGCCCGCCGGAGGAGTGAGGGAGGGCGGTCAGAAAGCGCCGGCCGCCATCCACAATGCCATGGCGATCATCATCAGATTCTCGGTCAGCGAGACGAAGCCCAAGGGCACGTTGCTCGATCCGCCGACGCAGGCGCATTTGAGCTCCCGCCTGTCGACATAGACGGCCTTGAACACCGACACCGCACCGACCGTGCCGATGAACAGGGCGGTCGGTACCGACAGCCAATTGAGGACGTGCCCGACCATCAGCACGCCTGCAGCCCCTTCCGCGAACGGATAGATGTAGCCGTACGGCACCCATCGCCGGGCGAGCAGGTCGTAATTGAGGAACATGGTCGCGAAGCTCTCCATATTCTGGAGCTTGAGCAGCGCCAGCACGACCATCGAAAAGCCGATGAACCATTCGGCGGCCAGCATCGTGAACGCGCTTCCGGCGACGTGATGGCTCGCCGCCAGCGCCGTCAGTGCGGTCATCGCGAACAGGGCCGCCACCGGCCGGTAGCTCGGAGCCTTGGGGTCCGTCACGCTCTTGCCGAGGAAGCGGCGGAGGTCGTCATGGCCGCCGATCCGCCGCCCGCCGATGAAGATCTGGGGCGTCGTCGCGACTCCATGCTGCGTCTTGAACGCGTCCGTCTCCTCCCGAGTCTCGAGATGATGATCCTCGACCTCGTAACCCGCGCGCTTCAGCAGGTGCACCGCCTTCAGCCCGTAGGGACAGACATGCTTCGGCATCACCATGCGGTAGATGGCGGCCTTCCTCGAGTCCGCCGGATGCCTGCTCATGTCCGACATTCGTCTCTCCTTGCGATCCTGTCGGAGCCAATATAGCGTCTGTACCATGGTACAGAGTCAAGGGCCCGCATCGCTGACCATCGGTCGGCTAGCAGCCGAAGGCGGAGTGGGCGTCGAAACCGTCCGCTTCTATCAGCGCCGCAGCCTCCTCGGCACGCCAACGCGCGACGCCGGGATCCGCCGCTACGGCGCCGAGGACCTCCGCCGCCTCCGCTTCATCCGCAAGGCCCAGGCCGCCGGCTTCACCCTGGAGGAGATCAGGGAGCTGCTCGATCTGGACTCCGGCGAAGACCGAAGCCGCGCCCGCGAACTCGCCGCCCGCCGCATCGAAGCCCTCGACGCCCGCATCGCCGACCTCCAGCGCGCCCGCGAATCCCTGAAGCGCCTCGCCGCCGAGTGCGGCAAAGGCGGCCAGGGCCCCTGCCCGATTCTAGCCTCGTTCGAGCTTTGAAGGAGAGGGCGGCGCCCTCAGCTTGCGGGAATCAGCCAGTAGTAGGTGGTCACATAATCCGCCGCGACGTTCCGCCCCGCTGCGTCCACCGCCGGAATATAGTGCGCACGCTCCATGGTCAGGGCGCAGCTCTTCTGGTCGATCACTTCGTTCCCGCTCGTCGCCACCACCGCGCAGGTGATGGGCTTTCCCGTTTCGTCGATCCGGATCCGCATGGTCGGAGATCCGGTCACGTTCTGACGCAGAAGCTCCATGGGGTAGTCGTCGGTCTTGAGGATCGGAGGCGCGTTCTCGGGCAGCCGCGGCCGCGATCGCAGCGCCGCGAGGGCGGCCACGTCCACGCCCCAGGCGGCGAGCGCGTCCTCCTCGCAGCTTCGAAACGCCTCCATCGCCTTGGCCATTGCCGGAAGCTTCGTCCGCGCCACCTCGCGTCCGCCGGCCAGCACCGACAGCGATGTCGCGGCGGCGAGACGGGCCGGTAGCGCGCTGTCGGGGCTCGTGAAAAGGACGTGCGCACGGTCGAGCGGAGACGAATAGACGCTGTCGGGTATGAAGTAGGTCTTGCCCGCCAGCGGCGGCCGCCCTGCATCGAGGGCGAAGGCGATTTCTTCGCCAGGCGCGGCCGGCGACTTGCTCCAGCCGGGCTCGACGAAGCGGATCGTGAGGGTCTCCGTGCCGGGCGTTCGGCCGATCGCGAAGATCGCGCCGCTCGGCATCTCGGCGCCGCGGAGCAGCCAGCACTTGTCGCTGGCCCAGTGCGCAACCCATTTCCCCCCAGATGCTGCTGGCGCGGCCGCCGCAGGTTGCGGCGCCGCGGCCGCGGCCGGAGCGGCGAGCAGGGCGGCTGCAACGATCAGTTCGAACATGTAAATCCCCCTCTTTCCCACAACATGGCCCATCCGCCACCGCCCTGGCAACAGGCGCGGACCCCATCCTTCCCTCGGGTCTGCGCATTGCTGGACAGCTCGATGTGACCTATCTCAAACCAATGTCAGCGGATCGAAGCCAGCCACTCAAAACGGTCGGACTTGGTGGAGACGGCGACGAGGTGGACGCCATCGAAGCGGTGGAGCGCCACTTCGGAGTCGCCCTGGATTATAGGGACGCTCCCGGCTGGCGAACGGCCGGAGAGGTTTTCCGGTCGCTGCTTGCGGCGCTCCCGCCTGACCAGCGCGATCTAAAGGACCTCTGGCCGATCTTTGCCGCGATCATGTGCGCTGAAACGGGGGCAGACCCATCGCGAGTGGGTCCCGAGACGCTCCTGCTGGCGTGATCGCTTTGCGCTATGGAGGGGGAATGGTGCCGCTTAGGTGACTCGAACACCTGACCCCATCATTACGAATGATGTGCTCTACCGGCTGAGCTAAAGCGGCTTATCCCGGGAAGGGCCGCGCTTATCAGCGGCTTCGGGCGATGACAAGGCTCCGGCGTCGCCGGCGACAACCCTTAACGGTTTCTCAACCACGCTCGGTGCATTCCGCAAGGTGAAGCGGAATGCTGTGAGGACGGCCGGGTAATGGACAGTTTGCGGGCCTTTGACGACGATACGAGCTACGGCCCGGCTTCCGAGGAGGATGCCGCGCTCGAAAGGCCGCCCGAAATCGGCGTCGATGAGCGCCGTATGCACGTCCGCGCGTATAATTATTGGGTGTCGCTGCTCGACGGCCGGCCCTATCCCTCGATCAAGGACCTCGATCCTCACAGCATCGACGATTTCGGCCCGAACTCGGTCCTCCTCGATTTCTCCGAAGGGCCGGACGATCCCCGGGTTTCCTTCCTCGGCCGGGGCCTGCGCACCGAATGCGAGCTTATCGGCGAAATCCGGCGGATCAGCGACGTCCCCGCCCGCTCGCTCCTCTCCCGCCTCACCGACCACTACATGCAGATCATCGCCAACCGCGCGCCGATCGGCTTCGAGGCGGAGTTCATGGGCCAGCGCGGGCTCAACACCATGTACCGCGGAATCCTGATGCCGTTCACCTCCAACGGCGAGCGGATCGATTTCATCTACGGCGTGATCAACTGGAAGGAGCTGGTCGACCGAGTCACGGAGGCCGAGATCGGCCGCGAGGTCGACCACGCCCTCGCCGCCTCCCCCCAGGTCGCCGCAAGCCCCATTTGGGCGGACGGCCCCAATTCCGAGCCGCCGGTGCCGGAGCTTGCCGCCCGCACCTATTCCGCCGACCAGCCCGAGCTCGACCTTCCCGAGCCCGAGCTCGGCCCGGACGCCGGCCTGGCCGACCGCCTCGCCGCGGCCCGCGACAGCGCCGACGCCGCGCGCTCGTCGGACGTTCGCAGCCGCGCCGCCCTCTACCGCGCATTGGGCCATGCCTACGATTTCGCCCTCGCCGCCGATGCCGAGCCCGAAGATTATGCCGAAATCCTCTCCGACTCCGGGCTGAAGCCCCAGGCGCGGGCGCCGATGACCCCGGTCGCCAAGCTCGTCTTCGGCGTGGATTACGACCGCACCCGCCTCACCGAATTCGCCGCCGCCCTCTCCTGGGCGAAGCGCGAGAGCCTCCCCTTCGGCGGCCTCGGCGAGGCGCTGAAGAGCTTCGACGGCGGCCTCAAAGGCATCGTCCAGGCCGAACGCCGCGCCCGCCGCCCGGCCGCGCGCCCGGACTCGGGGGAAGAGCTCCGCGCCGCGATCCGCGCTCTCCCCGCCGTCGCCCGCGTCGGCATCCGCCCCTCCGGCGACAGCGAGTTCGTCCTTCTCCTCGCCCGGCGCGAGGGCGACGAGGTCGCCATCCTCCACGCCATCGCCGACGACAAGCCGCTGATCGAGCGGGCGCTGCGCAAGGCGGCAGCCTGACCTCTCCGACCGGCTGACTGCCCGATACGGTATCCGCCGCGGGGTTGCCCCTCCCGCGCGACGGGAGCATATGGCCCGCGACTGACCGGCGGCGCCCCCTGCCGCACCCCTTCGGGAGCCAGATATGAACGCGGACAGCATGGGAGCGGCCAAACCCGCCGACGTGCAGATTCTCGACGCCTTCGCCGCCGCTTTGGTCGATGGCGCCCTCCCCGACGAGCTCGTCGGCTTCTCCGAGCAGCAGCGGCAGGAAGCCGCCAAATTCCTCGCCGGCTGCGCCCAGCAGCGCGAGCGCGGCGATGCACTGGTCCGGATCGAGTCCCTCGGCGGAGCGCTCGGCCACCGCCGGATGCGGATCGGAATCGTCAACGACGACATGCCCTTCCTCGTGGACTCCGTCGCGAACGCGCTCGCCGCACGCGGCCTCATTGTCCACCGCCTGCTCCACCCGATCCTCTGCGTCACCCGCGACGAAGGCGGCAACCTCCAGGCGATCGAGCCGCTGTGCGACGAGCCGCAGCGGCGGGAATCGATGATGTATCTCGAGGTCGACCGTGCCGGCGGCCGCGACCGCCGGGAGATCCTCGGCGAGATCAACCGGGTGCTCACCGACGTCCGCGCTTCGGTCACCGACTGGCCGGCCATGCAGGCGCGGATGCGCTCCGACGCCGAGCTGATGGACGCCGACAATCCCGAGGGCGCCGCGCTGCTGCGCTGGTTCGCCGACGGGGCGATGACCCTCCTTGCCTACCATGTCGAGCGGCCGACCGGGCAGCCGGCCGAAGCGCTCGGCCTGTTCCGGATCCCGGGCGAGCCGACCGACGAAGGCGGCGCCCTCGGCGCGATGCGCTGGCTCGAGCGCAACCCCGGGCCGCTGGTCGCCAAGGCCGACCGCCGCTCGACCGTCCACCGCCGGGTGCCGCTCGACCTCGTCGTCGTTCCGATCCGCGAGGGCGGCGAAGTGACCGGTATCGGAGTCCATGCGGGCCTCTGGACCAGCGAGGCGCTGACCGCGCCGGTCGAGGAGGTCCCGGTCCTGCGCCGCACGCTGGAGCAGCTCGAGGAGGAGTTCCGTTTCGATCCGCGCGGCCATAGCGGCAAGGCGCTCCGCCACGCCGTCACCGCCCTCCCCCGCGACCTGCTCGTCAATCTCTCCGCCGACTGCATCCGCGAATTGGTGGTCACGGCAATGTCGCTCGCCGACCGGCCGCGCCCGACTTTGATCCTGGTGCGAAGCCTCCTCAAAGGGCACCTGTTCGCCTTCGTCTGGCTGCCCCGCGACGAGCTCACCACCCGCCGGCGGATCGCCATCGGCAAGATGATCGAGGAGGCTTCCTCGGGCCGGATCACCAATTGGTCGGTGGAATTGGGCGACGGCGACCTGGCGCTGATCCGCTACACCCTCGCGGTCAAATCCGACACCGAGACCCCGGACGCGGCAGCGCTCGACCGCCGCCTCGACGAGATGGTCCGCGGCTGGGAGCCGGCGGTCGAGGAAGCGCTGGGCGAGCAGGTCGGCGCCCAGCGCGCCACCCGCCTGACGCTGAGCTTCGTCGACGACTTCCCCGAAGCCTATCGCCTGCGCACCGCGCCCGCCGAAGCGGCGCTCGACATCCTGCGCGTCTGCGACCTCCAGGGCATCGCCCGCCGCGACGCCCGCCTCTACCGGCGCGAGGAAGACGGCGCCCGCCGCCTCCGCCTCAAGACCTATCGGCTGGGCGAGCTCATCCCGCTTTCCGAAGCGGTGCCGGTGTTCGAGAATTTCGGCTTCCGCGTATTGGAAGAGGTGCCGACCCCGCTCGACGAGGGCCGGCTCGGCTACATCCACGATTTCGAACTCGAGACCCAGGGCGGCAGCCGCGCCGAGGACGTGCTCGCCCGCTCCGCCGTGGTCGAGCAGGCGATCGGCGCGGTGCTCGAAGGCCGCTCGGAAAACGACGTGTTCAACCAGCTCCTGGTCGGCGCGGGGCTCGAGCAGCGCGACGTGGTCCTGTTCCGCGCCTGGTTCCGCTACCTTCGCCAGGCCGGCGTTTCCTATTCGATGCTGACCGTGGTCGAGGCGCTGAGGAAGGCGCCTGCCGTCGCCCGCGCCCTGATCGGCCTGTTCAACGCGATGCACGATCCGAAGCTCGGCGGCGACCGCAAGGCCGCGGTCAAGGCGGCCGAGAGTGCCATCGACGAGGGCCTGGCCGACGTCGCAGCGATCGACGACGACCGCATCCTGCGCCTGCTCCGCTCGGTCGTCGCCGCAACCCTCCGCACCAACGCCTTCGCCGAGGCGAGCCGCGAGGCGCTCGCCTTCAAGCTCGACAGTGCCCGGGTCCCCGGCCTTCCGGCGCCGGTGCCGTGGCGCGAGATCTGGGTCTACAGCCCGCGCGTCGAGGGCATTCACCTGCGCGGGGGCCCGGTCGCCCGCGGCGGCCTTCGCTGGTCCGACCGGCGCGACGATTTCCGCACCGAGATCCTCGGCCTGATGAAGGCGCAGCTGGTCAAGAACGCAGTCATTGTTCCGACCGGCGCCAAGGGCGGCTTCTATCCCAAGCATCTGCCGCCGATCTCCGACCGCGACGCCTGGCTCGCGGAAGGCACCGAGAGCTACCGGATCTTCATCCGCTCGCTTCTCTCGGTCACCGACAATCTGGTCGAGGGCAAGGTCGTCCACCCGGCCGACGTCACCGTCCTCGACGGCGACGATCCCTATTTCGTCGTCGCCGCCGACAAGGGCACCGCCACTTTCTCGGACATCGCCAACGAGATCGCGGTGTCGCGCGGCTTCTGGCTGGGCGACGCCTTCGCCTCGGGCGGGAGCTACGGCTACGACCATAAGGCGATGGGCATCACCGCCCGCGGCGCCTGGGTCTCCGTCCAGCGCCACTTCCGCGAGGTGGGCGTCGACGTCCAGACCCAGCCGATCACCGTCGCCGGAGTCGGCGACATGTCGGGCGACGTGTTCGGCAACGGCATGCTCCTGTCGAAATCGCTGAAGCTGGTCGCGGCCTTCGACCACCGCCACATCTTTATCGATCCCAATCCCGATCCGGCCGCGAGCTGGGAGGAACGCAACCGCCTGTTCGCCCTCCCCCGCTCGAGCTGGGACGATTACGACAAGGCGCTGATCTCGCCCGGCGGCGGAGTCTTCCCGCGCAGCCAGAAGACGATCCCCGTCTCGGACCAGATGGCGGCCCTGCTCGGCCTCCAGGTTGAGGAGACCGACCCCGCCTCATTGATGACCGCGATCCTCAAAGCGCAAGTCGACCTGCTGTGGTTCGGCGGCATCGGCACCTACATCAAGGGCAGGAGCGAGACCAACGCCGAGGTCGGCGACCCGGCCAACGACCCCATCCGCGTCAACGGCTCGGACCTTCGCGCCAAGGCGCTCGGCGAAGGTGCCAACCTCGCCATCACCCAGGCCGGCCGGATCGAGTTCGCGGAAGCCGGCGGCCGGATCAACACCGACTTCATCGACAATTCGGCCGGCGTCGACTGCTCGGACAATGAGGTCAACATCAAGATCCCGCTCAACCGGGAAATGAGCGAGGGGAGGCTCGGCTTCGAGGAGCGCAACGCCCTGCTCGAAGAGATGACCGACGACGTCGCCGCCATCGTGCTGGAGGACAATCGCCTCCAGACGCTCGCCCTCTCCATCGCCGAGCGCGGCGGCGCCGAGTCGCTGCCGCAGCTCGTCCGGGTGATCGAGGTGCTGGAGGAGAGCGGCCGCCTCAACCGCGCGGTCGAGGGGCTGGAGAGCAATGAAGAGCTGCTCCGCCGCGCCCAGGAAAATCGCGGCCTGACCCGGCCCGAGCTCGCAGTCCTCCTCTCCACCTCCAAGCTCGCCCTTCAGGACGCGCTGGAGACGGGGAAGATCACAGACGACCCGACCCTGACGCCCGAGCTGATGGCCGCCTTCCCCAAGGTGATGCAGGAGCGGCACGGCGACTCGATCCGCCAGCACCGCCTGCGCAAGCAGATCATCGCCACCAAGATCGCCAATCGCTTGGTCAACCGCTTGGGCATGGTCGCGCCCTTCGCGGTCACCGAGGAGGAGGGCGCCTCGGTCGGCCAGGTCGCCGCCGCCTTCGTCGCCGCCGAGCGCCTGTTCGGAATGGACGAATTGTGGCGGACGCTCGATACGATCGACATTCCCGAGCAGGTCCGGCTCGACCTGTTCGACCGCACCTCGCGCGCGCTCCAGATCCACATCGCCGACATCCTTAGGAACACCGATTCCGCGACCAAGCTGACCGAGATGGTCGACGACCTCGCGCCCGGCCTCAACAAGCTGAGCGCAGTCGTCGACACGCTTCTGCGCAAGGAGGTGTCTCGGAATCGCCGCTTACGGCAAGCGCCTCGGAGTCGACGAGATCGCCCTGACCAACGCCTATACGCGGCTCGGCGAGGCTCTCGCGCTCGACTGGGCGCAGGGCGCGGCGACCCGCTTCCCGGCCCGCGACCAGTGGGAGCGGCTGCTCACCGCCGGCCTGGCCCGCGACTTCGAGCAGCTCCGCCTCGACTTCATCGAGCGGCGCGGCAAGAGCGATCCCCAGGCCGCCGTCGAGCAATGGGTCACCCGCCAAGGCCCACGAATCGAGCAGTTCCGCCGCCTGGTCGACCGCGCCCGAACCGCCCCCGCCACCACCGCCCCGATGCTTGCCCAGATCGCGACGCAGGCCCGGGTGCTGTTGGGGCGCTAGGCGCGGCGGTCTAGGGCACGCTCCATCAGCCAGACGCGGATGGCGCTGGCGAGGTTCGCCGGGTCGGCGGCCTCGATCCGGCCGGCGTCGATCCGGGCGACGAGGGCGTTGAGGGGGAGCCCCTCCGCATCGGCCGCGTCGCGAAGCGCGTCCCAGAAGATCGGCTCGAGGCTGATCGAAGTCGCGTGGCCGGCGATCATCATCGAGCGTTTGACGGGGCCGGCCATAGTCCCCGCCTAACCGCCATTGCGGTCGGCGCAAAGCGCGGGTTACGTCTGTCGGACTGGTTCGAGGGAGGCCCGCTTGAAATTCGTCCTGATCGCCGCAGCCTTTTTGCTCGCGACGCCAGCGGGCGTCCGCATAGAGGCGGTCGCCACCAAAGCAGGCGCGCCGCTGCCGATGCACGTGGTGGGGCGGACCTCACAAGGCATGCGGCAATGGCCCGGCACTTATTATGAGACCGCCTTCCGCGGCGCGGGCGCGCTATTCCGCGTCGGGCCCGGCGAGGTGAGCCTGCGCATCCGGATCGACGGCGGCGCCCCGCTCGCGCTGGTGAAGCCCGCACCCGGCCTCTACCGGGTCGCCGGCCTAGGCGCAGGCGCGCACCGCCTCCGGATCGACGTCGCCAGCGAGAGCCAGGCGGGCCCAACCGGCTTCGGCGGCTTCTTCGCCCTCCCCGGCACCCGCCCGCGGCCGCCGGCCGCCCGCGCAACCCAGATCGAGTTCATCGGCGATTCGCACAGCGTCGGCTACGGCAACACCTCGTCCAAACGCGAATGCACCGAAGATGAAGTCTGGGCGACCACTGACACGAGCCAGGGCATCGCCCCGCTGACAGCAGCCCGCTACGGCGCCGACTATCAGGTCAACGCCATCTCCGGCCGCGGCATCGTCCGCAACTATGGCGGATTCCTCGCGGACACGCTTCCGCAGGCCTACCCCTACGCCCTGCTCGACCATAAGATTCCCTACCGCGACCCCGCGTGGAAGCCGCGCATCATCGTCATCGCGCTCGGCACCAACGACTTCACGACGCCGCTCCACGGCGGCGAGAAGTGGAAGAGCCGCGACGCCCTCCACGCCGATTTCGAAGCGAGCTACGCCGCCTTCCTGAAGCGCCTCCGCGCCGCCAACCCTGAGGCGCATTTCATCCTCTGGGCGACCGACATGGCCGACGGCGAGATCGCGGCGGAGGTGCGCAAGGTGGTCGAGCGGGTCCGCGCGTCGGGCGAGCGGCGGATCGGCTTCGTGCCGGTGCGCGGCCTCGCCCTCACCGGCTGCAACTACCACCCCAACCTCGCCGACGACCGCGCGATCGCCGCCGCTCTAGGCGCGTACATCGACTCCAATGCCGAAATCCGGCGCGGCTTGCCCCGGCCGCGGAGTCGTGATTAACTGCGGCAAAACAAATGGTTGGGGAGAGAGTGATGAACGCCTGGAAGACCGCCTTCGCCTGCCTGCTCGTCGCCGCCCCGGTCGCGGTCCCCGCGCAGGACGATATCTTGAACAAGATCATCAACAAGGCCGGCTCCACGGCGGTCCATGGCGCCACGGCCAAGAGCCGCCACGACGAGGGCGTGCAGGGGGGCAAGGCGCTCCGCGTCGACAGCCCAGGCAAGCCCAACCCCTGGGACATCGCTTTGTCGACCGAGATCGACAAGCCGGTGAAGGCCGGCGACACGCTCGTCCTCGCCTTCTGGGCCCGGCTGGAGAAGGGCCCCGACGGCGCGACCACCGTCTCGCTCCCCTACAACGCCGTCCAGCTCGCCGCCGCGCCCTACACGCCGGTGGTCAAGGACGCGGTCACCGTCGGTCCGACGTGGGAGCTCCACCAGGTCACCGGCAAGGCCGACAAGGACTATGCCCCCGGCCAGATCAACGCCACCCTCCACCTCGCCGGCGCGAAGCAGGTGGTGGATATCGGGCCGGTCTTCGTGCTGGATATGGGGCAGTAAGAGGTACCAACCCCTCTCCCTCTAGGGGAGAGGGAGGGGCCCGCCCGCGAAGCGGGTGGGAGGGTGAGGGCCTGTACTCAGCCGCCCGTTCCCTCACCCCGCTCGACTTCGTCGAGTCGACCCTCTCCCCAAGTGGGAGAGGGTAGTCCTCAATACATATGCTGGCCGCCGTTGATGCTGAGCGTCGAGCCGGTGACGAAGCCCGCCTCCTCGCCGCACAGGAACACCACGCCCCGCGCGATCTCCTCGGCCTTGCCTAAGCGCCCGACTGGGATCCGGGCGACGATTTTGGCGAGCACGTCCTCGGGCACCGCGGCGACCATTTCCGTATCGATATAGCCGGGCGCAATCGCGTTCACGGTGATGCCTGCCCGAGCGCCTTCCTGGGCGAGGGCCTTGGTGAAGCCGTGGATGCCCGATTTGGCGGCAGCGTAATTGACCTGGCCATATTGCCCGGCCTGGCCGTTGATCGAGCCGATGTTGACGATTCGGCCGAACTTCCTCGCGGTCATCCCGTCGAACACCGCCTTGGCCATGTTGAAGCAGCCGCCGAGATTGACGTCGATCACCTCGTCCCAGGCCTGGCGCGTCATCCGCTTCATCGTGCCGTCGCGGGTAATGCCGGCATTGTTGACGAGGACGTCGACCGGTCCGAGCTCGCTCTCCACCTGCTGGATACCGGCGATGCAGGCGTCATAGTCGCTGACGTCCCATTTGTAGGCTTTGATGCCGGTTCGGGCGGTGAAGTCCTGGGCCTTCTGGTCGTTGCCCGCATAGTTGGCGGCGACGGTGACGCCCTGGTCGCGGAGCGCGACGCTGATCGCCTCGCCGATCCCGCGAGTCCCTCCGGTGACGACTGCAACGCGTGCCATTGGTGCCTCTCCTCTTGTTTTTTGTGCCGCCGCCTTACGTGGCAGGCACCCAACCTTCAAGTTCGCGCCCGATAAGGCGCCTCAGCAGCTCGATTCCAGGAGCGCTGTCGTTGAGGCAGGGGAGGTAGGCGAAGTCCGTGCCGCCCGCGCCGAGGAAGGTGTCGCGGCCGCGGATGGCGAGCTCCTCCAAGGTCTCGAGGCAGTCGGCCGAGAAGCCCGGGGCGAAGATCGCGACCTTCGTTATCCCCTGGCCGGGGAGGGCGGCGAGCACCTTGTCGGTGGCGGGCTCGAGCCACTTGGCGCGGCCGAAGCGGGACTGGAAGGTCACACTAAGGTCACGCCTCAGCGCCTCCGAGAGCAGTCGCGCCGTCTTGCGGCAGTGGCAGTGGTAAGGATCGCCCAATTCCAGCGTGCGCTGCGGCATGCCGTGGAAGCTCGCGATCACCGCCTGCGGCTCGAACGGCAGCGCCGTAAGCTCCGCCTCCAACACCGCTTTCAGCGCTCCGATATATATAGCATCGTCATGATAAGGCGGCAACGTGCGGACGGCCGGCTGCCAGCGCAGATGGCGCAGATGGGCGAAGGCGGCGTCGAGCGCCGTGGCGGTCGTGGCGGCGCAATATTGCGGGTAGAGCGGCGCGATCAGGATGCGCTCGCAGCCCTGCGCCTTCAAGGCGTCGATCCGATCCGAGATGGCAGGCCGGCCGTAGCGCATCGCATGGTCGACGATGACGTCGGAACCGAAAGCGCCCTGCAGCGCCCGGGCCTGGCGGGCGGTGATCGCAGCGAGCGGGGAGCCCTCCTCCGTCCAGACCTGCCGGTAAGCGTGGGCGGACTTCTTCGGGCGGGTGTTGAGGATGATCCCGCGCAGGATCGGCTGCCAGACGAGCTGCGGGATCTCGACCACGCGCGGGTCGGACAGGAATTCTCTGAGGTAGAGCTTCACCGCCCCCGGCTCCGGCGCGTTGGGGGTGCCGAGATTGGTGAGCAGCACGCCCACCTTCGGCGCCGGGATCGGCGGGTGCTCG
>VBAE01000040.1 GCA_005882415.1 Alphaproteobacteria bacterium | reverse complement strand
GCACCGCCAACATGATCGACGCCGCGCGCAAGGCGGGCGTCCGCCGCTTCGTCCACATCTCCTCGCTGGCCGCGCGCGAGCCCGATCTCTCCGCCTATGGCTGGTCGAAGATGCGCTCCGAGCGGCTGGTCGCGGCGTCCGGGCTCGACTGGACGATCGTCCGCCCGCCCGCGGTCTACGGACCGGGCGACCGCGAGACGTTCGAACTCTTCAAGCTCGCCCGCCGCGGGCTGGTGCCCCTGCCCCCGCGCGGCCGCTTCTCGGTCATCCATGTCGAGGACCTCGCCCGGTTCATCCTCGCCGTGCTCGACCAGCCGGACACCGTCGCCGAAACCTACGAGCCCGACGACGGCCGCGAGGGCGGCTGGGAGCACCGCCACTTCGCCCGAACCCTCGGCCGCCTCTACGGCCGCCGCGCGCTCACCGTCGCAGTCCCCCGTCCCGCCTTGGGCCTCGCCGCGCGGCACCCCGACTGGGTCGCCGCCGCCGACCGCCGCCCCCCCGCCGCGCTCTGGGCCCCAGAAATCCGCACCCCCACCGGCCTCAAGGAAACCGCGGACTGGTACAAGGAACAGGGCTGGCTTAGCTGATCCAGCTACTGATCGTGTCCATCTTCCAGCCCGATTTGGTCCGGCGGAAGCGGACCGTGCCACCCGCCCAGCCGTTGGACCAGCTGACGAAGCCGCGATCGCGGGCACGGTTGAACAGGAACTTGCCGATCTCGACCGCGTGGAAGTCGGGGCTCATCCGGTTGAGCCGGGCTATGTCGGCCACCGAATAGACCACCGTCAGCCGCCTGGTCCTCAGGCAGGAGAAGTCCCGCGGATCGCCCTGGAGCAGGATCGGCCGGTCGACGCTGTTGGCGTCCAGCCGAAGCATTCCCTGCCACGGGTTGGACAGGTCGTCCTTGCGGTCGAGCGGCTCGATGATCGCACCGGTGCCGCCGCTGAATATCTGCTCGATGAGCAGCCGAACCGGCTCCTGCGCCGCCGCCCGCTCCGGCGTACATGCACTTACATCCCCGCCAAGCCGCACCGGAGTCCCGCCGGAACGGCTTTCCGGGTCGAGCAGCAGATGGCGCGCGGCAAGGTCGGTGAGCCCATCCTCGTCGCTGTCCCGGCGAAGCGCGTCCAGCGGGATCCGCAGATACACTCCGGACCTTTTCTCCCGGGCCCGAAGGGCAACCGGCGGATAGGTGATGCTGGCGGTGTCGAGCAGGTTCACGTCGGCGGCCAGGTTGACCACATCGCCGTCGAGTAGCGGCAGCGGCGACTCCGGCAGGGCGACATAGGGAAAGCGATCGGCAAGGCCGGTGTAGAGCGGTCGCTGCCAGCTCTTTCCGCCGTCCTCGGACAGATGGACCCAATAGCCGCCGCCCGACACTTCACCGGTCGGATCGTAATTTTGCGAGAGGCTGATCGCGACCGCGCGGCTGCCGGACACCTCCACCCGAACCGGCGCATAGCCTTCCGGGAGTGAAGCAAGGCCCTTCGGGTCCTGCTTGGCGCGAACGGGCAATCCGGCGGGGATCGGCCGCTCCTCGAAGGGCGGAGGCAGCGGATCGACCGAGATGCGGTGCGCTTCCTGCGGGTCCGGCCCTCCCCCGGGGGCGAGCGCCGAGCGGACCTTCGCCTCCCACGTCTCGATAGTCCCAGCACCGCTGTGGAGCGCCGACAGGGCCGCAGCGACCGCCGCCCGATTCTCCTCATCGCTGGGATAGGGACTGAGGAAATAAGCTGCGCTCTTGCGGGCGTCGGCACAGAGCGATGCAAGAGCCGGCTCCGCGAACACCCGGCATTTCAGCGCGGCGCCCAGACCGTCCGAGCTGTCGCCGCTGGGCGTGGCGACGATCAGCTCCGCCACCGGATAGGGATCTGCGGTTCCGCCGTGCAGCAGATGGTCGAGCAGCACGATCCGGCCGATGCGGTCTTCCCAGTCGAACTCGCAGTCGCTAAGCCGCGCCTGTCGCTCGGGCAGCGCCGAGCAGGCAAGGGCCCTCCGCGCTTTCTCGGGGCCCTGAAGCCGGGCGAACAGGCGCTCCGCCTCATCCTTTCTTCCGGTGAGGGCAAGTGCCGAGACGATCTCACCCGCGAGATCCGAACTGTCGTCGTCCCCTTCTATCGTGGCGGACATGGCCCCGACGCTGACCTGGGCGGCGGGGCGGGCGCGCTGCAGCAACTTGCCGCGGATCGCGGGCGGCAGCCCCTGGTAACCGATGCGATCCGCGCGTGCAGCGCCTCGGGCTGAGACGTCTTAAAATAAGCGAGGCCCTCCGGGCTTGTCAGCCAGGCGAAGCCGGCAAGGCCGTGCGGCCGATAGAGCGGCCCCCACTCGGCCAGCATCAGCAAGGCAAGGCCGGATTGGGCCGGTGCTACCGACGGCAATTGCCGGTACCATTCGGTGCAATGGGCAGCGTCGATCAGCGTCCAGGCTTCGGCGGCCCGGTCCCCGGCACCCTCGAGGAGCGCGTCGAAATCCCCTTCTCGACACCTGAGGTCGCCGCCCTCGAATGCTGCAGCAGCCTGGAGAACCAGGCGGTTCCGCCCGGTCGCGGCGGCGAGCGCTCGGAAGGCTCGCCGAAACGCCTCGGTCCGGCTCTCGGATCGGTCGTAGCTGTGGGCCTGCGAACCGAGCCATAAGGTAACCAGCTCCTGCATCTGCGCCGGTGTGAGCCCCGACCCCGGCGCCAGCGCCCGGGCGGCGACCTCGGGCTTACGGCCGGCCAGCGCCCCCCGGAGCCGCTTTTCCCACGACAGGAACGGCTCCTGCCGCCCCACCGTCTTCGGCAGCGGGCTATATTGGGCGTTTTCCAAGGCTTCGACGGGAGCGGACGAGGCCGGTTGGGCAGCGGCGGGCGTCCCGGCCAGCAGCAAGACAAGCCCCAACCCAATCATACGCATCACGTCCACCGTCTCCCCCAGCAGCGGCCAGCCTGCCCCAAGTCTCCCGCCCTGCCAATGCCGCGATCCCGCCCTATTCCCTTGGCAGAGCAGCGGCGGGGACATAAGGGACCGGCATGACCGACAGAGACCAGACATTCGACAAGGTGGCGGAGCTGATCGCGCCCTTCAACAAGAAGGAGATCGCGCTGACCGAGGAGACCAGCTTCGCGGGCGATCTCGAATGGGACAGCCTGACGGTGATGGATTTCGTCGCCGCGATCGAGGACGAGTTCGACATCCTCATCACCATGAACATGCAGGCCGAGATCGAGACGGTGGGGCAGCTCGTCGACGCGGTCGAGGAACTGCGGAACGACGGCTGAAGCGGGCATGCTGGCCTTCCTCCGGCTCCTGACGATCCTTGTCCTTGTCCCTCTCGCCACGAGCTCGGCAGCCTTAGCGTCGGAGCAGCCTCCTGCCGGCGCCGGCCACGGCTGGAAGAACCCTCCGCTCAGGTTCAAGTCGGTCGACCCATTTCTCGATTCCATCGGGATCGAGGAGGAAGCGGCGGCGGCGATCGATCCGTTCTGGCAGCCCGCGATCGAAGCCCTGGTCGCCGCCAATCCGGACCGGGCCGATGCCGCACGCTCCTTCGCTGTCGCCCGTCGCGCCGCTGAAATGGGACAATATCGCCCCACGCTCGCGACCATGCTCGACCGGCGCGCGCTCGAACTCCTGCACCCCGAGGTCGTCGCTCTCCGCTCCGGTCTGTACCGGCGAACCATGGCCGGACATTCCGCTGTCGGTGAGCTCTCGGAGAATGAGAGGAAAGTGTATGCGGGGGAGCTTGCCAGGATCCAGGACGGCCCGGCGCGGAGCGTGGACGCGGAGCTGATCGCGCTCGCCGAGCTCGCGAGGAGCGAGGACGGCAAGGCGCTGCGCAAACTCATCCGGGACGGCTATTATTGGTGCGCACCCTCCTCCAGGGCCGCACCTCCTCCTGAGTGCAAGGCGCTGGAGAAGTCTCCGGCCCTGAGGCGGCTTCGCAAGACCGAACTGGGCGAGAAGCTCATTTCGATGCAGAGCGCTACATATGGCGGCCTCATGGCGTTGGTGGCCCTGTCCCACGATCCCGGCATCTCGCTGCACCAGCTCCTGCCGCCCGAAGTGGTGCGGAAGGCTGGCCTCGCCATCGGCGACAACCTCTCCTACAAACAATTGGGGGCGCGTTCGGCATCTTCCAAAGGGCTAATTCCATGACTGAATCGCCTCGCAACGCCATGGACCCGGCCGAGGAGACCCAGATCGGCCGCGGCGGGCCCCGCGACCTCTTCTCTAAATTCGATCCGCTGATCGAGGAGCGCCAGGCGCTGCTCGACACCGGGGTGCGCGATCCGTTCGCGATCGTGATGGACGAGGTCCTCTCCCCCACCCTCGCGATCATCAAGGGCAAGGAAACGATCCTCCTCGGCACCTACAATTATATGGGGATGACCTTCGATCCCGACGTCGTCGCCGCCGGCAAGCAGGCGCTGGACGAGTTCGGGGCCGGCACCACCGGGAGCCGGGTGCTGAACGGCACCTACCAGGGCCACAAGGCCTGCGAGGACGCGCTCAAGGATTTTTACGGCACCCGCCACGCCATGGTCTTCTCCACCGGCTACCAGGCCAATCTCGGCCTGATGTCGACCATCGCCGGCAAGGAGGATTACATCATCCTCGACGCCGACAGCCACGCCTCGATCTACGACGGCTGCGCATTGGGCAATGCCCAGATCGTCCGCTTCCGCCACAACAGCGTCGAGGATCTGGAGAAGCGCCTCCGCCGCCTCCCGGCCGAGGGCGGGCGGCTGGTCGTCCTGGAGGGCGTCTATTCGATGCTCGGCGACATCGCGCCGCTCAAAGAGATGGTCGAAGTCTCCAAGCGTCACGGCGCTATGGTCGCGGTCGACGAAGCCCACGGCATGGGCTTCTTCGGCAAGAACGGCCGCGGCGTGTTCGAGGAAGCCGGGGTCGAGGACCAGGTCGATTTCGTCGTCGGCACCTTCTCCAAGTCGGTCGGGACGGTGGGCGGCTTCATCGTCTCGAACCATCCCAAGTTCGAGGTGCTCCGCCTCGTCTGCCGGCCTTACGTCTTCACCGCCTCGCTGCCGCCCTCGGTGGTCGCGACCGCGGCAACGTCGATCCGCAAGCTGAAGGATGCCGGCGCCAAGCGCGAGCATCTCTGGAAGAACAGCCGGCGGCTCCACCAGGGCCTCCGCCAGCTCGGCTTCGATCTCGCCACCGAGGACGCGCAGTCGGCGATCATCGCCGTGCTCCTGCCCGATCAGGAGGCGACGGTGAGGATGTGGCAGGCGCTGATCGAGCAGGGCCTCTACGTCAACATGGCCCGCCCGCCGGCAACCCCGGCCGGCATGTACCTGCTGCGCTGCTCGCTCTGCGCGGACCACACAGACGAGCAGGTCGGCCAGATATTGGAGATGTTCGCTGCGGCCGGCCGTGCGACCGGCTGCATAAGCTGACGCGGCGAACGGTTTTAAGAGGGGCTGGACAGCGGCTTTCCAGCCCGGCGCCCTGCTCGCCACCCTCCTCCTCGTCGCCCTGATGGCGATGGTCAGCATCTCGAACAAGGCGCGCGACGATGCGCTCGCGTCCGAGCGGCACAGCTACGACGTCATGCTGCTGACCCGCACCGTCGACGGCACCCTCGCCCGCGCCGAGGCGGCTCTGGGGCGCTATGTGCTCGACGAGAAGCCGGAGACGGGGACGCTCTATTACACCCAGTGGCGCTCCGCCCAGGCTCTGATCAACGAACTCCAGCGGCTGGTCCGCGCCGATTCTGCGCAGACGCAGCGGGTCGGCGACCTCCAGCGGCTCTACGGCTTACGCGGACGGGAGCTTGCGGCAGCGGCCGCCGCGGCGAGCCGGCAGAAGGGCGAGGGTGGAGTCAATTTCTTCTTCGCCGCGACCAAGTCTCCGCTCGGGCCGCAGCTCAGTGCGAAGCTGGGCGAAATCTCCGCGGCCGAACGCATCGACCTCAGGCGGCGCATGTCGCAGACCGGCGCGTCGGGGGAGCAGGCGGACCGCCTGACCACCTTGCTCGGCTGGCTTGCGGTGCTGATCGGCTTCGGCGCGGTGGTGCTCGGCTGGCTCGCCTACCGCGCCATCAGCGAACGTCTCGAGGCGCTTCGCTCCGCCGCCGACGAAGCCAGCCGCGCCGACCGGCTCGAGGAGGCGGTTCGGGAGCGGACGCATGAGCTTACCGATGCGAACGAGCGGCTGCGCCAGGAAGCGGCGGAGCGTGAGGCGGCGGAGGCTCAGCTTCGCCAGGTTCAGAAGATGGAAGCGGTGGGGCAACTCACCGGCGGGATCGCGCACGACTTCAACAATATGCTGGCAGTCGTCGTCGGCGGGCTGGACCTCGCCCGGCGGCGGCTGAGCGGGGACAAGCGCGAAGTCGAGTTCCACCTCGACAATGCGATGGAGGGGGCGACCCGTGCCGCGGCGCTGACCCGGCGGCTGCTCGCCTTCGCCCGCGCCGAGCCGCTCCGGCCCGAGGGGATCGCGCCGACCGAGCTTGTCGAAGGCATGCTCGACCTCGTCGACCGGTCGATTGGCGAGCGGATCACGGTCGAGACGAGCTTCCCCGACGAGGCGTGGCAGGTTCGGGTCGACACCAACCAGCTCGAGAACGCGATCCTGAACATGGCGGTCAACGGCCGCGACGCGATGGACGGCGAGGGACGGCTCCGCATTTCGGTCGAGAACGTCATGGTCGCGGCGCAGCAGGGCGAGCTCGCTCCGGGCGACTATGTGAAGATCGGCGTATCCGACAGCGGCACCGGGATCGCACCCGAGCATCTGGAGCGCGTGTTCGAGCCTTTCTTCACTACCAAGCCGGTCGGCAAGGGCACCGGCCTCGGCCTAAGCCAGATTTTCGGCTTCGCGCGCCAGTCGGGCGGCGACGTCGCCATCGAGTCCGAAGTGGGCAAGGGCACCACCGTCTCCATCTTCCTCCCCCGCGCCGAAGCCAGCGAGGACGATCTGGCGCGGCCGGCGGCGGACACGGGCGGGCACGAACCGGCGCCTGCCGGCACGGCCATCCTGGTCGTCGAGGACGACCCGCGGGTGAGCCGGGCGACGATGGGGGCGCTGGAAGAGCTCGGCTACCGCCCCACCGCCTGCGCCAGCGGCACCGACGCGCTGGAACTGTTGGAGCGGGATTCCGGCTTCGAGCTGATCATCACCGACGTGATGATGCCCGAGATGACCGGCCCGGAGCTGGTCCGCCGCGCGAGCGAACTCTACCCGTGGATCGGCGTGCTGTTCGTCACCGGCTATGTCGGCGAGGCGGGCGAAGGCGAGGACCTGACCGGCTGGGACATGCTTCGGAAGCCGTTCACGGTGGCGGCGCTGGCGGATTCGGTGGCCGCCGCGCTTGCCCACCGCGTCAGCGGATCGCGCCCCGCTTCACGAGCCGCGGCAGCAGAGTGACCGCGGCGAGCAGCGGCCAGCGCCGCTGCCAGGGCTTGAGTTCGATCTTGGTGCCCGCGTGCCGGTTGATCTTCCAGGCGAGATATTCGACCCCGCCGGCGAAGGTGAAGCTTGCCTTGGCCAGCCTCAGCACGGTCGTCCGCTTGCCCTTGCGCTGGCGGCGACGCCAGGCCTTCGCGCAGGCGCGGCGCTCCACCTCGCCTTGGCCGAGCGGCTCTGAGGCGCCGAGCGCCTCAGCGAAGCGGCGGTAGCGCTCGGGATCGTGATCGACGATCGAGCCGGGGCGGGACGCGCGCTCGGCCCTGATCTCCGCGCCGTAGGTGAGTTCGAACGCCCGGCGCCACACCGCCAGCGGGTCGGATGCCTCCTCGTCAGTGAGGCAAGGCCGGGCGAGGCCGAGCAGGGTCGGAGCAGCCTCCGCCACCGCCTCCACCGCGCTCCTCTTTGCATCCGCGTCCGCCTGCCAGACCAGCCGCGCCGGCTGGGCGAAGCGGGCGTAGACCGAGACGCTCCCCGCCCTTGGGCTGCACTCCCGGGCGAAATCGGCCTCGCTCAGCACCGCATATTTGGCGCTCAGTCCCTCATGAACGAAGGGAAAGACGTTGGGCGGGATCAGGCGGTTGGCCGGGGCGAGCCAGGACTTGCCGTAGGCGTCGCGGTAGCTCGACACGACCAGGTAGAAATCGAGCATCAGCCCTTCGAGCGCGCTCTCCCTCAGGCACGAGCCGTAGAACAGCACCGCCCGCGCCGCCTTGGGGTAGAGCGCCGCCACCGCCGCCGCCATCGCCGAGACTCGCGCGTCGACGGGCACATCCAGCTCGGCCGCGACGAGGGGCAGGATCGGGTTCACGTCCGCTCGCGCCCTCGTCCGCCGCTCAGGTGCAGAGCGCCAGATAGGCGATTTCCATCACCGTCCCGCCCTCGATCGGCGCCGCGCCCTCGCCGTTCGGGCCGTAATCGACGTTGTCGACCACCTCGTCATTGGCGCCGAAGCGCTTGAGGCCGAGCGAGTTGATCGTCTTCGCGGCGCAATCGATGCGTAAATAATAAGCCGCCGGCGAGCGGCCCTTGCCCGGATTGCTGAGCCTGAACCAGGCGGTGCGGAGCGTCCCCTTCCCTTCCATCGTCGCCGCGTCGACCGCGATCGACTGGCCGGTCGGGGCGGCGCCGAGGTTGATCCAGTTCGGAAGCCCCGGCTCGGCCGCCACAGGTGCCGGCCCACCGGGGACAGGCGCCGCGACGGGCGCGCCGGGCGCGGGCGGGGGGATGGTGGCAAGCGGCTTGCCGTAATCCGGAGCCGGAGCGCCGGGCTTGAGCGCGGGCTGCTCGGCCGCAACCGCCGGCTGCTCGCCCACCGTAGGCGCCGCCACGCGCGCGGGAGCGCCGGCGATGCCGCAGCTCGCCACCGCCTGCTCCACCTTGGGCCGAACTTCGGGATCGCGGACGTTCTTCGCCGCCCAGACGAGATCGGAGCCGCCGAGCGGCCGATTGTCCCCCGCCGCCGGTTTCAACGCACCGGCGACGATCTGGAGCTGGCGAAGCTGCCACACCGTCAGAGTCTTGGTGAGAGTGTCCGACACGCACTGCGACTGGCGGGCGTCCAAAGCGTAGCGCGCGAGCGCCGGCTGGATGATCGACGTCTTCGGCTTGGCATAATCGATGGCGTAGCCGGCGCAGCCCGCAAGCAGGGCGGCGGGAAGCAAGGCAATTAACGACGGACGCATTTTATCCCCTCTCGGGGCGCATGGTTATCAGCACAATCCGGCGAAATCCATCACTTGCCGCTGGGTGCGAGCGGCGGGACCCGAGCGTCGCAGCGGACGAGCTCGTCGGGCGCTTCGGAAGCCGAAGAACGGAACTG
>VBAE01000085.1 GCA_005882415.1 Alphaproteobacteria bacterium | reverse complement strand
GGCTTGTTTTCCCGCTCGGCCTCTTTGGTTCCTTTGGTCCTTTGGTGCTTTGGGTGAAACTGCAGCCCTAGTTTCAGGTCGCTTACGCCTGCGGTGAGGCACAGGCCGCGCCGGTTTCACCCAAAGCACCAAAGCACCAAAGAGACCAAAGGTGCAGTGCCGCTTCCTCGGACAACGCCTTCCCAAAATTGCTGTAGGCAAGAAGCGACTGCGTCGTTTGCAGACGGAACAAAGAAAGAACTTTCCTACACCCTCGCAGGTGTGAGACCATTGCGGGATGAGCGACTCACGCGCCCCCATCGCCCTTTTCGAAGGCCGTCTCGTGCGCCGTCACGCCTCGCCGGAGGCGGGTACCCCCCGCGAATCCATGTGACTTTCACGACTTTCACGCCATTCGCGCCACTCGCCTCCTCCAGGCACCGCGCGCGCTTATTCCGCCGGCACGGCCTCCGGCGCTCCTCCCCCGCCGCGGAGTTTGCGCAGCAGGCGGGGGATGGGGGCGTTGCGGTCCATCCAGGCGGCATATTCGCGATAGGCGGGGTCCGCCATCAGGTGGCGCTCCTCGGTCCGCGCGCGCCAATAATAGACGCCGGTGACGAGGCCCATCACCACCGTGTTGCGGATCATGTCGACCGGATTGCCGGTGGTGGCGAAGAAGGGGAGCGTGGCAAGCCACCAATAGAGGTTCTTCGAGACGTAGGCCGGGTGCTTGGTCCAGGCGTAGGGGCCGTGGGTGAGGATTCCGCGGTGGGTGAGGTTGGAGAAGCGGATCCCGAACGCCACCGTCGCCCAGGCGTAGATGCCGGTCAGAGCGATCATGAAGAAGGCGAACAGGGTCATCAGCAGCGGGTAGGCGCCGAGCCAATAGGTCCAGCCGCCCTCGCCCATCGTCCCCGGATGGTAATCGAGCGGTCCGCCCGAGGCCATCAGCACGAAGGGCGGGTAGCAGATGAGGGCTGCCATCCAGCCGGCGGCATAAGGGTTGGCGGAGCGGATGTGGCTGTCGAGCGGCTTCATCGTCAGCACATAGCCGACCGTCGCCATGGTGATGTCGATCATGAACATCGCCCCGATCAGCCATTGGGTCAGCCGGATCGGGCTGGAGACGATCTCCTCGGCGGCGGGAGCGATGGTCTGGGACCAATTGCCCGGCGCTACCGCGACCATGAAGGCCAGGAAGAAGGCCTTGATCGTCCAGCTTCGGAAATGGTCGTAGAGGAGCTCCCGGTTCACATCCTTGCCGCGGCCGACGATCAGCCGGCCGAACTGCCAGGCGCCGTCGCGCGGCTCCTTGAGGCGCCGGTCGATCCAGATCACATAAGGGACGGAGAGGACGAGCAGCGGGATCGCGCTCAAGGCGAACAGCCGCATCGCGAACAGATAGACGCCGTCCCAATACCAGCGGGCGACGCAATAAGCGAAGCCGATCACCGCCCAGGTCGTCCACAGGCCGGCGATCTTGACGAAGCTCAAGTCGAGCGACTGCTTGAGCGGGCGCGGCGGGGCGGCCCAGTCGATGCCCGTGGTCGGGCTCCTGTGGACCTTGTCGACGAACAGCGACCAGAGGATCATCGGAATGCCGCAGGCGAAGAAGGCGAGGGTCGCCGGGCCGGTGCCGTCCAAGTGCCAGGCCCGCGCCGCCGCCGCCCAGGCGAAGAGGCCGGCAAGGCCCGCGAGGCCGACGCCGCTGCTCACCGCCGACTTGGGCCGTGGGTCGTAATGCAGCGAGGCCGCCGCGATCCTGCTTTCCGCGTTCATAGGGAGGAGCACTAGCCAATATTGGTAAGCAAGCGGTGAACGCACCCTGCCCCTTCACGACCGCGGCCGGGCGCAAAGACAGTATAGGCGTAAGACGTTCTTAAACCTCTTCCTGTCTATATTGAATGGGTTGGGGATTGGGCGGCGCCATCCGCCCGGTTCAACGGCAACGAGGAGTGGGCGGGGTGACGGGCGACAGACATGAGGAGACCACCTTCTCCTTCTCCGCGGAGGCGCCCCCGCCGCCGGACCGGCGCCGCGACGCGCGCCATCTCACCATCCTGCGCGTCGGCGCGCTCGTGGGGACCGCCGGGCGCGAGCTCTGCCTGATCCGCAACATCTCGGGCGGCGGGATCATGGCCCATGTCTATTGCCGCCACGTCCCGGGCGAGAAGGTGTCGATCGAGCTCAAGAGCGAGGAGCCGATCGAAGGCACGATCATCTGGGCGCGCGATTCGAACATCGGCGTGGCCTTCGACAGCGCGGTCGACGTCGAGGAGATGCTCGCCAGCCAGTCCCTGCAGGAGAATGGCTGGCGGCCGCGAATGCCGCGGGTCGAGGTCGACCGGCTGGCGACCGTCCGGATCGCGTCCGACGTCTACGGGGTCAACACCTGCGACATCTCGCAAGGCGGGGTGAAGATCGAATGCGACGTTCCCCTCCCCGTCGGCGCACAGGTGATGATCGCGCTCGACAAGCTTCGTCCGCTCGCCGGCCAGGTCCGCTGGTCGCGCGACGGCTTTTGCGGGATCGCCTTCAACCAGGTCGTCCCCTTCCAGGAGCTGATGGCCTGGCTCCGTCCCGACGCGGGGGAGAAGCGCAAGGCGAGCTGACCCCCTTGCCCGGCCGCGGCGGCTGCGCCATATGGCTCACGCCTTGGCGCGCGGGTATAGCTCAATGGTAGAGCACTAGCCTTCCAAGCTTGTGATACGGGTTCGATCCCCGTTACCCGCTCCAAGGTTTTTCGACAAAAATTGCTTTTTTTCCGGGGCCTGAGCTTCCCCGGACGCTCCGCCGCGCCGCGAAGCCGGATGGGGCGGGCGCCCACGGCTCAGGTTGCGAGCGGGCCATCCGGTGCGGCTCAGGCTATAGCGGCAGAATTCGCCAATCATTACTTGGGTTGGAGCAAGATGAGATGCAGCCTCATCTCGGTCCGTCTATGCAACTAGCCTCACTCTCCACGCGGCTAAGGGGTCTTTAGCCATCAGCCTTGCGCTGGTGACTCCCCCGTGCCTTTAAGGCCGGCTTCCAGCCCTTGCGGGGGTGCCGCCGTTTCGGACGCGGAAGGTCCAATTTGGCTCTAAATCTCCTTTAACCTGCGGATTTCGCGGCTATTTTGCCCGCGGATGATCGACCACCGGGGGCCAATTCACGCGATAACAGGGTTTCGGGATTCGCTGCTCGCCACTGCGGGAGCGGACGGCCGAGTGATCTTGTGGAACGCGCACGACGATGTCGCTTTGGCCCGCGGCTGCCACGACGACAGCGCTTATCTCTGCGGCTTCAGCGGAAGCGGAAACTGGCTGATCTCGGCCGGCGCCGACTTCAGCGCCCGCCTCTGGTCGGTGCCCGACCTTCGCCTGCGCGCGGTGATGGCGGGGCATGAGGATGCGGTCGAGGCGGCCGCCTTCCACCCCACATTGGAGCGCGTCGCCACCGCCGCCCGCGACGGCAGCGTTATCGTCTTCGATTTCGCCGGACGGCCCCTCCTCCACCTCGCCGGCCATAACGGCCCGGTCGTCTGCCTGCTCTGGCTGAAGGGCGGCGGCGAGCTGGTCGCGCTCGGCGAGCAGGGAATCGTCAGCCGCTGGGACGCGGAGAACGGCCAGCGCCGGCCCGCCGGAGACATAGAGGGCGCGTTCGGGCGCGCGGCCGCGGCAAGCCCGGACGGCACCTTCTTCGCCGGCACCGCCGACGGCGCGATCATCCTCCTCTGCGGCCGCCGGCGCGAGCGCTTCGAGGCGCACCGGGGGCCGATCGCCGACCTCAGCTTCGACCCTGCTTCGGGCGCTTTGATCTCGATCGGCATGGACCGCTCGGTCAAAGTCTGGAGCCGGTCGGGCGGAAGCCTCACCTGCACGGCGGACGCGAAGCTGCCGCCGCTGGTCGCCGCCCGCGCCCCCATTTTCGTCGGTCCCGACCGCCTCGCTTTCCCCACTTTCGGCTCCCGCTACGGCACGCTCGACCTCAAGAGCGGCACCTGGGACCTCGAAGATATCGAGCCTGCCGCCGGCTTCGCCGACGCCTGCCATCATGAAGGCGCCCTGTTCACGATCAGCGAGGGCGGCATCCTTGCCTCCGCCGGCCGGGAGCGGGCGCGCCTCAACCGCGGCTCGACCTTCATCGTCTCCCACGAGGGCCGCCTGGTCTGCGGCGGCGACAGCGGCGGCCTGGTCGACGCCCTCAGCGGCGAACTGCTCTGGCAGCAGGACGCGCCCTTGCTCTGCGCCTGCACCGTCGAAGGCGGCCGGCTCGCGATCGGCACGGCCGCCGGCGAGATGCTGATGTTCGAGGCGGAAGGCGATTCGCTTCGCCCGGTCGCGGCGCTCCGACTCCACCGAAGCGCAATCACCGGAATCGCGTCCGACGCCGGCCTGCTGTTCACCGTCACCGCCGCCGGCTCCGACGCCGCGCACCGGCTGGAGACGATGGAGGAGGTCCATTCCGACCCCAGCGTCCACAGCGGCGGTGCGACCGGCTGCACCGCGCTACCCGGCGGCCGCTTCGCAAGCGTCGGCCGCGACCTGAAGCTCCGTCTCTGGGGCCTGGACCGTTCGGTCGGGATCGCCACCGCGCATCGCAACGCCATGTCCTGCTGCGCCGCGAGCGCCGACGGCACCCACCTCGCCACCGGCGACGAGGCCGGCCGCGTCGGCATCTTCGACCTTAGGAGCGGCGAATATCTCCGCTTCGTCCGCCTCTCCTCGGAAGGGATCTCGTCGCTCGCCGCGGCGCCCGAACCCGGCGCCTTCATCGCCACCTCGCGCGACGGCTATGTCTACCACGTAACCGGCCCCACCGCGCGTTGCCTGCTGGCGGCCTAGTCGGCCGCGGCCTGCTGGCGGCCTGATCGCTTTCTAAGGGGAAAACCGCCCCTGGGGCGGTGGTGGACAGGGCTGGATTCGAACCAGCGTACGGGAAACCCGGGCAGATTTACAGTCTGCTGCCTTTAACCACTCGGCCACCTGTCCAGGAGGCCCCGAAATGGGGAGGCGCGCTCAATGGCGAAAGGGGGCGGCGCTGTCAACTTGCTGGAAAGGCGCGCGCGCCCTTCCCGATCCGCGCTTGCAAGGGCGGCCCGTCGCGGCCATTGGGCTCGCCATGCGCCGCAAAGCCCGCCAGGCCAGCAAGGCCGAGAACAGGCCCCGCTTCTGGGGCCGCCACGCCGTCGCCGCCGCCCTCGACAATCCCGAGCGGACCATCGTCCGGATCTGGGCGACGCGCGACGCCGCGGCCGAGCTCGCAATCCCCTCCTCCATCCCGCTCGTCTTCGCCGAGGCCGCCGACCTCGCCCGCCACGTGCCCCGCGACGCGCCGCACCAGGGCGTCGTCGCCGAGGTTGAGCGGCTGGAAGACATCCTCCTCGCCGACCTGCTCGAGCAGGCCGAGGACGGGCGGCCTTTGCTCGTCCTCGACCAGGTCACCGACCCGCACAATGTCGGCGCGATCCTGCGCTCGGCCGCCGCCTTCGACGCGCTGGGGATCGTGACCCAGGACCGGCACGCGCCGCCGGAATCGGGCGCGCTCGCCAAGTCCGCGAGCGGGGCGCTGGAGACGGTGCCCTGGGCCCGCGTCGTCAACCTGTCGCGCGCGCTCGACGAGATGGCGGAAGCCGGCTTCTGGCGGGTCGGCCTGACCGGCGAGGCGGACCAGACCCTGGCCGAGGCGCTCGGGCCGAAGCGGGTCGCTTTGGTGCTCGGCGCGGAAGGCGAAGGCATGCGCCAGAACACCGAGGCGCATTGCGACGCCCTCGCCCGACTCCCGATCAGCGGCCGGATCGAGAGCCTCAACGTCTCCAACGCCGCCGCCATTGCGCTCTACGCCGCCGCCACGCATACAGGCTGACGGGGCCGTAACGGCTCCGGTTGGGGGGCCTAAGCTATGAACTTCGTTCGGATCGCCGCTTTGGGCGCGCTCATGCTTCTGAGCGGCTGCCTGCTGACGCCCGGCAAGTTCAATGCCGAACTGACGCTGAAGAAGGACGGCAGCTTCACCTACCATTATGCCGGCGAGATCGTGCTGATGACCGCCCAGGGCCTGGGCGAAATGGGCGCCGGCGCGGCCGCGGCCGAGGACAAGTTCGATCCGGAGATGCAGGACTGCGTCGACCAGCAGACCCCCGACAGCAGCGAGCCGACCGCCCGCGAATGCACCCCTGCCGAGCTCGAGACCAAGCGCAAGGAATGGGAGGCGAACAAGGCCACCCGCGCGGCCGAGAAGAAGGCGGAGGACGAGCGCACCCGGGCGATGTTCGGCGGCATGGACGTCAACGATCCCAAGACGATGGACGAGTTCGCCCGGCGGTTGCAGGGCTATGAAGGCTGGAAGCGCGTCGTCCATAAGGGCAAGGGCGTGTTCGACCCGACCATCGACTTCATCATCCCCTTCGTCGAGGTCAACCGCGCCGTCGGCAACAAGGTCCGGATCAACGCCCCGGCCTTCGTGCAAGGGAGCGACTCCGGGCTGAAGGCGCTTGCCGGCAATGCGGGGTCCATGCCGACCGGGGCTGGAGACTCCGCGCCGAGGCCCCAGGGCACCTTCACCGTCACGACGGACGCCGAAGTGCTGACCAACAACACGCAGGACGGCCCCGCACCAGGCGCCGGCGGAACGCGGGTGCTGACATGGGTCGTAGGGCCGCTGGACGCAAAGAAGCCCGAGGCGCTCCTGCAGCTGCGCTAAGTCCTCCCCGCGCGAAGCGGGGGGAGGGGGACCACATGAAATGTGGTGGAGGGGTAAAAGGCTGGGAATCAGAGGTTCGCGCGAGAACTGCCAACGTCGAGCCACCTACCCCTCCACCACCCTTCGGGTGGTCCCCCTCCCCGTCTGGCGACGGGGAGGACTTAGTCCTCAGGCGCGATCGTGACCCGCAGCCCGTCCAGCTCCGGCCCGAATTCGAGCTGGCACGAAAGCCGGCTGTTCGCCCCGCGGAAGCTGGAGCTGTCGAGAAGGTCGTCCTCATCCGCGCCCATCGCAGGAAGCGCACCCAGCCACCCCTCGTCGACATGGACATGGCACGTCGCGCAGCTGCAGCAGCCGCCGCACAGAGCGAGCAATTCGTCGAAGCCGGCGTCGCGGATCGTCTCCATCACGCTCCAGCCGTCATGGCCCTCCACCGTCTTCTCGCTGCCGTCGCGGCCGACGATGGTGAGCTTGGCCATGTTACATCCCGTCCGATTTCGAAGAAGCGCCCCGGCGTCGAGCTATGCTAGGCCCGGGGGGGCATTTCAAGCGGGAGCGACAGGCGTGGGAATTCAGGCGGAAGGATTGAAGCGCTCGCTCGACGCGCTGGCCGAGCGCGATCCCGCCATCGCCGCGGCCCTCGCCCGCGCCGGCTATCCCGAGCCGAGGATCAGCGAACGCGGCTACACCACCCTGCTCCGCGCCATCGTCGGCCAGCAGGTCAGCATCAAGGCGGCGGCCTCGATGTGGGCGAAGCTCGAAGCCGCGGTCGGCGCCGACATGGATCCCCGCAACATCCTTTCCGCCAGCGACGAGGCGCTCCGCGGCGCCGGCCTCTCCCGCCAGAAGATGAGCTATGCGAGGAGCCTCGCCGAGGAGGTGGTCTCGGGACGGCTCGACCTCGACAACCTCCCCGAGGACGACGAGGAGGCGATCGCCAAGCTGGTTGCGGTGAAAGGCATCGGCCGCTGGACCGCCGAGGTTTACCTCCTCTTCGCGGAAGGCCGGGTCGACATGTGGCCGGCGGGAGACCTTGCGGTGCAGATCGAGATCGGCCGAATCCTCGGCCTCCCCGACCGCCCGACAGAACGCCACATCCGCGAGCTCGCCGAAGCCTGGCGCCCCCACCGGGGCCCCCTCGCCATCTTCAGCTGGCATCACCGCCGCGCCGATATGGGCAGCGACAATGAGGCGCCGGTCTGAGGACAGTCGCGTCAGGCGGTGCAAACCGTCATTGCGAGCGAAGCGAAGCAATCCAGTACGGTCTCAGAGGCCCATGGATTGCCGCGTCGCTTCGCTCCTCGCAATGACGGAGCAGGGGACCGGCGAATCGTTCCGGCCCTTAAAATATTTCGTAACCCTTCCGCATTAACAGGGGCGACGGTACGCGACCGGGGGGGCGGAGGTGGTCTTGGACCGGCTCCGCCTTTTCTCTGCCCGCCCCCTCTGCGCCGCGCCTTTGCGAATCGGGCGCGGAGGCACTTGGTTGAACCTACGCTAACCATGTCGTTCAGCACTTTCTCAACCCTTTTCAGCGATAAGCAGCTCGTCGTCGGGATGGCTTACGCCGCAACGGCGGCCCCTTGTGTCGCGTATCGAGGGGGGGCCGGCATCTTTCGGGATGCCGGCCCCGAACCCTCCGCCGGCACTCTCTTCCAGACGCTAACCCGATATTAGCCACTCGGCTGCTAGCCCTTCCGCACGACCGCGGGGACGAAAGGACGACGCCTTGTTCATCAATGCACAACTCTCCAGGCTGCCGACCGGGGACGGCCGCAAGACCGAGCGCCGGATCGTCAACCTGGCGGCCGCCTTGCGCGAGGAGGGGGCGAGCACGCTTCCGGTAGTGGTGCTCGACGTCTCGACCGGCGGCTTCAAGATCGACGCGGGCACGCAGCTCGAGATCGGCGCCGAAGTGTGGCTGAAGCTCCCCGGCTTCGAAATGAAGCGCAGCCGCGTGGTCTGGGCCGAAGGCAACGACGCCGGCTGCGAGTTCGAAGTGGAGCTCCACCCCAAGGATCTGGACGCGCTCACCACCCCCGTCAGCAAGGTGCGGGCGAGGGACGTGTTCAAGCGGGTGTAGGGGCGGGGCGTCTTAGAGGCACGGGCGGCCTCCACCTCTCGATCGTCATCCCGGGCTTGACCCGGGATCCATGAACACAGGTTTCTGAGAACTGGACACGGTCCGTGTTCATGGATGCCGGATCAAGTCCGGCATGACGGCTGTCGCCAACAACCCCGCTACAAGAAAACCTGCGCCACCTCGTGGAGCGGGACCTCGTCGATCCTTATCCCGCTCTCGTCGATGATCTCGATCGCCTGGCCGTCCCAGCCGATGCCGATCTGGAGGTCCGCCCGGATCACCTCGCGCGCGCTGCGCACCGCCTGGTACCAGGCCGATTCCCCGTCGGGCAGCGGAATGCCATGCTCATCCTGGAGCAATGCGTCACGGCCGCGAAGGTTGAAGTAGTAGCGAGGCATGTGGGCAGTAACGAGGCGCACCGCGGAAAGTGCCGAGCTTTGGTGGTTTAATCCTCGTTAACCATAGAAAAGTGTCTTCGCGGCCACATACTTAGGTAAAGCCGGAAAAGGAGGAGGCGCCGAAGCGCCCCCTCCCCTTTGTTTCAGCGCGCGTCGACGAGGACGATCTCCGCGTCGCCCACGGCCCGGATCACGACCTTCTCCTCGCCGGTGACCGCCACTCCGTCCCGCGGCTCGGCGCGGACGCCGTTGACCTCGATCGGAGCGCCGAGCCCCACCAGGTAGACGTGGCGGGACGGGTCGAGGCTGAGCTCGGCCGTCTCGCCTTCGCGAAGGGTCGCGCCCATCACTCGGGCGGCGGCGTTGATCCGAAGCGCCTCCTCGTCCCCGTCGAACCCGCTGGCCAGCGTGACGAAGCTGCCGGAGCGGTCGTCCTTCGGGAAGGCCTTTGCGCCCCAGCTCGGCTCAGCGCCGGGCTTGTCGGTCTGCACCCAGATCTGGAACAAGGTCGTCGCTTCGTCCTCCAGATTATATTCGGCGTGGCGAACGCCCGTGCCGGCGCTCATCACCTGAACGTCGCCGGCACCGGTCCGGCCCTGATTGCCCATCGAATCCTGATGGGTGATCGCGCCCTGCCGGACATAGGTGACGATCTCCATGTCCGAATGGGGATGGGGCGGGAAGCCGGAGCGGGCGGCGATCTCGTCGTCGTTCCACACCCTGATCGCGCCCCAGCCCATCCGGGCCGGCTCGTGATAATTGGCGAAGGAGAAATGGTGCCGCGCATTCAGCCAGCCATGATTGGCATGGCCGAGCGAGTTAAAGGGACGGATGTCGATCATTGTTGCTCCTTTCAGATCAGCCCTTCCGCGCGGAGCGTCGCCTGGACGGCGGGACGGGCCGCGACGCGCTGGAGATAGGCGGCGAGGCCTGGCCAGCGGGCGATGTCGATGTCGTGGATCCGGGTCCAGTTGAGGACCGCGAAGGCGTAGGCGTCGAGGATCGAGAATCGGTCGCCGAGGATATAGGGGCCGTCGCCGATCTCGCCTTGCAGGTAATCGAACTTCTTACCCAGCGCCTCGCGGGTGGCCGCTTTATATTCGGCCGGGGTCGCCGGATTCCACAGCGGGCCGAAGCCCTTGTGCAATTCGGTCGCGATGAAGTTCAGCCATTCGAGCAGCCGGTAACGCTCGATTCCGGCCTCCGGCAGTGCAAGCTCCGACTGCCGCGCCAGGTCCGCCAGATATTGGAGGATCACCGCATTCTCGGTCAGCACATCGCCGTCGTCGAGCTTGAGCGTCGGAACCGCGCCCTTGGGATTGACGTCGTAGAGGCTGCCGCCTTCGACGCTCTTGGACGGGAACTCGACCTTGGCGAGCTCGATGTCGAGCCCCGCCTCGCGGGCCACTATGTGCGGGGCCTGCGAGCAGGCTGCGGGTGCGTAATAGAGCTTCATGTCGGTTCCTCCTTCAGTCGTTATATAGTGCGCCCGCGCAGGTCAGGCAGCCAGCGCGAGCTGCTCGCCGCCCAGGGACACGAGCTGCTCGGTCGCATCGGCGATCGCAGCCGCGGCGGCGTCGGGGCCGAAAGCGAGCCGCTCGACCCGGACGAAGCTGACATCGTCGACGCCCATGAAGCCGAGCAGGGTGCGAAGATGCGGCTCCTGGCTGTCCATCGCCGCGGCCGGGCCCTCGCTGTAGAGGCCGGCGCGGCTCTCGATCACGATCGCCTTCTTGCCCTTGACCAGCCCTTCGGGCCCCGCCTCGGAGTAACGGAAGGTGATGCCGGCGCGAAGAACGTGATCGAACCAGGCCTTGAGCGTGGAGGGCATTCCGAAATTGTACATCGGGGCGCCGATTACGATGACGTCGGCTTCCATGATCTCGGCGATCAGCCGGTCGGACAGAGCGACCGCCTCGCGCGCCTCGTGGGTCGCCGCCTCGGCGCCGCGGATCGCGCCCGTGGTGGCCTCGCTGAGGTGCGGGACCGGATCGGAGCCGACGTCGCGATGGACGATCCGCACCGGGCCGCGAGCGCCGAGCGCTTCCTCGAAGGAGCGGGTCAGCTTGCGCGACACCGACGCCTCGCCAGTGGCTGCGCTGTCGATGATGAGAACGTTGGTCATATCTTCCTCCTGAAACTTGCTAAGCCCAATCTAGGCGCCTAGAGGTGTTGCCGGTAGCCGCGCGCGGCGCATGATGGTGTTGCGGAATATGGAACGCTCATCGGTGGACCTGCTCGACGTCCTCGCCTTCGTCCGGGTGGTCGAGACCGGCGCCTTCAGCCGCGCCGCCGAGCGGATGGGGATGTCGAAATCGATCCTCAGCCGCCGCGTCGCGCGGCTCGAGGAGCAATTGGGCGCCCGCCTGCTCACCCGCAGCGCCTCGGGGGCGCAGCCGACCGATGTCGGCCAGGCCTATTTCGAGCGGGCGTCGAATGTCCTCGTCGAGCTGGAGGCGGCGGAGGAGGTGGTGGCCGAGGCGGTGACCCAGGTCGCTGGGCCGCTGCGCCTCTCCGCCCCTTTGTCGTTCGGAGTGCTCCACCTCGCCCCGGCGCTCGCCGAGTTTGCCGAAATGCACCCCCGGGTCGAGCTCGACATCAGCTTCGAGGACAAGGCCGTGGACCTCATCGCCGGCGGCTTCGACCTTGCCGTGAGGATCGGCTCGCTGAAGGACAGCGCGCTGGTCGCAAGGCGGATCGCGCCGGTGCGCAAGGTGGCGGTGGCGAGTCCCGCCTATCTGGAGCGGCGCGGGCGGCCGGAGCAGCCGCGCGACCTCGCCGGGCACGACATCCTGGTCTACGCCAACGAACAATGGCGCTTCCGGGTCGGCGACCGCTGGGAGCATGTCCGCGGAACACCCCGGCTTCGCGCCGACAATGGCGAGATGCTGCGCGCCGCCGCGGTCGCCGGGCTCGGCATCTGCATCCTTCCGAGCTTCATCGCCGCCCCCGGCTTCGAGGCGGGGACGCTGGAGCCGCTGCTTCGCGATTTTCCGATGGAGGAAGGCGCGCTCCACGCGGTGATGCCGCCCGGCCGCGCGGTCACTGCCCGAGTCCGGGCGCTGGTCGAGTTCCTGGTCGGCCGCTTCGGCCCCGAGCCGAGCTGGGACCCGTGCTGGATGGCCCATGGAGGCGCCGGGCTGGACCTCGGCGCCGCTCCGCCGCATTAGGGGCGAACCCGGTAATATTTAGTCGAGGAGAGATGAGATGGCCAAGGGACAGGTCCGCGGAAGCAAGGAAGCCCGCAAGCCCAAGAAGGAAGTGAAAAAGACCATCGCCGCCAACCCCTCCACAAAAGGCAACGTGGCGAAGGATTGATGGCAGAGCATTTCGCCCGCCACCGCCAGGCCTGGAAGAGCGAGGAGCTGCAGAAGCTGCACCTCCTCGCCGGCAAGGGCATGTCCTTGAAGGCCATCGCCAAGGCATTGACCCGGACCGAGGAGTCCGTGAAGGAGCGGGCGAAATCCGACGGGCTCACCATCACCAAGCTGCGCTGAGCCCGGCTCCACCAGACGAAAGACAGGCACAGTGACCGACACGCCCCCCGACCGCCTCTCGCTCAACCCGCGAAGCCCCCATTTCGACGCCGACACTCTGCAGCGCGGGGTGGGCATCCGCTTCAAGGGCAAGGAGCGCCACGACGTCGAGGAGTACAGCATCTCCGAAGGCTGGATCCGAGTCGCCGCCGGCCGAAGCCGCGATCGCTTCGGGCAACCGATGACGATCAAGCTTGCAGGCGAGGTCGAGCCCTTCTTCACCGACGTGAAGGAGGAGGAGCCGGCTTCGGAAGGCGGGAACGAAGCCGAGGGCGAGGCTTCGGAGGGCTGATGGCGCTCGACGTCGAGGCCGTCCGCGCCGAATTCCCCGCCCTCCTCATTACCGACGGCGGCCGCCCCCGCATCTATTTCGACGCACCCGGCGGCACCCAGGCCTGCCGCCGAGCGATCGACGCGATGCGGCACCATCTCGAAACCGGCACAGCCAATTCCGGCGGGGCCTTCGCAACCGCGGTCGCAACCGACGCGATGAGCGAAGCGGCGCACCAGGCGATGGCGGACCTGCTCGGCGGCGACCGTTCCGAAATCGCCTTCGGGCAGAACATGACCTCGCTGACCTTCGCCCTTTCGCGGAGCCTCGGCCGACGCTGGGCCGACAAGGGCGGGGAGATCGTCGTCACCCGGCTCGACCACGACGCCAATGTCGCCCCCTGGCTGCTCCTCGCCCGCGACATCGGCCTCGAGGTGAAGTGGCTGGATTTCGATCCGGAGACGGGCGCGCTCCGGCTGGACGAACTGCCCGGCCTGCTCGGCCCCAACACCCGGCTTGTCGCAGTCGGCGGGGCCAGCAACGCGCTCGGCACGCTCAACCCGCTCGAGGAGATCGTCCGCATCGTCCGGGCGAATTCCGACGCTCTGGTGTTCGTCGACGCGGTCCAGTCGGTGCCGCATGTCCTCACCGACGTCCGCGCGAGCGGCTGCGACTTTCTCGCCTGCTCCCCCTACAAATTCTTCGGCCCGCACCAGGGCGTGCTGTGGGGCCGCGAGGCGCTGATGGAGGAATTGGAAGCCTATAAGGTCCGCCCCGCCGACTCCCACCCTGCGGCGATCCGCTTCGAGACCGGCACCCCCTCCTACGAAGGCCAGGCGGCGACGATCGGCGCGGTCGAGCATATCGCTTCGCTGGGCGGCGAAGCGGGCAGCCGCCGCGACCGGATCCGCGCCGGAATGGCCGCGATCCAGGAGCATGAGCGCGCCCTCGGCGAACGCTTCCTTGGCGGCATCGCCGGGCTCCAGCGCCTGAGGCTCTACGGCCCGCCGACGACGCAAGGCCGGGTCCCGACCTTCTCCGTCACCGTCGACGGCATGACCGCGCGCGAGGCCGCCGAGCTGCTCGCCGAACGAGGCATCTTCGCCTGGTCCGGCAATTTCTACGCCAAGGAAGCGATCGACCGCCTCGGCCTCGCCGCCTCCGGCGGCCTGCTCCGCATCGGCTTCTGCCACTATAGCAGCGAAGCCGAGGTCGACACGCTGATCGAGGCGCTGGCGGAGCTCTAGAGCAGCCCGTCGGCGGGGCCGAACACCGCATAAGCCGCCAGCACGGTCCCAAGCATCAGGGCAGCCGCGCTCACGGGCGTACGCTGGCGGGGAAGGAGGAATGCGGCGCCGCCCGCGACGGCGCAGAGCGTCACCGTCAGCGCCGGATAGCCCATCAGCGCCCGGGCCGCGGCGGCGAGAGCGAGGAGGACCGCGGCGCCCGCGAACCAGCGCCCGGCGCGAGCGCCGAGCGCGAACAGGAAGAAGGCGCCTGCCAGATATGCCATTCGAACCATCCTCTCCTCGCCCACCATGCCTGGCCCCATCAGCGCTCCTGAATCGCCTTGGCGATGGACTGGATCCAGATTCCTTCGTTGGCGGGCCAGCTGCCGCTGTTGCCGTTCAGGCGCGCCATTTCTCCGCCGGCGTGGTGGAGCGCGATCACCTTCCATTCCGACCGGTTGAATACGGGGCTGCCTGAGCTGCCATGCTCCGTCGGCGCCCTGTAGTGGAGCTTGCAGACCTTCGGGTTGGGCGGCTTGCCGGCAGTCGGGCCCTCATGCTCCAGCAGCTCATTGTCCTGCAGGGAGAAGGAGAGCTCGGCGCCGCGCGGGTGACCGATGACGTAGACGCGCTGGCCGGCATCGACGATCGGCAGGCGCGGCGCGATCGGCAGCGGATCGGCCTCCAAATCCTCCCACCGCACCCTTAGCAGCGTCGCGTCCAGCTCGCCGACGGGCGAGGACCAGACGATCCCGTCAAGCGCGACCTTCCGGCCGGGATCGACCGCTTCGAAGACGAGGTGACAGTCGTCCGGGGAGAATGCGTCTTCGCCGGGATCCTCGCTGACGACGTGGCGGTTGGTCAGCACGAACTTCTCGCCGTCGAGACGCGGGTCGAGCGCCGCTCCCGCAACGACGAAGCCCGTACCGACCCTGCCGGTCGAGTGCACCACCGCGCACACCGACTTCGCCCTTGCAAGCCCCATCTGCATCCAGGAGTAGGTCACCTCACCCGTGTTTCCCAATATCGCCTGGAGGGTCGCCGCGCGCGCCGGCTCTTCCGGCCGCTCCCGAACCGCTGCGGCAGGGATGTCGAAATGGCCGCCCTCCCGCTCGAGAGTAGCCGCTTCCAGGGCCTCCACGATCGATCGTCCGCGCACGCCTTCGGAACGCAGGCACCAAAGCCTGGTGAATTGCCGAAGCGTCCCGGCCAAAGCGAAGGCGGTCGTCGCCGGGCTCTCCAGATAGAGGCGGATGTGGCGCTCGGCATCGGCCAGGTCCCGGCGCGCTACCGCCACCTCGGCGGCCGTCGCATGGTGCCAGCCGTCGCGCTGTTCCGGGGCGACCGAGTCGAGCACATTGCACAATTCCGCCGCGAGCCCGTCAATCTCCACCGGCTCGCCGAGCGGCAGGGCATTGCGATCGGCATAGACCGCCAGCGCCAGCAGATTGACTCCGGCCCAGCTGTTGCACCGCCCGCTCTCCTCGAAGGCGGCGCGGTAGGATCGCGCCGAGCTCGAAAGCGCATGCTGCCTCAGCGCCTCAGCCGCCTCGGGCAAAGCCAGCATCACGTCCTTCCACGAGCGGCCGGCGAGCCCAAGCGCCTCCGCGCGAAGCGGATCCCCCGCTTCCAGGGTCGGAAGGAGCCCCGCGAGCACGTCGGCGCCGAGGCGCGGGCGGTCGCGGTCGATGAGGGCCTGGGCAAGATAGAGCGAGATTCGCGGTCGATCGTCTCCGAGCGTCCGCGCCCGCTCCGCAAGCTCCTCGAGCAGGTCGAACTGCCGTTCCTGCCGAAGCTCCGCGGCGAGATCGGCGACCGCTTGCCCGTCCCGCGCACCGGCCAGCGTCGCGATCAACCCGGCCGCCCTCCTGCGCAGGCCGAGCCGCTCCGCGGCCGCTTCAGCCGGGCTCATAAGCCGAGCGCGGCGGCGAGCCTGGTCCGAAGCTCCGCCTGGGCCAGATATTTGACGGCCGAATGGCGCCATGACCCGGGATTCACGACCTGAACGTCATCGATCGCCTTCACGCCGCCGCGCTCGAAATCGTTGGCGAGGATCGGGTCGAAGCCGCAGACCGGATCGAGGCGATCGAATAAATTCACCCAGGGCGTCGAGGAACGGAAGTCGGGATAGCCGTCCCGGCGCGAATAGCCCGGGTCGAGCTTGTCCTGCACCTCGTCCAGGCCGAGGGGACTCCCGATCGTGACGAGGGCGTCGACGCGCGGGCAATCCGCTACGTTCTTCAGGCAGTCATAGGCGATCACGGTGCCCATGCTGTGGCTGACCACGACATGGACATCGTCTTGGGGGGCGTCCTTCACCGCCCTGACGAAACGCGACCGAATCTCGTCCCGAACCTTGTAATGTTCGCCGGGCCGGGGGCTGGAATCGGCATTGAACAGATAATCGTGAACGTCCCTCAGAAAATTCTTGAGGAACAGCTTCTTGATCGGCCAGGGCAGCGGAATGCGCTCGAGCGCGAGATCGGTTCCCCGCGCCTGGGGTTCTGCCGCAAGCTCGGCCGCGGCGAGGGTGCCGCCCAGCTTCGCCGCAATCCCGGCGAGGAAGAGGGCTTCGTCGGCGCTGTCGGCAGTCGGAACATCCGCTGCGGGGTCGGCTTCGACGCCATGTTCATCGAGCGCCGCCGCTTCGTAAGCCGCCACATTGGGATCGGGCTCGGCGTGGAGCACGTCGGCCCAGTAGACCATCGCGCTCGTCACCCCTTCGGCGCCGAGATCGAGACCGCCGGCGGCGGCGAGGCTTCTAAGCCAGATTTGGCGGAGCTGCTCGCGCTCCGGCTTGTTGCCGATGCCATGGATGAAGGTTACGTGCGGCATGTCGCCCTCCTGCCCTCGAAGCATGCCGTTGTACGGGGCCCGCTGCAATCGCTAGATGCAAGGCTCGAAGCCCTGGAGCAGGGCTCTTGTGCCGGAGCGCCTCGATGAACCGACCTGCCGTCCGCGCCGACGGGTGCATCGCAGCGCTGGCCGGACGCCGCCCGGACCCCGCCGGCGGCGGCGAGGCGCGCTTCCCGACCGCCGCCGTCGGGCAGGTTCGGCAAGGCTTGCGCGACCTGCTCGTGTCGGAAGGCGTGAAGTGCCTCGTCTGCTCGGCGGCCGCGGGGGCCGACCTGATCGCGCTCGAATGCGCCCGTTCGACCGCTCGATCCGCCTCGCCGAGGGGCGGGGCGATCTCGTCACCCTGGGCGGCGATCCCGATGCGGAGGACGTCTATAGGCATGCGAACGGCCGGATCGTCGAAGAGGCCGAATCCCTCGGCGACGGAGCAGCGCTCGCAATCGCCGTCTGGGAAGGCCGCCCCCACGGCACCGGCGACGCGACGGCGGACTTCGTCGCGAAAGCGGCCGCCCGCGGTTTCGCCCTCCGGCAAGTCCGGACCGATCGTCCGGAGGCGCAAGGCTGACGGTGGTGGCCGGCGCAGCCGCCGGGAAATTGGTGCCCAGAAGAGGACTCGAACCTCCACGCCCTTGCGAGCGCCAGCACCTGAAGCTGGTGCGTCTACCAATTCCGCCATCTGGGCACGGGGTAGGCCGCGCGAACTAGGGGGCGCGCGGGCGCTTGTCAACGATGTGGGGAGCGGGCAATGGGGCGCCGCAACTTCATGCTCAAGGAACCCGAAAGATGGACCGGCTGGTCACAGTCTTCGGCGGCGGCGGCTTCCTCGGCCGCTATGTCGCGCAGGCCCTGTTCAGGACGGGAGCGCGCGTGCGCATCGTCCAGCGGGACGCCCGCGCCGCCTGGTTTTTGAAGCCGCTCTCCACCCTCGGCCAGGCCCAGTTCGTCAGCTGCGACATCCGCGACGCGGGCCGCGTCCACGCCGCAACCGCGGGAAGCGACGTGGCGGTGAACCTCGTCGGCACCCTCTCCGGCGACTTCCACGGAATCCACGTCGATGGCGCCCGCAATGTCGCCGAGGCGGCGGCTGCTGCGGGAGCACGCGCGCTCGTCCACGTCTCCGCGATCGGCGCAGATCCGGCCAGCGACGGCAGATATGCGCGGACGAAGGGCGAGGGCGAGGACGCGGTCCGGGCGGCGTTCCCGGACGCGACCATCCTTCGGCCGTCGCTGCTGTTCGGGCGCGAGGACAATTTCGTCAACCGCTTCGCCGGCCTCGCCCGGCTGTCGCCGGTGCTTCCGGTGTTCCGGCCGAAGATGCGGATGCAGCCGGTCTACGCCTCCGACGTGGCGCACGCGATCGCGGCTGCGGTGGCAGATCCCGAGGCGCATGCCGGCCAGACCTACGAGCTCGGCGGGCCGCAGGTGATGACGATGCGCGAGCTGATGGAGTGGATCTGCAAGACGACCGGCTACGGGCGCGCTCTGGTCGACGTGCCCGACTTCGCCGGCGCCCTCCTCGCCCGTGCGACCGGCTGGGCGCCCGGCGCTCCGCTCACCTACGACCAGTGGATGATGCTCCAGAAGGACAATGTCGTGGCGCCGGGCGCGAAGGGGCTGGAAAGCTTCGGGGTCCGCCAGACGCCGCTGATCGCCGTTTCCGAAGGCTGGCTCACCTCCTACCGCCGCCGCGGCCGCTTCGCCGCCAAGTCGCCTTACTGAGCCCTTTGCCCCTTCCCCGTGGGGAAGCGCAGCCTGACGGAAAGACATGGAAGCCTCCCTCCTCACCATCATCCTGCTCGGCATCGTCGAGGGCGTCACCGAGTTCATCCCGGTGTCTTCGACCGGCCACCTCATCCTCGCCAACGCCCTGCTCGGCTTCGACCCGCAGCAGTGGCTGGTGTTCAACGTCGTCATCCAATTGGGCGCGATGCTGGCGGTGGTGGTGCTCTACTGGCGGACCTTCTGGGACGTCATCACCGGCCTCCTCCGGCGCGACGCGGAGGCGTGGCGGTTCGTTCGCAACCTCCTCATCGCCTTCCTTCCCGCCGCGGTGGTCGGCCTCATCCTCCACGACGCCATCGAGGTGCTGCTCGGAAGCCCGGTGACGGTGGCGGTGGCGCTGATCGTGGGCGGCGTCGCGATCCTCGTCATCGAGCGATTGATCCGCACCCCGACCGTCGACTCCGTGTCCGGCATGCGCTGGAAGACCGCGCTCGGCATCGGCTTCGTCCAGTGCCTGTCGATGGTGCCGGGGGTCAGCCGCTCGGGCGCGACCATCCTCGGAGCGCTCTCGCTCGGGGTCGAGCGCAAGACCGCGGCCGAGTTCAGCTTCTTCCTCGCGCTTCCCACCATGCTCGGCGCCAGCACGCTCGAGCTGTGGAGCAACCGCCACGATCTCGGGCCCATCGGCTTCCAGGGCATCGCGATCGGCTTTGTCGTCGCCTTCGTGGTGGCGCTGGTCGTGATCAAGGCGTTCGTCTCGATCGTCTCGCGGCACGGCTTCGCGCCCTTCGCCTGGTACCGGATCGTCGCCGGTGGCGCAGCCTTGGCCTGGCTGCTCGCGCGCTGACGCTTTAACGCTTGCAGGGCGCGCCTTGACCGGGCATCCTCGCGACAGATTCTAGGGGGAATACAAAGACATGAAGATGCCTATCCTGGCAGCGATGCTGCTCGCCGGAGCCGCTCCGGCCTTTGCCCAGGCGCCCGCGCCGGCGCCCACGGTCTCCGTCGAGACCTCGGTGGACCCGCAGCGCCTCGCCGCCGCCAAGATCACGGTCGACAGGGTCTGGCCGCTCGGCACCTACGAGCGGATGATGCGGGGAACGTTCGACCAGGTGATGGACGCCACATTCGCTTCGATGATGGACTTGAAGATGGAAGACATGCTTCCGGCGGGCACCGACCTCGGCAAGGCGGATCCGGAGCTTCTCCACGCGACAATGCGCGAGGCGATGGCCAAATACGACCCGCATTTCCAGGAGCGGACCAGGATCACCTACAAGGTGATGATGGACGAGATGATCCCGATCATGAACCGCATGGAGCCCGATGTGCGCGAAACGCTCGCCCGGGTCTATGCGCGCCGTTTCACCGTCGAGCAGCTTGGCGACCTCAACCGCTTCTTCGACAGCCCGACCGGCCGGGCCTATGCTTCCGAGGCGATGCTGATAATGACCGATCCGGAGATGGCGCGCACGATGGCGGGTATGGCGCCGGAGCTGATGAAGTCGATGCCTTCGATCATGAAGAAGGTGCAGACTGCCACCGCCCACCTGCCGCTGCCCAAGCCGCCCAAGGGGAAGCGCGGCTGAGCGTTCAGCGGGCGGTCAGGCGCGCCGGGGCATAAGCGGCAACGAGTCGCACGTGACGGGCGTTGATGCCCCGTGCGCATGCCGCACGAAGGAGATTTCGTCTTGCGCAAGCTTATCCTCGGCGCCGTTGTCGCCGCCGCCGCAATCGCCGCCCCCGCAGCGGCCCAGCCCTACGACGCCCACCCTTATCAGGACCCCCGGGACGAGGGGCGCGACGAGGCCTTGGTGCGCGACATTCCCTCGCCGGGCGAGGTCGAGGCGATCGGCGACACCCTCGCCCGCGCTACCGACGCACTGCTCGACGTTCAGGTTGGCCCGCTGCGCGAAGCGATCGAACCCGGCCGGCGGATGAGCCGCCGCGAGCGCGAGGAGACGCTGGGCGATCTGGCGTCGCGCGACGATCCCTATGCCCGCGAGCGGCTCCACGACGAGATCCGCCACACCAGCGCCGGCCTCGCCGTCGCCACCCGGCGGATCGCGATCCTGGCGCCCCAGCTTCGCCGTACCCTCGAGCAGGCGACGCGACAGTTCGAGGACGCGATCGACGAGCCGATGGACCCGCGCGACCCGCGCGAGCCGCGCTAATCAAGGCATAGTCTTCCGAGTCCACCGCCGCTAAAGGGGCGGCCATGTGGCAGCTCTACCAATTTCCGCTCTGCCCCTTTTCCCGCAAGGTCCGGCTGATGCTGGCGGAGAAGGGCGTCCAGCATGAGCTGGTCCGCGAGTCCCCGTGGCTCGAGCGGGACGAGTTCGCCGACCTCAATCCGGCCGGCCAGACTCCGGTGCTGGTCGAGGAATCGCGCGGCATCGTCCTCATCGATTCGCTCGCCATCTGCGAATATTTCGAAGAGACGATCGACCGATCGCCGATGATCCCGGGCACCGCGGTCAACCGCTCCGAAGTCCGGCGCCTCGTCTCCTTCTTCGACCAGAAATTGTTCGGCGAGGTGGTGAAGCCGATCATGGACGAACGCATGACCAAGCGCCTCGTCACCCGCGATCCGCCCGACACGCGGATCCTGCGCGAGGCGATGAAGACCGCCAACGCGCATCTCGACTATATCGACTATCTCCTCGACCACCGCCGCTGGCTGGGGGGGCCGGTGCTGAGCCTCGCCGACCTCGCCGCAGCGTCGCATTTGTCGGTCGCGGACTATCTCGGCGGGATCGACTGGCGCGGTCACAAGCAGACGGCGGATTGGTACGCGGTCATGAAGTCACGTCCAAGCTTCCGCCCCCTGCTGACGGAGCGGATGGAGGTGATCGCTCCGCCCGCCCATTACGACAAGGTCGACTTCTAACTCCTCCCCGTCGAAGACGGGGAGGAGTTAGGCCCTCTTCGCGGTCACGAAATAATCCAGGCTCTTATTATCGGAGATGTGGAAGCCCCGGCCCGGGCCCCAGGCGAGGCCGGTGCAGTCGACCACCTCCAGGCCCGCGTCCTTCAAAAGCGCGCACAGTTCGTCCGGGCAGAGGAACTTCTCCCAATCGTGGGTGCCGCGGGGAATCCGGCCGGTGCCTTCGCCGATCAGGATCAGCATCAGCCGCGACATCGACGTGCGGTTGGGGGTGGAGAGGATGAGCAGGCCGTCGTCCTTCAGCGCCCGGGCGAGGCCGTGGACGAAGGCGTGGGTGTCGGAGACATGCTCGACCACCTCCAATGAAGTGACGAGGTCGTAGCCGCCCTCCGTCAGCGCCTCGACGCTTCCGACGCAATAGTCGATCGAAAGCCCCTGACCCTCCGCATGCACCCGCGCCGCCGCGATATTCTCCGGCGCCGCGTCCACGCCCGTCACCTCAGCACCGAGCCGCGCCAGCGGTTCCGCGAGAAGCCCGGCGCCGCAGCCGACATCGGCGGCCCGGCGGCCCTTCAGCGGCTTCAGGTCGCACTCGTCCAGGCCCCAATGCTGGTCGATCCGGTCCCGAATATAGGCGAGACGCACCGGATTGAGCTGGTGGAGCATCGAAGAGGACCCCTTGGGGTCCCACCATTCGGACGCCATCCGGCCGAAATGCTCGGCCTCTTTGGGGTCGATCGTGCCTGTTGCCGTGGTCATGCTTTCGCACCTATCAGGACGCCGCTCCGCCCCCAACCCCCCAACGCAAAAGCGCCGACCATGGACCATTTCGAGCTGCGCCAGGGCAGCCTCCATTGCGAAGAGGTGCCGCTCGCCGCCATCGCCGACGCGGTGGGGACTCCGGTCTACGTCTATTCGAGCGCAACCATGCTCCGCCACGCCGATGTGCTCCGGGCAGCGCTGGAGCCGCTCCCGGACCCGCTGATCGCTTATGCGGTGAAGGCCAACCCCAATGCGGCGGTGATCGCCACCCTCGCCGGGGCGGGCCTCGGCGCAGACGTGGTCTCGGGCGGCGAATATCGCCGCGCGCGGGCGGCGGGGGTGGCGGCGGAGAAGATCGTCTTCTCGGGCGTCGGCAAGACGGCGGAGGAGATGACGCTGGCGCTCGAAGGCGGGCTCTTCCAGTTCAACCTCGAATCGCTCGCCGAAGCCGAGATGCTGTCCGAGGTCGCGACCCGCCTCGGCCGGACCGCCCCGGTCGCCTTCCGGATCAATCCGGACGTGCTCGCCGGCACCCACGCCAAAATCTCCACCGGCGCGGCGGACAACAAGTTCGGGGTACCGATCGCCGACGCCCCCGCCGCCTACGCCCGCGCAGCCGCCCTCCCCGGCCTCGAAGTGCAGGGCGTCGCGGTCCATATCGGCAGTCAGCTCACCGATCTCGCCCCGCTCGAACAGGCGTTCTTTAAGGTCGGCGCCCTCATCGCCGAGCTTCGCGCCGCTGGCCATACGATCCGCGCAGCCGACCTCGGCGGCGGGCTCGGCATCCCCTACGATCCCTCGGCTCCCCCGCCGCCCTCTCCCGAAGCCTATGGCGCGATGATCCGGCGCGTCGCGGGCGGCTGGGACGCGCGGCTGCTCCTCGAGCCCGGCCGCCTCATCGTCGGCAATGCCGGAGTGCTCCTCACCCGGGTTATCCGGGTCAAGCCGGGCGCCCGCCACCCCTTCCTGGTCGTCGATGCGGCTATGAACGACTTGATGCGCCCCGCTCTCTACGATGCCTGGCACGCGATCGACGCGGTCAGCCCGCGCGGGGGCCGGGAGACGGTGAACGTCGTCGGCCCGGTCTGCGAGACCGGCGACACTTTCGCCACCGCACGCGACATGGACCGGACCCAACCGGGCGACCTCGTCGTCTTCCGCACCGCCGGCGCTTATGCGGCGGCGATGTCGAGCACCTATAACAGCCGTCCGCTCACCCCCGAGGTGCTGGTCGACGGCCCGCGCTGGGCGGTGGTGCGCGAGCGGGTGGACATCGAACGGCTGATCGCGGGGGATTCCATCCCCGACTGGCTCCCCCGCCCGCCTTGCAACACCGGCCCCAGCCGCTAAGACCCCCGGCGATGGCGCGCATCGTGATGAAATTCGGCGGCACTTCGATGGCGGGCATCGAGCGCATCCGCCATGTCTCGAACCTGGTGAAGCGCGAGGCGGAAGCGGGGAACCAGGTCGCCGTCGTCGTCTCGGCGATGGCGGGCGAGACCGACCGGCTGGTCCAGCTCTGCCGCGAAGCCGCGTCGCTCTACGATCCGCGCGAATATGACGTGGTCGTCGCCTCCGGAGAGCAGGTGACCAGCGGCCTCCTCGCAATCACCCTCCAGGGCATGGGCCTCAACGCGCGCTCCTATATGGGCTGGCAGCTCCCGATCCGCGCCACCGGCCACGCCGCGGCGCTGATCGACCATATCGAGGCGGACGTGCTGGAAGGCGTGTTCGAGCAGGGCGGGATCGCGGTGATCCCCGGCTTCCAGGGGGTCACCGCAGACGGCGACCTCGCCACGCTGGGCCGCGGCGGCTCCGATACGTCTGCGGTTGCGCTTGCGGCGGCGATGAAGGCGGACCGCTGCGACATCTACACCGACGTCGAGGGCGTCTTCACCACCGATCCCCGCATCGTCCCCAAGGCGCGCAAGCTCCGCGCGGTCACCTATGAGGAGATGCTGGAGCTCGCCTCGGTCGGCGCCAAGGTGCTCCAGACCCGCTCGGTCGGCCTCGCCATGCGCTACAACATGCCGGTCCAGGTCCTCTCCTCCTTCGAGGACCGGCCCGGGACCCTGATCGTCGGCGACGACGCAATCGAGGAAATGAACATGGAACGCCAGCTCGTCACCGGCATCGCCCACGATAAGAACGAGGCGCGGATCACTCTGACCGGCCTTCCCGACCGCGCCGGCACCGTCGCCGCGATCTTCGCGCCGCTCGCCGAAGCGAACATCAACGTCGACATGATCGTCCAGTCGGTGCCGCGCGCGGGGAAGCCGAGCGACCTCACCTTCACCGTACCCACCGCCTCCCTCGCCCACAGCGTCGCCGCTCTGGAGAAAGCGAAGGAGGAGATCGGGTTTCAGGAGATGCTGACCGACCTCAATGTGGTCAAGATCAGCGCGGTCGGGATCGGCATGCGTTCCAATGCGGGCATCGCCGCGCAGATGTTTCAGACGCTGGCCGCGCGCGGCATCAACATCCTCGCCATCACTACGTCGGAGATCAAGGTCTCGGTGCTGATCGCCGAGGAATATACCGAGCTCGCCGTCCGCGTGCTCCACACCGCCTACGGGCTAGACGATACGGGGGAAGCGGCTTGAGTAGTTCCAGCGACGCAATGGGCCACGACCGGCTGAAGCGGCTGATGAAGCGGGGGACCGACTTCTTGGGCTGCGAAGTCGCGATCCTCGGCGGGGCGATGAGCTGGATCTCGGAGCGGCACCTCGTCTCGGCTCTGTCGAACGCCGGCGCGTTCGGGGTGATCGCCTGCGGGGCGATGTCGCCCGAGCTTCTCGACACCGAGATCGCCGAGACGAAGAAGCGGACCGAGCGGCCGTTCGGGGTCAACCTCATCACCATGCACCCGCAATTGAGCGAACTGATCGACGTCTGCGCCCGCCATGGGGTGAGCCATGTCGTCCTCGCCGGCGGCCTTCCGCCGCCCGGCTCGATCGACCGGATCAAGGGCAGTGGCGCCAAGCTGATCTGCTTCGCCCCCGCGCTGGCGCTGGCCAAGAAGCTGGTGCGCTCGGGCGTCGACGCCTTGGTCATCGAAGGCATGGAGGCGGGCGGACATATCGGCCCGGTCTCGACCTCGGTGCTCGCCCAGGAGATCCTCCCGCCGCTTGCCGCCGACGTCCCGATCTTCGTCGCCGGCGGCATCGGCCATGGCGGGCTCATCGCCGGCTATCTGGAGATGGGCGCGGTCGGCGTGCAGCTCGGCACCCGCTTCGTCTGCGCGAACGAATGCATCGCCCACCCGAACTTCAAGAAGGCATTCATCCGCGCCTCGGCGCGCGATGCGATCACCAGCGTCCAGATCGACCCGCGCCTGCCGGTCATCCCGGTCCGCGCGATCCGCAACAAGGAGATGGAGAGCTTCGCCGCCAAGCAGCGCGAAGTCGCCGGCCTGCTCGACGCGGGCACGGTCGAGATGGCCGAAGCCCAGCTCCAGATCGAACATTATTGGGCCGGCGCCCTCCGCCGCGCGGTGATCGAGGGCGACGTCGAGAGCGGCTCGGTGATGGCCGGCCAGTCGGTCGGCATGGTCAAGGGCGAGGCCCCCGTCGCCGACATCCTCCGCGACCTCATCGACGAAGCCGCCCACGCACTGGAAAGGCGCTCAGTTCACGCGTGAGAAGGGGTTCCGGATGGTGAGGGTCCCGTCGATGACGAGGCCGTCGTGCATATCCTCGGACCAGAACACGTCGCACTCGGCGACCAGCGCAGAGGCAATTAGCATCGCGTCGTAAGTAACCCGAAGCAGGTCGAGATAGGCAAGCACCTCCGTCCAATTGCGCGTCCGCTTTCGCCGCAGGACGTTCGTAATCTCGTTCAAGACTTGAACGCTGATGACGCCGCCCGCCTCCATCAGTGCCTCGGCGCGTGCGGCTTTCTTCTCATCTTCAGCCGCAGAGTAGAGCAATACGTTGGAGTCGAAGAAGCTACCGGGCATTCGCCTCATCCCGGTCGAACTTGAAGTCCGCAGGGAGAAGGCCCCGGAACTTCCGCAGATTGCGAATGGCTTCCTCGCGCGTCATGGACCGGGCGACACCCACTTTGTCGGTCACGGGAAACACCTCGACGTCAGAACCCTCCTTGAGTTCAAGCGCCTCGGCTACCTCCTTGGGGATACGGATGGCGAGGCTGTTGCCCCATTTGGCGACCTTCATGTTCGACTCCATGATCTACATAGCTCGAATGTATATCATTGGCGCCGCAGCCGCAATCCGGAAGCCCTTGCGCGTGCCTCGAGCCCGCGCCAATGGTGCGGCGCCATTTGGAGCTGCCAAGATGCTGGATCGCCGTACTTCCCTACAGACTAGCGCCCTCGCCGGAGCCGCCGCTGCGCTTCCCTCTTTCGCTGCGGCGCCCAATCGACAAGGGGCCTAACGCGGACCTCCGGGCGAAGCTCTCCGATGAAGGCCCTGCCGGCCGCGCCGCGATCCGGGCGCAGACGCAGGACCAGCTTCGCCGGCTTGCCGCCATCAACCCCGCCACCCTCTCGCCTGCCGACCGGATCGACTATGAGACGGTGCTCTACACCCGCCGCTCCTCCGCCGAGGTGCAGCGCTTCGACTTCGGCGGCGCCGGCTTCGGGCCTTCGCCTTATGTGGTGAGCCAGCTCACCGGCGCCTATCAGTCGGTGCCGGACTTCCTCGACACCAAGCATCCGGTCCAGTCGAAGGAAGATGCGGACGCCTATCTCGCCCGCCTCTCCCAATTCGCCGGGCAGCTCGACGCGAACACCGAGCGGATGCGGCACGACGCCGGGATGGGCGTGGTCCCGCCGGACTTCCTGCTCGATACCGCGCTCGTCCAGATGGAGAAGATGCGCCTCCCCGCGTCGGATGCGCAGCTCGTCACCTCGATCGCCAAACGCGCGAAGGAGAAGGGGCTCGGCGAGCGCTATGGGCGAGAGGCGGTGCGGATCTACGATGCACAGGTGCTCCCCGCCCTCGACCGGCAGATCGCCGAGACCCGGGCGCTTCGGGCAAAGGCGACCCACGATGCCGGCGTCTGGAAGCTCCCCCAGGGCGCGGACTTCTACCGCACGGCGCTGCGCAACACGACCACCACCCGCTACTCGCCTGAGGAGGTGCACAAGTTCGGCCTCGACCAGGCGCGGGCGATCTCGGCCCGGCTCGACGGGCTCCTGAAGAAGCAGGGCATGAGCAAGGGCACCGTCGGCCAGCGCATGGCGGCGCTCTACAAGGACCCGGCCCAGCTCTATCCGAACACCGACGCGGGCAAGGCGCAGGCGATCGCATATTGCAACGCGCGCCTCGCGGCGATCCGCTCGCGCCTCCCGACCATGTTCAGCCGCATGCCCCCATACAGCTTCGAGGTCCGCCGGGTGCCGGTGCAGACCGAGGCGGGCGCGGCCTCCGCTTTCTCCCAGGCGCCGGCGATCGACGGATCGCGGCCCGGCCTCGTCTATTTCAACCTGCACGACAGCGCCGAATGGCCGAAATTCTGCCTCGCCACGACCGTCTATCATGAGGGGCTCCCCGGCCATCAGTTCGAAAGCGGCCTCGGCCTGTCCAACAAGGACCTGCCGATGATCCGCAAGACCGGCGGCTTCTCCGGCTATGGCGAGGGCTGGGCGCTCTATGCCGAGCAGCTCGCCGACGAGATGGGGATGTATGACGACGACCCGCTCGGGCGGCTCGGCTATCTCAAATTCCAACTGTTCCGCGCCAATCGCTGCGTCGTCGACACCGGAATCCACCATCTGAAGTGGAGCCGCGAGAAGGCGATCGCCTATTTCGTCGACCAGGAGGGCGAGGCGCCCGGCTTCGCTACCCGCGAGGTCGAGCGTTATTGCGCCACACCCGGGCAGGCGTGCAGCTACAAGCTCGGCCACTCGGTCTTCGTCCAGCTCCGCGACAAGGCGAAGAAGGCCCTGGGCCCGCGTTTCGACATCAAGGCGTTCCACGACGCGGTGCTCGGCACCGGGCGGGTGCCGCTCGAAATCCTGCAGTCATCGACCGAACGCTGGATCGCGTCGCAGCACGCCTGAGCGGGGCGGCAATGGCGTTGGATTCCGCTTCGCCTTCCTGCTAGCCGGAGGGCAAGATGCCGACCGCCTCGACCAATTCCGCCCGGGAAATCCTCACCGGCCTTCACGACCTGATGGCGTCGCGGCTCGCTGCTCAGGGCAAGCTCAACAAGGTCGTCCAGATCGTCGCCGAGGCGATGGAGAGCGAGGTCTGCTCGATCTACCTGCTCCGCGACGGCGTGCTCGAGCTGTTCGCCACCCTGGGCCTCAAGCAGAGCGCGGTCCACGTCACCAAGCTCGCGCTCGGCGAGGGCCTCGTAGGCACCATCGCCAAGCAGGTCGCGGTGCTGAACCTCGCCGAGGCCGCGAGCCATCCCGAATTCGCCTACCGCCCGGAGACGGGGGAGGAGCTGTTCCACAGCTTCGCGGGCGTCCCCATCGTCCGGCGCGAGCGGGCGATCGGCGTGCTCTGCGTCCAGCATGGCGATCCGCGCGCCTATGACGATCTCGAGATCGAGGCGCTCCAGACCGTCGCAATGGTGCTGTCCGAGCTGATCGCCAATGCCGGCCTTGCCGACAAAGCGAGCGCCGCCGCCACCGTCCGCGACGACAGCCCGCTTCGCCTGTCGGGCCTCCGCCTCGTCACCGGCCTCGCCCGCGGCAACGCCGTCTACCACCAGCCGCGCGTCCTCATCGAGCACACAGTCGCCGAGGACACCGAGGCCGAGCGCCACCGCGTCTATTCCGCCTTCGCCAAGATGCGCGAACAGATCGACCATATGACCAGCCTCGCCGAGTTCGGCACTGCGGGCGAGCATCAGGAGGTCCTCGAGACCTACAAGATGTTCGCTTATGACGAAGGCTGGTCGCGGCGGATCAACGAGGCGATCGACAGCGGCCTCACCGCCGAAGCCGCGATCGAGCGGGTCCGCCAGCGCATGCAGATGCGGATGCGCGACATCCACGACCCCCTCCTCCAGGAACGGATGCACGACCTCGACGATCTGTCGAACCGTCTGCTGCGCATCGTCTCCGGCCAGCTCGGCACCGCGGCGCAAATGGGCCTCCGCGGCGACGCGATCCTCGTCGCCCGCAACCTCGGCCCAGCCGAACTGCTCGAATATGACCGGCGCAAATTGAAGGGCGTGATCCTTGAGGAAGGCTCGCTCACCGCCCATGTCACCATCGTCGCCCGGGCGATGGGCCTGCCGATGCTCGGCCGGGTCCGCAACGTCCGCCGGATGATCGGCGAGGGCGACTATCTGCTGCTCGACGGCGGCGACGGCGCGGTGTTCGTCCGCCCCACCGGCCCGGTCGAAGAGGCGTTCAAGGCCAAGCTCGCAATCACCCAGAAGCGCCGCGCCCAATATGCCGCGCTGCGCGACGTTCCGCCGGTGACCAAGGACGGCTCGCGGATCACGGTGATGGTCAACGCCGGCCTGCGCGACGACGTGGCGGCGCTCGACCTGGTCGGCGCCGACGGGATCGGCCTGTTCCGCACCGAATTCCAGTTCCTCGTCTCCGCCACCCTCCCCCGCCGCGAGAGCCAGCAGCGGCTCTACCGCTCGGTGATCGAGGCGGCCGGCGACAAACCGGTGATCTTCCGCACCGTCGACATCGGCGGCGACAAGGCCCTTCCCTATCTCGACCATGGCGAGGCGGGCGAGGAGGAGAATCCGGCGATGGGCTGGCGCGCGCTGCGCCTCGCCCTCGACCGCGACGGACTGATGAAATCGCAGGCCCGGGCCCTGCTTGAAGCTTCGGCGGGGCGCGAGCTCAACGTCATGTTCCCGATGGTCTCCGAGCCCTGGGAGTTCGAGGAGGCGCGCGACATCGTCGAGCAGCAGCGCGCCTGGCTCGCCAGCCGCAAGAAGCTCCTCCCCACCAACATCCGCTACGGCGCGATGCTGGAAGTCCCGGCGCTGGCCGAAACCCTCGACATCTTGCTCCCCAAGATCGACTTCCTCTCGATCGGCACCAACGACCTCACCCAGTTCCTGTTCGCGGCCGATCGCGCCCATCCGAAGCTCGCCGAACGCTACGACTGGCTGTCGCCGGCGATCCTGCGCTTCCTCCGCCGGGTCGTCCGGATGTGCGGCGAGGCCGGGGTTCCGGTCGGCATTTGCGGCGAGATGGGCGGGCGGACGCTGGAGGCGATGGCGCTGATCGGGATCGGCCTGGAGCGCTTCTCGATCACCCCCGTCGCAGTCGGAGCGATCAAGGCGATGATCCGATCGCTCGACCGGGCGAGCCTGATGCCGGCCGTAGAGGCGATGCTCGACAACCCCCCGCCCTCGATGCGCGAGGCGCTGTCGGCCTGGGCGGACGAGCATAAGGTCGCGCTTGGATAGACGGACCGAAGCGGACCGCCGACAGCCGGAGTCGCACTCCGGTTGACAAGGGGGGCTGCTATGACATGAATGTGGATCAAGTCTGGGCGCGGGAATTGGGGCAGCGATTTTGATGGTTGAAGCGGATATCGATCAGTTCGGCACCGGCCCCACGATCGGCGAGCGCCTGCGCGTCGCGCGCGAGGCCAAGGGGATGAGCCTCGACGACGTCGCGCGCCAGACCCGGATCCCGATCCGCCACCTCCAGCATATCGAGGCAGGCGAGTGGGATTCGCTCCCCGCCTCCACTTATTCGATCGGTTTCGCCCGCTCCTACGCCAATGCCATCGGCATGGACGGCCCGGCAATCGGCGCCGAGCTTCGCGAGCAATTGGGATTGTCGCGCGGCTCCAGCGCCTCCGCTCCCGCTTATTACGAGCCCGCCGACGCCGCCCGGGTGCCACCGCGCTGGCTCGCCATCGTCGCAGCTCTGGTCGCAATCGCTTTGGTGGTCGGCTATCTCGTCTGGCGCAATGCAGCGCTCGGCGACGGCAGCAGCCAGAGCGAGATCGCCACCGCGCCCGCCGAAGCGCCTGCTCCCACGCAGCAAGCGGCGGCTCCCGCGACTCCGGCGCCCGTTGCCGGCGGCCCCGTGGTGCTCACCGCCACCGACGACGTCTGGCTGCGCATCTACGAAGGGAATGGCGGGCCCAAGCTCTACGAGGGCACATTGAAGAGCGGCGAGCGCTACCAGATCCCGGCCGGAGCCAAGGCGCCGCAGATCATGACCGGGCGGCCGAACGTGCTCAACGTCACCGTCGGCGGTACGGCGATCCCGCCGCTCGGCCCGCCCGAGAAGCGGATCAAGGACGTCAGCCTGCTCGGCGCCGATCTCGCCGCCCGCGCCCAGGGCGGCGGCGCTGCTCCTGCCGCGCCTGCGCCCGCCGGACGGTAAAAAGCCGCTTAAGGGAGGCGACAGGCGGCGCGGCTTAGGCTAGAATCGCGTCCAGCTTACCGTGGGGGTAATAGTCATGCGTTTTCATCTTCTTGGCCTCGTCCTGATGGCGGGTGTGGCGATGCCCGCCTACGCCCAGAGCAACAATGTCGAGCGGCGGGTCGGCAAGCTCGAGCAGGAGATGCAGGCCGTCCAGCGCCGGGTCTTCCCGAACGGCCAGCCGGTCCGCCCCGAGATCGAGGAACGGGTCGAGCCCGGCTTCTCCGGCGGCTCCCCCGCTTCCAGCCCCGTCGCCGACCTCACCGCCCGGGTCGACGCGCTTGAGAGCCAGCTCTCCTCGCTGACCAACCAGGTCGAGACCGATTCCAACCGCATCCGCAGGCTCGAAGAGGCGCTGAACCAGCTCCGCGACAGCAACGGCGCCCGCCTCGATGCGCTGGAGCGTTCGCCCGCTCCTGCGCCGGAAGCCAGCGCACCCGCCGAGCCGGTCCGCGAGCCTGCGCGCAAGCCCACCGCCGAACGCGCGCCGGTCAAGCCCACGACGCCCGCCACCCTCGCCTCCACCGGCGGCGCCGACGACGAGGTGCAGAGCGCCTATGACGACGGCTTCCACCTCTGGGAACAGAAGCGCTACGCCGACGCGGTGAAGGCGCTGGAGGGCGTCGCCACCAAATATCCGCGCCACCGCCTTGCGAGCTGGGCGAGCAACCTCGCCGGCCGCGCCTATCTCGACGACGGCAAGCCCGCGACCGCCGCCAAGGTCTTCCTCGCCAACTACCAGTCCAACCCGCGCGGCGAGCGGGCCGCGGACAGCCTCTATTTCCTCGGCCAGGCTTTGGTCAGGCTGAAAAAGCTCCCCGAAGCCTGCAAAGTTTATGATGAACTTGACGACGTCTACGGCGCCAACATGCGCGACTTCGTCAAGCAGCGCCTCCCTGCGGCGCGGAACGAGGCGAAGTGCCGGTA
>VBAE01000084.1:3241-24551 GCA_005882415.1 Alphaproteobacteria bacterium | reverse complement strand
CGACAAGATGACCTTCCGCCTCGTCGTCGACAACATCTTCGACAAGGGCCCTCCCTTCCCGGTCCCGTCGTTCGGCGGATCGGTCAGCTACTTCCCGGGAATCCTCGGGCGCTACTTCCGCGCCGGAGCCTCGGTCCACTTCTAGGACCTGAGACTTTCCGGAAATTGGGGCCGCTCCTTCGGGAGCGGCCCTTTTTTTATGGGAGCGGCGGCGCCGGCGGAGGCGGAGGTGCGGCGAACTGGCCGGGCGGGTCCGCGATCGTCTTCGAGGCCCAGTTCTCGCCGTCATAGTTGAAGCGGACGTGGTTGCCGCGGCGGAAGCTATGGCCGTCCCAGGCGACGACCTGGAGCTCGATGTCGTTGTTGCGGTGGGCGTGGATCCAGTTGAAGCTCTGAAGCTCCTCGTTGCGCAGCCTGACCGACGTGGCGGTGCCGGCCTGGATGACCAAGGCCTTCCCGGCCCGCTCGACCATCTTGCGGGCGGCGGCGGCATAGGTGCGGTGGAAATGGCCGGCGAGGGCGATATGGACCCCGGCGCGGCAGACCGATTTCACCGCATCGTCGTGGCGGCCGACCGCTTCGCTCAATTCCGTCCCCTCGCCGATCGGCATCGCGAAGAGCGGGTGGTGGGTGACGAGGATCCGGGTCTTGTCTTCCGGGACCTTGGCGAAGCGTTCTTCGATCATCGCCATCTGCTCGCGGTTCAACCGCCCGCTCTTGATGGTGAGGGAACGGGCGGTGTTGATCCCGAGCACGGCGACATGGTCGTCCTCGAACCAGGGGCACAGATCGTTCGAGATCCAGCGCTTGTAGCGGCGGAGCGGCGCGCCGAAGCGGCGGGCGACGTCATACAAAGGGATGTCGTGATTGCCGGGGATTGCGAGCACCCGGTGGCCGGAAGCGCGGAGGCGGTTCAAATAGGCCGAGGCCTCCTCGAACTGCTCGCGGCGGGCACGCTGGGTGAAGTCGCCGCTGATGATGACGAGGTCCGGCTGCTGCTGGTCGAGCCAGGCTTCGGTGCCGGAGACCACATTCGGATCGTGGGCGCCGAAATGGATGTCGGAAAGATGGGCTATTCGGGCAGGCATGGCCCCTCCAACGAGCCGGGGCGGCTCCGGTTCAGCGCCATTTGCGGCCGAAGCGCGCGCCGAGGCCGGTGAGGAGCTCATATTGCGAGAGGCCGGACTGGGTGGAGGCGGTGGGCAGGTCGTAGTCGAGCTCAACCCAGTCCCCTTCGCGAAGGCTAGGTGCGGCGTCGACGCTGATGGCGGTGAGGTCCATCGAGACGCGGCCGAGGACGGGGAGGAAGGTCTCGTCCACCTTGGCCCGGCCTGTGCCGGAGAAGCCGCGGAGATAGCCGTCCGCATAGCCGATGTTGAGGATGGCGAGCTCGGTGGGTTCGGACGCGGTGAAGGTGGCGTTGTAGCCGACGGTCGCGCCGGCCGGGATCGCCTTGCGCTGGACCACCTGCGCCTCGACCCGCACCACCTGGCGGATATGCCCCGCCGCCTCGCGCCGCGGGATGCCGCCGTAGAGGGCGAGGCCGGGCCGGGTGAGGTTGAACGCATAGTCGCTGCCGAGGCAGATGCCGGCGCTGTTGGCGAGGCTGAGGCGGCGCGCCGGTACGCGCGGGGTAAGCTCGAGGAAGAGGGCGCGCTGGCGCTGGTTCATCTCCCGGTCCTCGTCGGCCGAGGCGAGGTGGCTCATCAGAATGTCGATCTTGAGGCCGTCGAGGACGCCGTCGCGCACCTCGTCCGGCGACAGGCCGAGGCGGCCGATGCCGGTGTCGATCATCACGTCGCACTCCCGGCCCGGCGCCGCTTCCTTCCAGCGACGCACCTGGGCGGGGCTGTTCAGCACCGGGCGGGCCGGTGAAGCGAGGGCGGCTCCCATATCCTCCTCCGCGACGCCGTGGAGGACGCTGAGCGCCCCCTCCCCCAGATGCGGCAGAACCGCCTCGGCCTCGGCCCAGGTCGCGACGAAGAAGTCCCGGCAGCCAGCGTCCGTCAGGCAGCGAACCACCTGGGCGGCACCGAGGCCGTAGCCGTCCGCCTTCACCGCCGCCCCGCAGGCCGCGCCGCCGCTCCGTTCCGCAAGCCAGCGCCAGTTGGAGGCGAGCGCGTCGCTGTCGATGGTCAGGCGAAGGGGCAAATGCGTCACCGCGCCGCGATAGAGGCCGCGCCCGCTCCGGAGCAAGGGGCTTGCGCAGGTGTATTATAAGTGCAATACACCCACGCCTGGGAGGGTCCAATGACGGAATTGCGCCTCGAGGCGATCGGCAAGAGCTACCGCCGCAAGAGAGTGCTGGACGACGTCAGCCACGCCTTTGCGCCCGGCCTCACCCTCCTCACCGGGCCGAGCGGCGCCGGCAAGTCGACTTTGCTCCGGCTGATCGCGACTGCCGAGAAGCCGAGCTCCGGGCGGATGTACTGGGACGGAGCCCCCCTCCCCGCCGCCCGCGGCGCGCTCCGCTCCAGCCTCGGCTACGCGCCGCAGGCGGTCGAGCTTCCCGAGGACCTCACCGCTCGCGAATTCGCCATGCACATCGCGGCGCTGAAGGGGCTCGATCTCGCCGCCGCGGATCGCCAGTTTGGAGCGATCACCGAGCGGATCGGCCTCCACGCCGACATCAACAACCGAATCTCCACCTTCTCGGGCGGGATGCGGCGGCGCCTCGTCTTCGCCCAGGCGATGCTCGGCGAGCCGCGCCTGCTTGCCCTCGACGAGCCGACCGCGGAGCTCGACCGCGAGACCGCGGAGAAGCTCGGCGCCCTGATCCTCGAACGCGCCGCCACGGCCGCGGTGATCATGACCACCCACCTCGCCGACCATCTCGCGCCCGATGCCGCGGCGGTGCTGCGGGTCGAGGACGGGCGGATGGAGGCGGCATGAGCGCCGCCGCCGTCGTCCGCTCGTCGCTCGCCACCTCGCTCGCCCGCTATTCGCGAAGCTGGGGCCTGTGGCTCCTGCTCCTCGTTGCGCCGGTCGCAGCGCGGCTGTGGATCCCGGGTGAGAACGACAAGACGGTGGTGATCGCGGTCAACGGCTCGGCGCCGATCATGACCTCGGCGATGCTGGGCGTCGATCTCGGCGTCGTCATCTCGACCCTGCTGCTTCCGGTCGCCTTCATCTACCTCCGCTCCAACGCCACCCGCCGCCAGCCCTGGCAGGTGGAGGAGACCACGGCCGCCCCCCGCGCCGCCATCGCGCTCGGCCGCTTCGCCGCCGACGTGGCGGTCCTCGGCGGGGTCCTCGTCGCAATGACGGTGGCGGGCTGGTTCATCGCCTGGCTGGTGACGCCGCTCGCCTCGATCAACCTCGGCGACGTCACCCTGGCGTTGTGGCTGATTGCCGCGCCGGCGCTGATGGGCGTGGCGGCGGTGCGCATCCTGTTCGACGCCCTGCGCTTCACCCGCGGCGCGCTCGGCGAATTCCTGTTCTTCGTCTTGTGGATGGTGGCGATCATCGCCCCGGTCTCGGGCAGCGAGAAGAATGACAGCTTCGCCGGCAACATCGTCGATTTCGCCGGCTTCGTCCGGCCGCTGAGCTATTCGCTGCCCGAGGGGCAGAGGGGGAGCTTCGCGATCGGCGCGGCGCCGGTGGAGCACGGCAGGATCGCGCTCGACGTCAAGGCGGGGCTGCTCTCCGACGGCTATGTCGCCTCCCGCTTCGCCTGGGCGGGCATCTCGGTGCTGATCGCCGCCTTCGCAGGCCTAGTCTACATGCCCCACCGCCCGCGCAAGGAAAGGCGCGCTGGGCGGCTGAGCCGCCTCCTCGCCCCCGGAGCGCCGACGCCGGCGGACCTTTCGGCACCGCCCGCGGGACCCGCGCGGGCGGCTTTCCCGATGCTGGCATGGGCGGAGGCGCGGCTGATCGGCCGCGGCCCGCTATGGCTGGCGATGGCGGCCGCGATCGCAGTGGGCGGCGCCTTCGTCGAATACCGCCATGTCACCAGCGCGGCGGCCCTGCTCCTGCTCATCTTCGGCCTCACCGCCCATGCCGGCCGAACGGAGCAGAAGGGCCTCGCCGGCCTCGCCTCCACCCTCACCCTGCCGCCGATGGCAAGGCGGGCGGCGTTCGTCCTCGCCGGTCTGGGCTGGATGCTGGCGATGTCGCTCCCCGCGATCGCACGCGGAGGCGCCGAGCCCCTGCTCCTCGCACTCGCGCTCGGCGCCGGCACGCCGCTGCTCACCACCCTCCTCGCCGCCTGGACCCGCTCCGCCTTCGCGCCGCGCCTGGTCCTCCTGATCCTCTGGTACGGCTACCTCTCGGCCGCCTAATCCAGTTCCTTCCCAGCAGTCTCGGGGAGCCATAGCACCGTCACGACCAGCGCCATCGCCGCAACCGCGATCGTATACCAGAGCCCTGCAAACGGATCCCCGGTGCGCGCGACGATATATTGGCTGATGAACGGCAGAAACCCACCGAAATAGCCGGTGCCGATATGGTAGGGGACCGACATCGACGTGTAGCGGATCCGGGCCGGGAACAGCTCGACCAGCAGGGCCGCGACCGGCCCGAACGTCATCCCCGACAGGAAGCCGATGACGATGATGGCGAGGATCACCTGCAGCGCCTGGCCGAGAGTCGGGCTCGTTTTCTCGAGCTTGTACCCCGCGCCGGCCAGCGCCGAGTCCAGCTCCGCCTGGGGGATCGACCGCCCACCCACGCTCACCACCGGCGCCGCGCCCGGCTGGCCCTGGCGGGAGGAGTAAGCGATGCCCTTCTTCGACAGAGTGTCGAGCACCCGCCCGCAGGCGGTCGCCTGGCCCTTGGTCGCGAAGGGATCGAAGCTGCAATCGCTTCCCTCCACGACCACCGGGCTGCGGCTCATTGCTTTAGACAATTCCGGATTGGCTGCCGCCGCCATCCAGTGGAATAACGGGAACATGAGCAGGATGGTCAGCGCATAGCCGATGACGATCGGCTTCTTCCGCCCGATTTTGTCGGAGAGCCATCCCCAAAGCACGAACCAGAACATGCTGACGAGCGCGGCGGCGCCGATCATCGCGCGGGCGGCGCTGTCCTCGATGCGGAGCGCGTTCTGGAGGAAGTACATCGCCTGGAACTGGGCGGTGTACCAGATGACGGTGAGCCCGGCCGCGATGCCGAACAAGGCGACCAGGATCAGCTTGATGTTGGCCCAGCGCGAAAAGCTCTCTCCGATGGGATTGCCGGCCACCTCGCCTGCTTCCTTCATCGCCTGGAAGACCGGGCTCTCCTTGAGCTTCAAACGCACCCACAGCGACACCGCGAGGAGCACGATCGAGACGAGAAACGGGATACGCCAGCCCCAGGCGTCCCATTGCACCTTGTCGACGAACGCCTCGGCGGTCAGGACCACGGCGACGCTGAGCAGGAAGCCGCCGACCACGCCCGCCTGTATGAAGCTGGTGTAGAAGCCGCGCTTCTCCCGAGGCGCGTGCTCGGCGACGTAGATCGCCGCACCGCCATATTCGCCGCCCAGCGCGAGGCCCTGGAGCACCCGGAGCAGGACGAGGATCGCCGGGGCCGCGAGGCCGATCGTCGCATAGGAAGGTACGAGCCCCACCCCGGCGGTGGCGATGCCCATCAAGGTGATGGTGACGAGGAAGGTGTATTTGCGCCCCAGCTTGTCCCCGAAGGAGGCCAAGGCGAGCAGGAATTGCGCGGTCTCGCTTGCGGCGGGGAAGAAGTGCTTGCCGATGATCGCGGCGAGGGTGCCGTAGATGAAGAAGTCGTACCATTCGAACACGGTGCCGAGCGTCGAGGCGAAGATGACCAGCCGGTCCCGCTTCGCATCGATCACATAATCCTTCGCCACCGCCATCGACGCTGCTCCCCCTGGTTTCGCGCGAGACTAGGCCGGGCGGCGGGAGGGGGGCAAGGCGCCGCGATCAGAAAAGGCGGGCACCGTTGGGGACATCGCGGTCGGGGCGGACGAGGACGACCCGGCCTTGCTCATCGGGAAAGCCGACGGTCAGCACTTCGGACATGAACGGCCCGATCTGGCGTGGCGGGAAATTGACCACCGCCGCCACCTTGGTGCCGACGAGATCCTCCGCCCGGTAATGCTCGGTGATCTGCGCGCTGGAGCGCTTGACGCCTATGGCGGGGCCGAAGTCGATCTTGAGCTTCCACGCGGGCTTGCGCGCCTCGGGGAAGGGCAGCGCCTCCACCACCGTGCCGCAGCGTATGTCGACGGCGAGGAACTGGTCGAACTGGATCGGGTCGGCGGCCGGCGCGGCGGGATCGGAGAGCTTGTGCATGGCCGCTGTGTGGCGCCGGGGCGCGGAAGGGGCAAGTCCTCCCTGTCGAAGACGGGGAGGGGGGTGTAGGCGGCCGGCATGCCGGGGGCATGCCGAAAGCCGGAACCGGCTGCGTAGCAGCCGTCGGACGAAGTCCGGTGGAGGGGTAGAAGGCGAGGAAGTGGTGGGTTCACGTGCGAACAACTGACACTGAGCCAGCTACCCCTCCACCACACTCCGTGTGGTCCCCCTCCCCCCGCTTCGCGCGGGGAGGACTATTCGTCGAACTCGAGCTCAGCCGCGGCGCCGCCGGAGAGGGGGCTTGGCCTCGGTGGTTCTACCGGCTCGGGCAGGAGATCACCGCCGGGTGATGGCGGGCGGCGGCGGCGTGGGGTCTTCATCGCCAGCATTGCGGCGAGGATGTCGAACGGACGGCCCCGCCTCCTCGGGAAGAGGTCGCAGAAGTCGCGTGGGTCGTTCCAGGGCAGGTTGCGCGGCATGGGACTCGCCATAGCACATCTGGCGCGCCAACTCAGCCCCGATTGCGGACGTAGCTCCCTGGGGCAGGCTCCATGACCGCCAGCTCGCCGTCGCCCGGCACCCGGGCCGGGACTTTCTCCGCCTTGCCGCCGTCGCTTAACCGCGATTGCCACCAGGGCCACCAGCTGCCTTCGTTGCGGATCGCCCCTTCGAGCCATTGCTCGGCCGTCTCGGGGAGGGCGTCGTTGGTCCAATAGCCGTGCTTGTTGGCGCTGGGCGGGTTGATCACGCCGGCATTGTGGCCGCTTCCGCCGAGCATGAAGGTCACGTCGCCGCCGAACAGCCGGGCGCTGTCGTAGGTCGCCGTCCAGGCGGAGACATGGTCGTCCTTGAGGCTGATCGCGGTCAGCGGAGTCTCGACCTTGCCGAGGTCGATCGCGACGCCGTCGAGGACCAGGCCGCCCGGCTCGCGCAGCTTGTTGCCGCGCAATATGTCGTGCGCCCAGGAGAGGAGGAAGGCGCGCGGGATGTGGGCGCCGTCGGCGAACCAGTAGAGGATGTCGCTGGGCGGCGCCTCGCGGTCCATCAGATAATGGTTCACCACCGACGACCAGATGAGGTCGTTGGCGCGCACCGCGGAGAACAGGGCCTGGAGGTCCTGCGAGGCGAGGAAGCCCTTGTGCAGCAGATGCCGCTCCATCGCGCGGAGCTGCTCCGGCTCGGTGAAGGCGGCCCATTGCCCCAGGTTCGAGAAATCGAACAAGGTGCCGATGGTGGTGGCGGAGGCGACGCGGTCGCCCTCCCCCTTCGCGGCAAGGTAAGCCAGCGCGATGGCGACGAGGGTGCCGCCCATGCAGAAGCCGAACATATCGACCTCGCGCTCGCCGGTGGCCTTCTCGATCGCGTCCAGCGCAGCGACGGGGCCGAGCTTGATATAATCGGCGATGTCCATGTCGGCGAGTTCGGGGCCGGGATTGACCCAGGAGACGACGAACACGGTGTGGCCTTGCTCGACCAGCCAGCGGATCAGGCTCGACTTGGGCTGGAGGTCGAGCAGGTAATATTTGTTCACCAGCGGCGGCACGTAGAGGACCGGGCGCCGGTACACCTCGTCCGTCGTGGGCGAATATTGGATGAGCTGCATCAGCGCGTTCTGGTAGAGGACGCTGCCCGGGGTGGCGGCGATGGTGACGCCGAGCTCGAACTCTTCGGATGCCCGGCGCTGGACCAGGCCCGCGTCGGACGCGGCGTCGGCGAGCAAATTGGCGAGGCCGGAGAGGAGACTGAGCGAGCCCGTGTCGATCGCGCGGCGGATCGCCTCGGGGTTGGTGAAGGCGAAATTCGCGGGGCTGAGCGCGTTCAGATATTGCTGGGTGAAGAAGTCGACCTTGGTCCGGGTCGCCTCGTCCAGCCCCTCGGCGCCCTGGATCAGCTCGGCAGCGCGGCGGGCGGTGAGCAGATAGGCCTGCTTCAGATAGTCGAAGACCGGCTCCTCATCCCAGGCCGGGTCCTTGAAGCGGCGGTCGCCCCGCTCGGGGGCGATTACGGGCTCGGCCTCCGCGCCGGCGGCGCGCGCGGCGGCATTGGTCCAGAGCTTCATCCAGTCGGAGGCCGCCTTCTGCTGGGCGGCGAGGAGCTCGGACGGATTGGCGAAGAGATGGGCGGCGAAGGCACCGAAGGCGCGGGCCGGAGCGGCGGCGTCGAACGGCTTGGGCGCCTGTGGGCTCAGCGAACGCTCGGTGGCGGCGCCGGCGAGCTGGATGGCGTTGGCGACCACTTTCGACCAGGCTTCGGCGAGCTCGGACGGGGTCGGGATGCTGTCGGGAAGCTTGAAGATCGGGGAAGTGGGCATGGCGACCTCTCCTGCCCCAAGCGCTCTCACAGCGCCATCAGTTCCTCGAGCGCGCCGCAGTCGCGGGGGGTGACGAAGAGGAAGAGGGCGGCCCGGTCCGGGTTGCGCATCGCCCAGCCGGCCTCGGGATCGGCCGGTGTGCGGAAATCCGCATGCTGCATTTCGCCAACGATCAAATCGCGTTCGGCGTTCGCCGCGGCCGCCTGAGCCTCGAACATGGGTGCTTCCTCTTGTATGGGGTGCGCCCCTCTCTCATAAGGGGCGGCGCAATTCCATGGGGAATGTCCCGCAACCGCTGTGCGGAAGTTCACATATGGCCGAGTTCGACTGGAACGACCTGAAGAGCTTCCTCGCCGTGGCACGGAGCGGGCGGCTGACCGCGGCCGCCGCCCGGCTCGGGCTCGACCATTCGACTCTATCCCGGCGGCTGGCGGGGCTAGAGCATGCGCTCGGCGCCAAATTGTTCGACCGGAGCCCCTCCGGATACACGCCCACCGACGAGGGCCGGCGGCTGCTCGCCAGCGCCGAGGAGATGGAGCGGCTTGCGATCGGCGCCGCCGATTCCGTGGGCGGAAGCGCGGCCCTGGTCGAGGGCGCGGTCCGAATCGGTTCGCCGGAGGGCTTCGGAAGCTATTTCCTCGCCCCGCGGGCGGCCAAGCTCAAGGCGCTCCACCCGGGGCTGACCGTGCAGCTCGTGGCCGCTTCGGCCGTGTTCAGCCTGTCGCGGCGCGACGCGGATGTGGTCGTCTCGGTCAGCCGGCCTCCCGCGGGGCGCCTAACCGTCTCGAAGCTGATCGACTACGACCTCGCCCTCTACGCCGCGCCCTCTTATCTCGAGCGGGCGGCGCCGATCGGGAGCGCGGCGGATCTGCGCCGCCACGTCTTCGTCAGCTATATCGGCGAGCTGCTCCATTTTCCGGAGCTCGATTTCCTCCAGCATGTCGCGCCGGGCGGCACCACGTCCGTGGAGAGCTCGAACCTCGTCGCCCAGCTCCGAGCGACGCTCGCCGGGGCGGGCCTGTGCGTCCTTCCCGCATTCCTCGCAGGCGGCGAGCCGGGACTAATGCGGGTGCTGGCGGACGAGGTCAGCCTCACCCGCTCGCTCTGGCTCACCGTCCACCAGGATCTCGCCGGCCTGGCCCGGGTGAAAGCCGTCGTCCGCTTCATCCGCGACGAGGTCGAGGCGGCGAAGGGCCTGTTCAAGCTGGGCTAACTCAGGTCGTCATTGCGAGCGAAGCGAAGCAATCCAGTGCGGCCTCGGAGTCAGACTGGATTGCCGCGTCGCTTCGCTCCTCGCAATGACGGAGCCTACAGCGTCTTCAGATATTCGACCAAAGCGCGGCGCTCGTCCGGGGTGAGGCCGCGGCCGATGGTGCCTGGGCGGCGGGCGGCTCCGGCGGCGGGGGTTTCGAAGAGGTGCCCGCCGTTCCAATTGCCGCGCACCGCCCGGCCCTGCGCGTCGCGGGCGACGAGGAGGAAGCCGTTGGGGATCTTGTCGGTGCGGTAGCCGACCTTCACGGGATCGAACTCGCGATTGCCGAGCCAGAAGCTCGCCGGGCGCTCGTTGTAGGGCGAGAACAGGTCGTAGAGGGTCGGGACCGAGCCGTTGTGGAGATAGGGCGCGGTCGCCCAGATGCCGTCCAATGGCCGCGCGGTGTAAGCGAGGACGCCGCTTTGGTTGGGGAAGCGGCTGCGGATACCGTTGGGCCGGTTGCCGTTCATCGACTCGCGCTGGGCGGCAGGGATGTTGTTCGTATCGTACCAGCGGTTCACCACCTTCTCGACCGCGGAGCCGAGCGCTCCGCCGAAGCCGTAGACGGCGTCCCGGCTTCCGCTCGCCCGGATCGCGTTCGGGAAGCCGATCGACTTCGACGCGACGATGGTGCGCTTGTCCATATCGGCCGCCTGCGCTTCGTCGGTGCCGACGGCGCTGACCGGGATCACCTTCAATGCGAGATAGCGCTCGCCGGCGGCATTGGCCGGAGTCCAGTGGTTGCCCGTCCAGAATTCCTCGGTGTTCGGCGCGGGGAGGTGGCAGCCGCCGCAATGCATTTCGCGGTACAGCCCGGCGCCCCGCTCCGCGAGGGCCGCGTCGACCGGCGGCAGGATGTTCCCCGGCCAGGCCGGTGCGCGAAGGCCGGTGAACTGGCGCCCCTCCTGCGGCTGGCGGGGGCCGGCGATGCTGCTCTCGATCCGGTGGAGATTGTCGACCGGTACCGTCGAGGTGAACAGCGGGGTGCTCCCCTTCCCCCAATTGACCTTGGCGCTGACCCCCATCGCCTCGCCCGCGTTGCGGACCATCGGCTGCTCGATGGAGCTGTTATACTGGACCCAGTCGAACCAGCTCGTGTCCCAGATATGCGGATAGGCAACCGGGGCGGTCAGCGCCTTCAAATTGTCCGGGCGGCCCATCTGATTGGCGAAGACCTCGTTGCCGATTCGGTTGAGCGCGTCGAGCCGGCCGAAGCCCTCCTCGACCGTGCCCTGGCCGCGGCCGTCTAGCTCGAGCTTGGCGATGAGGCCCTTGATCAGGCCGCCGGTGAGCTTCTTCCACAGCTCTACCCGCTCTTTGCTGAGGGGCTGCGCGTTCGGGAGCAGCCGCCGCGCGAAGCGGTCGAAATTGCCGTTCCTGAGGTCGGCCGCCTTGGCGAGCGACTTGGCCAGCGCGTTGCGGAACATGCCCAGATTGGTCAGCGCCGGGCCGCCGTCGATCAGCATGTTGACGCCGCGATAATCGATGCGGCCGGTGTGGCAGGCGCCGCAGCTGAAGCCGATCTGGCTGATGCGCTGGCCGTTTGCGGGATCGATGCTGTCGGAGCGGGCGAAGCCGATCGGAAGCCCGTCCGGATTGCCGTCGCCGCGCGGGCTGGGGATGAATCCGAACTGGTCGAGATAGGCCGGGTCGGCGAGCATGCCGCGGGAATCGGGCTGCTCCAGCGCCATGAACCATTCGTAGGGGACGGGGATGGTCGAGGTGCCCTGGGCGGCATGGTGGAACCAGGCGCGCTCGGTGGCGCTCCAATTCTGGTCGAGCCAGACCGGGCCGGAGGCGCTGGGCTGGGCGCCGCTTTGGCCTGCGACCGCGAACGCCGCGCTTCCTGCAGCGGCTATGCCGGCGAGCCGAAGAATCCGCGTCGCTATGCGTCCGCCGAAGACAAAGACGGGAACATGCGATGCGATCTGCCTGAACCCGCCCATGTCGATCCTCCCCCGAAGATTCGTTCAAATATCACGGGAGCGTATCGGAGAAACGAGCGGGGCGATACGGCAAGTTACGGCACTTCCGCAATCTGCCCGCCCTAGCGCCTCTGCCACGCCTTGACCTCGGCCGCCGTGACGTCGCTCGGGAAGCATTTGGGCGAATAGCCGCCGGCCCGGTTCCAGGCGCTGCGCTTGCCGCAGCGGCTGCCGTTGCTGGCGCTGTTATAGGGGCAGGGGCAATTGCCGGGATAGTCCGCGATCGAGGCATCGATGATGCGCTGCTTGATCGCGGCCACGCTGCTCCCCTTGGCCGCGGCCGGCGCGGCGGCGAACGCGAGCGCGAGCGCGAATGCTGCGCCGGCGGCGCGCATCTGGATGTGCATGAAAGAAGCTCCTCCCCGGGGCCCGCAGGGGGCGGGCCGACGGAGAGGAGCCTAGGAATGCGGCCGCTCGGGCTCTCGGCGGAGCATATCCGAAGCGGAGGGAATTCGGCCCTGGTTCGCGGAACGTTTCAGGCAGTTGGGTCCGAAATGGAGGAAATGACCCGTCAGCCGCGGGTCGCGCTCTGCTGCTGCGACAGGACGCGAAGACGATTCTCGATCCGGGTCTCGATCGCCATCTTGTCCTTCCAGTCGATGAGGACGTTGTTGCTATAGAGCCCGCGCGCCTTGCGCAGCGCCTTCATCTCCTGCGCCGCGCCGTCGCCGCAATCGACCGAGGACGCGCGCGAGAGCACTTCCACCTTGCCGGCGGCATTGCACAGCGAGGAGGTTGCGGGCGCCGCGAAGGCGGAGCTTGACAGCGTGCCGGCAAGGCAGGCGGCGGCGGCGAAAGCGATGGGTTTGAAGGTCATGTGCGTTGCTCCCTGTGTTGGGAGCATCCGTGAACCGAAGCCACGCCGGGCGCGACGCAACGTCTGCCAACCGCCGCACGTCTTCTGCAAAGCGTTGTTTTTGCGGCCTTGCGTCGACGAACGGCTATTCGACGGTGACGCTTTTCGCCAGGTTGCGCGGCTGATCGACGTCCGTGCCCTTCGCCACCGCTACGTGATAAGCGAGGAGCTGGACCGGGATCGCATAGACCAGAGGCGCGATCAGGGGGTGGACCTTGGGCATCTCGATGGTCGCGACGATCCGGTCGTCGGCGGCGAGGGCGAGGCCCTCCGCGTCGGAGATCAGGATCACCCGCCCGCCGCGCGCCTGGACTTCCTGCATGTTGGACACCGTCTTCTCGAACAAAGGCCCCGAAGGCGCGAGGACGATGACGGGGACATTGTCGTCGATGAGGGCGATCGGGCCGTGCTTCATCTCGCCGGCGGCATAGCCTTCGGCGTGGATGTAGCTGATCTCCTTCAATTTAAGCGCGCCTTCCATCGCCATCGGATATTCCGGGCCGCGGCCGAGATAGAGGACGTCGCGGGCGCGGGCGACGATGGGCGCCATCGCCTCGATCTCCTCGTCGTGGCGGAGCGCCGCGTTCATCGCCGCCGGCGCTTCGGTGAGGTGAAGCACGATCTCCTGCTCCTCCTCCTGGGTCAGCCGGCCCTTGTCGCGCGCCACCTTGGCGGCGAGGGCGGCGAGGACCGCGAGCTGGCAGGTAAAGGCCTTGGTCGAGGCGACTCCGATCTCCGGCCCCGCATGGGTGGGGAGGAGGATGTCCGCTTCCCGCGCCATCGAGCTGGTGGGGACGTTGACGACGACGGCAATCCGTTGCCCTTCGGCGCGGGCGTGGCGGAGCGCTGCGAGCGTATCCGCGGTCTCGCCGGATTGCGAGATGAACAGGGCCATCCCCCCTTTCTCGAGCACCGGCTGGCGGTAACGGAACTCCGACGCGATATCGAGCTCGACCGGGACGCGGGCGAACTGCTCCAGCCAATATTTGGCGACCATGCCGGCGTAGAAGCTGGTCCCGCAGGCAACGATGGTGATCCGCGGCACGTCGGCGAAATCGACGTCCATGTCGGGGAGGGCGACCTTCTGCTCCAGCGGGCGGAGATAGGAGCCGAGGGTCTGCGCGACCACGGTCGGCTGCTCGAAAATCTCCTTCTGCATGAAGTGGCGGTGATTGCCCTTCTCGATCCGCGCCGCGCTCGCGCCCGAATGGGTGACCGCGCGCTCCACCGGATTGTCGTCGCGATCGTAGATCTGGCTGCCGTCGCGGGTGATGACGACCCAGTCGCCTTCCTCGAGATAGGCGATCTTCTGGGTCAGCGGCGCGAGCGCCAGCGCGTCGGAGCCGAGATAGGTCTCGTCCTCGCCATAGCCGACGACCAAAGGCGAGCCGAGGCGGGCGCCGATCAGCATGTCCGGCCAGCGCTTCATCAGGATCGCGAGGCTGAAGGCGCCGTGGATTCGCTTCAGCGTGCGGCTCACCGCCTCCCGCGGCGAAGCGCCCCCCTCGATCTCGCGGCTCACGAGATGGGCGACGACCTCGGTGTCGGTCTCGCTCTCGAAGGTCCGCCCTTCGGCGAGCAGCTCCTCGCGGAGCGGCCGGAAATTCTCGATGATGCCGTTGTGGACCAGCGCCACTTCCGCGGTCGCATGCGGGTGGGCGTTGTCGCGGGTGGGGGCGCCGTGGGTGGCCCAGCGCGTGTGGGCGATGCCGACCTCGCCCGGCAGCGGGTCCTCGGCCAGCACCTTCGCGAGATTGTCGAGCTTGCCCTCGGCGCGGCGGCGTTCGAGGCGTCCGTCGACGATGGTGCAGAGCCCGGCGGAATCGTAGCCGCGATATTCAAGCCGCTTCAGCCCGTCGAACAGCCGCCCGGCAACTTCGCCATGGCCGACGATTCCGATGATCCCACACATAAAACTGGCTTCTCCACACCTACGGGCCGGGCCGCTGTAGCGCCCGGCGCACGCCCCGCAAAGGGGCTGACAAAGGCGGCTGACAGCGGCCGAAAAGTCCCTTAGCTTCAAAAGGTAAAGGGGGAGGTCACGATGACGACGAGATGGAAGCTGTGGCCGGCACTGATCCTGCTCGGCCTCTTGGCCCCGCTCCAGGCGGCGCAGAGCCAGGTCGCGACCCAGGCGGGGCCGGTCGCGGGCATAGACCAGGCGGCGGAGAGCAAGGCGATCGACGCGGCCTCGGCGTTCATCACGAGCGGCAAGCCGGCCGAGGCCATTTCGATTCTCGACAAGCTCATCGCGGATCGCGAACGCGTCCATGGGAGCGACACCCGCCTGATCTTCAACAGCCGCTCGACGGCGGAGGCAATCGTCTACAGCGGGCTCGCCGTCCAGCAGAAGCGGGACTCCGTGGTCTATGGCGAGAATTGGTCGCTCGCTTACTTCCTGAAAGGCTTCGCGCTGATCGACTTGAACCGCCCGGCGGAGGCCAAGCCGATGTACGACAAGGCCCTCGCCCTCTCGCCGATGAACTCCCATTATCTCGGCGAGCTCGCCGAATGGCACAAGAACAACAAGGATTTCCCGGCCGCGCTGGACATGTTCGCGAGGGCGCTCGACGCCGCCGAATTCTCTCCGGACGAGGCCAAGGTGTTCGACGGAACCCGGGCGCTGAGGGGGATGGCCTTCATCCTCATCGAGCAAGGCAAGCTGGACGAGGCGGAGAAGCGGCTGAACGAGGCGCTGAAGATGGACCCGAACGACGCCAAGGCGAAGGGCGAGCTTCAATATATCGCGGACCGGCGGGCCCAGCTGCGCAAGGGCGCCTGAGCTTAGCCGTTGACCGTTTGCCCGGGGCCGCTAGCGTTCCGGCCGAAGCTTTGAAGGGGTTTTGAGATGATTCGAGCGTTTCTGGCAGGTGGAGCGGCCGCTCTATTGTTCGCGGGCGGCGTCGCCGCTGCGCAGAACATGTTCCTCCCCGACCCGCGCGCCGAAGTGCAGGAGGCGGCCCCCGCCGCCTGCTGCACCATCCCGGCGAAGACTCTGGTGGCGATCGAGGTGGTCGGCAAGGCCGCCAAGGGCGCCGACCATGTCGCCATCCGCCTCACCCAGCCGCTCACCATCGACGCCCGCGTGGTGGCACCGGCCGGCACGCCCGGCCAAGCCGAAGCCGCCCGCGGCGGCAAGTCGGAGCCGGCGCTGGCGACAGGCTATCTAGACCTCAACGGCCAGCGCATCCCCCTCGACAATCTCGACGCCAAGCGGGCGAGCGCGACTGTTTCCTCCGACACGGTGGTCACCCCAGCGGGGTAACCGTCATTGCGAGGAGCGAAGCGACGCGGCAATCCATGGGCCTCCGAGGCTACACTGGATTGCTTCGCTTCGCTCGCAATGACGGGGTGACGGGTCCTAGCGCCCCTTCTTCGCCTTCATCGCAGCTCGGAAGCGGGCGGCCCAGCCGGGGCGGGCCTGCTGCGTGCCTCGGGCCAAGGCCAGCGCGTCCGCTTCGACATCGGCGGTGACGACCGAGCCGGCGCCGACGATCGCGCCGTCGCCGATGGTGACGGGCGCGACCAGGGCACTGTTCGAGCCGATGAAGGCGCCCTCGCCGATCACCGTCTTATATTTGAAGAAGCCGTCATAATTGCAGGTGATCGTGCCCGCGCCGATATTCGCGCCCGCGCCCACCTCGGCATCGCCGATGTAGGAGAGGTGGTTGGCCTTGGCGCCGGCGGCGAGGCGCGATTTCTTGACCTCGACGAAATTGCCCACCTTCGCTTTCTCGCCGATGTCGGCGCCGGGGCGGAGGCGGGCATAAGGGCCGATCTCTGCACCCTTTGCCACCCGGGCGCCTTCGAGATGGCTGAACGCCCGGATGCGCGCGCCCTCGCCCACCGCCACGCCCGGGCCGAAGACGACGTTCTGCTCGACCACGGTGTCGCGGCCGATCTCCGTGTCGAACGAGAACCACACCGTCTCGGGAGCGACCAGGCTCACGCCGTCCGCCATCGCCCTCTCCCGCCGCCGCTCCTGCCAGCGCGCCTCCAGCGCTGCGAGTTCGGCGCGCGAGGGGCGGCCGGCGGCGGCGGCGTGCATGACGATGTCGGGGAGATAAAATTCGCCCGCCGCATTGTCGTCGCGGACCGCGGCAAGGAGCGGCCAGAGCTCGGCGGAACGGGCGGCGAGAAGCCCCGAATTGCACAGGTCCTCGCGCCGCTCTTCTTCCGTGGCGTCCTTATATTCGACCATCTTGGCGATAGTGCCGTCCGAATGGGCGATCACCCGGCCGTAAGCGAGCGGGTCGGCGGGGCGGAATCCGAGCACGACGGCGGCGGGCGAATCAGTGGCGTTCAGCCGCTCCAGCATCCGAACCATCGTCTGCGCCTCGACCAAAGGCACGTCGGCATAGAGGACGAGGACATCGCCGTCGAAGTCCGAAAGCAAACCCTCGGCCTGGCGGACGGCATGGGCGGTGCCGAGCTGCGGCTCCTGGACGACGGTGTCGCCGCCATGCGCGCGGACCACCGGCTCGACCTGGTCGCGGCCGCTTCCGACCACGACCACCGTGCGGGTGGCGCCGAGGCCGGCCAGAGCGGCGAGCAGATGCTCGATCATCGGCCGCCCGGCGATCGGGTGAAGCACCTTGTGGATGTCGGATTTCATGCGCGTGCCCTTGCCGGCGGCAAGGATCACAGCGGCGAACGGCCGTGGCGGGTTCATCGGGCTCCCTCTGCTTGGCCGCGCAATGGCACGAAAAGATTGCGAAACCAACTTTATGAAGCCACCGCCGCGGTCGATGACCGGCTTTCCCTTCGACGGCGGAAGGAGGTGCCGGCGGAAGAGGTGCGCAACCTGATCGGCCACGGCGCCCGGGCGCTGCTGAGGCGCGGGCTCGCCGAGACCGGGGAGAGCAATGAGGCCCTGGTCGAGGCCGCCTTTCCGACGCTGATCGACTATTATGCCGCCAATATCTGCGTCGGCACCCGCGCCTATCCGGGCGTCGAGCAGGCGCTGGATGCGCTGAAGGCCCGCGGCGTCCGCCTCGCCATCTGCACCAACAAGCCGGAGCGGCTGACCCATTTGCTGCTCGACGCGCTCGCCTGGCGCGGGCGGTTCGACGCGATCGTCGGCGGTGACACGTGCGGAGTCCGCAAGCCCGACCCCCGCCCCCTGCACGAAGCCATCGCCCGCGCCGGCGGCGGCCGCGGCGCCTTCGTTGGGGATTCGATCGTCGATGCCGACACCGCCCGGGCGGCGGGCGTAAAGCTGGTCGCGGTCAGCTTCGGCTTCTCCGACCGGCCGGTGGAAGCGCTCGGCGCGGATGCGGTGATCGATCGTTATGAGGATTTGATCCCCACGCTGGAGCGGCTGTAGCGATGCTGGTCTTCCTCGATTTCGAAGCCTCGTCGCTGTCGAAGCAGAGCTATCCGGTCGAGGTGGCCTGGATCTTCGAGGACGGCGCTTCGGAAAGCCATTTGATCCGCCCGGCGCCCAACTGGACGGAGTGGGACCCGAAGGCGGCGGCGATCCACGGCATTTCGCGCGACGAACTGGAGCGGGCCGGCACCCCGCACGAGGAAGTGGCGCACCGCATGGTCACTGTGCTGGACGGCCACGATCTCCTCGCCAGCGCGCCCTCCTGGGACGGCAAATGGCTGAGCGTCCTGCTCCGCGCCGCCGGCCTCCCCCGCCACACCCTGCGCCTCCGCGACAGCGACGACGCCATCCTCGAAGTCGCGAGGGAGACCCTTCGCGGCAAGGTGCCCGATGCGGAGCTTGAGGCGCTCGCGAGCAAGGCGGCAGAGACCGAGGTCAGAATTCCCGGCACCGCCCCCGCCCACCGCGCGATATTCCCGCGCGGACTGGTTCGGATCGACCATGGGCTTGGCGCTGGCCACCGGGGCGGCGGCTTCGCGCATGTCGCTGCGCATTTCCGCACGGCGCTCCGCGGCGTTGCTACTGTCCGCCTCGCTGATCCCCGCCGATGCCATAGACGGCGCCGCGAGCGACTGACCGGCCTCGATCTGCTTCACCGCGTCGGACATATATTCGGAGAAGATCCGGTCATAAACGAAATCCGGAACGGCAACGAGCGGCGTGCCGTCCTTCTGCAGGATCTTGCCCAGAGCGGCCTTGTTGATGTCGAAATCGCCGGTCAGCCGGGTCGCTGCGCCCCCCTGGGCGGAGGCGAAGTCGAGATCGACGGTGACGACGGAATCGTTGCCGGACCGGATTTCATAATGGATGGCGCTTCCCGGCTCCTTGTCGACCTTGACCGTGATCGAGCCGCCGGGCACGTCGGAACTCTCTCGCGTCTCCGTGCCCTCGGGCGCGATTGCGGAAAAAGCCGAATAGACCTCGTTCGGCGATCTGGCGACTGTGCGGTCGAAGTCCGAGCCCGAAAGGCCGGTCACCGCAGCGCCGCTCAAGCCGAGCGCAGTCATCCCCAAAAGCACAGCCCGCATCGTCACCCCCGTTGAAAAGCAGGGAGAATATGCACGAGCGGGATTAAAGAACGGTTCGCCTGATACAAATCGCGACACTTTTCCCCGTCTGCCGAGATAGATGTGCGACGCTCGGGGTCCATTTCTCCATCAACGCCGATCGACGGCGCCACACAGGAGAATGGAAATGAAGAAGCTCATCCTCGCCGCCGCCGCCGCTTCGATCCTCGCCGTCCCGGCTGCAGCCGCCCCCTACGGCCGCTATGACAATGGCCGCCAGCAGGTCCGCCACAGCGAGCAGACCAGGGTGGTGACCCGCAACGACCGCGGCCGCCAAATGGTCAAGGTCCGCCAGGTCCAGAGCCGCAAGTGGCAGCGCGGCCAGCGTTTCGACAACCGCTATGCGACCAACTACCGGGTGATCAGCAACCCGCGCGCTTACCGCCTCCACGACGCGCCCCGCGGCTATCGCTGGGTGCAGTCCGGCAATGACGCGGTCCTGGTCGCGGTGGTCAGCGGCCTCATCGGCGCGGTGCTCAGCAACGCCTTCTAAGCGACTGGAAGGAAAGGGAACGGCTCCGGAAGCAGGCTTCCGGGGCCGTTCTGCATTGGGCTCAGCGCCGCGCTTTCTTGAGCAGGTGGCGGGCGAGCATCGCGGGCGGCATGCGCAGCCAGTGCGAGCGGACGTAGAAGCCGAAGCGGAGCGCGGGGCGGGTCGTACGGCCCCAGCCGTCGCGGGCGAGTAGGCGGGCGCGGTAGAGCGGGTCGGCGCGGTCCCAGACGCGCCAGCCCTCCGGGAGGGGCGTTCCGTAGAGGTCGTTGGCGAGCCGGCCGGCGCGGTGCACCGGCGCGAGGAGCTGGTGGAGCGAGGCCCGCTCGTGGAGGCGCCGCCAGAAGCCGTCCGCCGCGGAGAATTGGCGGAGCAGCCGGTCGATGTCCCAGAGGTTGCGAAGGCCCCCCGCCAGGTCCCCGTCCGCGAACAGGTGGGCGGCGGCGTGGCAGATCATGTCCTCGGGCGAGAGGACGCGCAGACCGTCGGGGAGCGGCACGCTTGCGGCGACCATCGCTTCGGGGTCGGGCCGGCGGCGCGCGGTGAGCGGGAGGATCGTGTGGTGGACGTCGATCATCCGGTCCCGCTCGCGGTGGATCAGCGGCGGCAGCTCGTGCATCCAGGTCCGGTAATAATGGTCGTCGTAAGCGTCCTCCTTCACCCATTCCCAGCCGGCCGCGAGCAGCGCCTGCTCCGTTTGCGGCAGCGACGCCCTGGGCACGAGGATGTCGAGATCGCCGATCGAGCGGCCCTCGGCGGGATCGAGGCCAGCGGCGGCATAAGCGGTGCCCTTGAGCAGGATCGCCTCCACCCCGGCCGGGACAAGCGCCCGCCGCGCCATCTCCGCCTCCCAAAGCGCCTGCACCTTTCCCTGCGCGGCATCGGCGCGGACGGAGGCGAGGATCGCCTCCACCGGGTCGGGTAGCGCCTGGCCCTGGAGGCGGAAGGCGAGCGTTCCGAGCAGCGACTCCGCCCGGGCGGCGGTGAGCAGTGACGTCCAATCTACCTTCAGCCCCGCGACAAGGGACGGCTCGGCAAGCAGCCGGGTGAGGAGCAGCGCCGGCCTCACCGCAAGGCGCTCCACAGCTCTTCGACCAAGGCCAAGGCGCTGTCGGTGTCGGGATAATCCACCGCACGTGCCGGGCAGGCGCCGATAAGCCCGGTGAGGCTGGCGAACCCCCGCTCCCCCAGCGCGACATAATTGGTCGAGGCCTGGGTCAGCCTGACGAACACCTCCGCCGCGCCGACCGGCCGAACCGCCGGCTCGAGCTTGCGGCCATAACGCGGGAACAGGATCAGCGCCGGCCGCGCCGGTTCGGTCATCGCTTCCACCGCCTGCTTATTCGGGCGGAGGTGGCGGATAGTGCCTTTCGGCGTCCCCCGAAGCAGCGGCCCGAGCCGCTCGGGCTCGACATGGTCGAATAACGCGATCGCCTGGTTCTTCAGGCTGATCAGCCGCGGGAATGGGTGGAGCAGCCCCCCTTCCAGGTCGAGCAGAGCGAACTCGTCCCCCATCAGCCGCCAGCCGCGCTCGCCGAGCAGAGCGGCAAGCGTCGACTTCCCCGCCCCCGACTCCCCGGTCATCAGCAGGGCCCGCCCGTCCCGCTCGACCGTCGCAGCGTGGAGGAGGAGGAAGCGCTTCTGGCCGAGCGCCATCTGCAGGTTCATCCCCATCTCGGCGGCGAGCAGGCCGTGGGCGAGCGACATCGGCG